>NZ_JAPMLV010000001.1:2424169-2727191 GCF_026420145.1 Enterobacter pseudoroggenkampii
TGAAGGCCATCCAGGCACCGTAGAAGATACCGATCACACCCAGCCACATGGCAATCGGTGCGAATTCTGCGGAGGCGTTCGGGAAAAGCGGCAGAGCGAAACGCAGCAGACCGTAGGCCGCCGTTTTCAGCAAGATGCCCGCCAGGTCAACGGAACCCGCCGTTGGTGCCTGAGAGTGCGCGTCTGGCAGCCAGCCGTGCAGCGGAACCACCGGCATTTTCACCGCGAACGCGATGAAGAAGCCCAGCATCAGCAGGTATTCAACGCCGTGGGACATTGGCGTCTTCAGCAGTTCTTCGTAGTTGAAGGTCCAGGTTCCGGTCGCGTTATGGTGAACAAACACCAGCGCCAGAATGGCAATCAACATCACCAGACCACTCGCCTGGGTATAGATGAAGAACTTGGTTGCCGCCGTGATACGCGTTTTACCGTCGGACGCCTTGTGGCCCCACAGCGCGATCAGGAAGTACATCGGCACCAGCATCATCTCCCAGAAGAAGAAGAACAGGAACATGTCGATAGCAAGGAACACGCCGATCACGCCGCCCAGGATCCACATCAGGTTCAGGTGGAAGAAGCCCTGGTATTTTTCGATTTCACGCCAGGAGCAGAGTACCGCCAGAACGCCGAGCAGACCGGTCAGCACCACCATCAGCAGCGACAGACCGTCAATCGCCAGGTGGATCGTAATGCCGAAACGCGGGATCCACGGCAGGATGAACTCAGACTGCCACTGCGGAATGCCCGCAGACTGGGTCAGTGAGTAACCGCCCTGCAACCACAGTTGCAGGCCAAGCGCGAGCGTCAATCCCATGGTGATCAGCGCGATCCAGCGCGGCATCTTCACGCCAAAGCGTTCAGTCTGCCAGCACAGGAAGCCGCCGATGAAGGGAATTAATATTAGCCAGGGTAGTAACATGGCGATTTACATTCCTTTTTAAGGCCCCCAGCAGGGGCCTGATTTTCAACGAATTCGAATAAAATTCACTTAACGATCAACGCAACACCATCAGCAGCGCCAGCACGACAACCGCACCGATGCTCATGGACGCCACATACCAGCGCAGGTAACCGTTCTCGCTGTACAGCAGGCCTTTACCTGCAAAGCGGGAGAGGATCGCCGGGATATTCATCAGGCTGTTCAGTGGGTCGCGCTTCACCAGCCACGCAATGCCCAGGAACGGCTTAACGAAGATCATGTCGTACAGCCAGTCGAAGCCCCATGCGTTGTACCACCAGGTGCCCAGCAGGCGGCCTGGCGCACTGTTGGCAACGGCAGTCACCAGCGTACGTTTGCCCAGCCACAGCCATGCAGCGATCAGGATGCCCGCGATAGCGACCACACCGGAGGTGATTTCAAGCGTCAGAACGCGACCGTGCTCAAGCTCGGTGGTGTCTGGCAGTACGCCCTGCAGCGGCGGCACAATCATCGCGCCAACGAAGGTGGACAGTACCAGCAGCACAATCAGCGGCAGGTGATGGGTGATCCCCTTCCCTGCGTGAGCGTGAATTTGTTCTTTACCGTGGAATACGATGAAAATCATACGGAAGGTATACAGGGAGGTCATGAACGCACCGACCAGACCCGCAACCATCAGATTGATATGACCATTCGCCATGGCACCCGCAAGGATTTCGTCCTTACTGAAGAAGCCCGCGGTGATCAGCGGCAGTGCCGCCAGCGCCGCGCCGCCCACCAGGAAGCAGACATAAACCAGCGGGATGGACTTACGCAGTCCGCCCATCTTGAAGATGTTCTGCTCGTGGTGGCAGGCCAGGATCACCGAACCGGATGAGAGGAACAGCAGCGCTTTAAAGAACGCGTGCGTCATCAGGTGGAAAATGGCTGCGTCCCACGCCTGAACGCCCAGCGCCAGGAACATGTAACCAATCTGGCTCATGGTGGAGTACGCGAGAACGCGTTTGATGTCGGTCTGCACCAGCGCGGCAAAGCCTGCCAGCACCAGCGTGACCGCACCGACGATACCTACCAGATGCAGAATTTCCGGGGTCATCAGGAACAGGCCATGGGTACGCGCAATCAGGTAGACACCGGCGGTGACCATGGTCGCAGCGTGGATCAGCGCGGAGACAGGGGTTGGACCCGCCATCGCGTCTGCCAGCCATGTCTGCAGCGGCAGCTGCGCGGATTTACCCACGGCACCACCCAGCAGCATCAGCGTTGCCCACCACAGCATGTTATTGCCTGCGGCGAAGTGCGCTGGCGCCAGTTCCACCATTTCGCGGAAGTTCAGCGTGCCCAGTTCGTTGTAAAGAATGAACAGCGCGAAAGCGAGGAAGACGTCACCCACGCGGGTCACGATGAACGCTTTCATGGCCGCTGCGCCATTCTTCGGATCGGTATAGTAGAAACCGATCAGCAGGTAAGAACACAGACCCACGCCTTCCCAGCCCAGATACATCAGCAGCAGGTTATCGGCCAGGACCAGAACCACCATGCTGGCGATAAACAGGTTGGTGTAGGCGAAGAAGCGGGAGTACCCCTCTTCACCGCGCATATACCAGGAGGCGAACATGTGGATCAGGAAGCCAACGCCGGTAACCACGGAAAGCATGGTCAGCGAGAGGCCGTCCAGCACCAGGTTGAAACCGATGTTGAAATCACCGACCGACATCCAGGTCCACAGCGGCACGCTGAAAGGCTGACGCCCGTTGTTAAAGAAGTCGATACCCGCATACGCTGTCACCAGCGCGGCCAGGCCAACAGAGCCCATGCCGACGGTTGCAGACAGATTCTCAGACCAGCGGCCGCGAGAAAACGCCAGCAGCACGAAGCCAATCAGCGGAAAAATAATGGTTAAGGCAAGCATGTTCATCCACGCAACTCACTTACTGAATCGATGTTCAGATTCTGGCGGCGACGATGGAGCTGCAGCAACAGCGCCAGGCCAATACTCGCTTCGGCAGCCGCGAGGCTGATGGCGAGAATGTACATCACCTGACCATCGGTCTGGCCCCAGTAGCTTCCGGCGACCACGAAGGCCAGCGCGGAGGCGTTAATCATGATTTCCAGCCCGATCAGCATAAACAGCAGATTGCGGCGGATAACCAGACCGGTCAGACCCAGAACGAATAAAATCGCAGCGAGGATCAGTCCATGTGTTAAGGGGATCATGCGCGCTCCTCCGTTTTTCTTTTCGCGCGGTCGTCAGTGCGGTTGCTCAGCACCTCGCCAGCACGCTCTTCGCGGCCAACGTGGAAAGCCACAACCAGACCTGCCAGCAGCAGCATTGAGGCCAGTTCCACTGCCAGAACGTATGGGCCAAAGAGCGTGATACCGACCTCTTTCGCGCCAATCGGCGTGCCGTCGATGCCCTGATCGTTAACACCCAGAATGGCGTAAACGATCACCACCAGCATGATGGCCGACAGAATTGCCGGGCCAATCCACACCTGCGGTTTTAACCACTGACGTTCCTGCTCAATTTCAGAGCCGCCCAGGTTCAGCATCATCACCACGAACACGAACAGCACCATAATGGCCCCGGCGTAGACGATGATTTCCAGCGCACCGGCGAAGTGCGCGCCCAGTGCAAAGAACACCCCGGAAATGGCCAGCAGCGAGATGATTAAGTACAGCAGCGCATGCACCGGATTGGTGTGCGTGATCACTCGCAGCGTAGCCAGGATGGCGATAAGGCCACAGATATAAAAAGCGAATTCCATTGCCCTCTCCTTACGGTAACAGGCTCTTGACGTCGATAGGCTTAGCTTCGTTCTCTGCTTCGCCTTTATCTTTGCCGTCGATTGCCATACCCGCCATCCGGTAGAAGTTATATTCCGGGTATTTGCCCGGACCGGAAATCAGCAGATCCTCTTTCTCGTACACCAAGTCCTGACGCTTGTACTCACCCAGCTCGAAGTCTGGAGTCAGCTGAATCGCCGTGGTTGGGCACGCTTCTTCACACAGACCGCAGAAGATGCAGCGTGAGAAGTTGATGCGGAAGAACTCAGGGTACCAGCGGCCGTCTACCGTCTCTGCTTTCTGCAGAGAGATACAGCCTACCGGACACGCAACCGCACACAGGTTACAGGCAACGCAGCGCTCGGAACCGTCCGGATCGCGCGTCAGCACGATACGGCCACGGTAGCGCGGCGGCAGATATACCGGCTCTTCCGGGTACATCCGGGTTTCGCGTTTGGCAAACGCGTGCAGGCCGATCATCCAGATACTGCGTACCTGGGTACCGAAGCCTACCAGTAATTCTTTTAAGGTCATGGTCTATAGCCCCTTATGGCTGCTGCCAGAGAATGACAGCCGCCGTTACCAACAAGTTGACGAGCGTCAGCGGCAGGCACACTTTCCAGCCGAAGGACATTACCTGGTCATAACGCGGACGCGGTAACGCTGCGCGAATCAAAATGAACATCATCATGAAGAACGCGGTTTTCAGCGCGAACCAGATGAACGGCGGTAAGAACGGGCCATGCCAGCCACCGAAGAACAGCGTTACCATCAACGCGGAAATGGTGACAATACCGATGTACTCGCCCACGAAGAACAGACCGAATTTCATACCGGAATATTCGATGTGGTAACCGTCGGCCAGTTCCTGTTCGGCTTCTGGCTGGTCAAACGGGTGACGGTGACACACGGCCACGCCCGCGATGGCAAAGGTGATAAACCCAAAGAACTGCGGAATAACGTTCCAGATGTCGGCCTGGTTGTTGACGATGTCGGTCATGTTGAATGAACCGGCCTGCGCCACCACGCCCATCAGGGAAAGACCCAGGAACACTTCGTAGCTCAGGGTCTGCGCGGAAGCACGCATCGCACCCAGCAGCGAGTATTTGTTGTTACTGGACCAGCCTGCGAACAGGACCGCGTAAACCGCGAGGCCTGCCATCATCAGGAAGAACAGAATGCCGATGTTCAGGTCAGCGACCACCCAGGTCGGGCTGACCGGCACGATAGCAAACGCCAGCAGCAGCGAGGTGAAAGCGATCATCGGTGCCAGAGTAAAGATCACGCGATCCGAGAAGCGCGGGATCCAGTCCTCTTTAAAGAACATCTTGATCATGTCCGCGACCAGCTGGAGTGAACCACCCCAGCCCACGCGGTTCGGTCCGTAACGGTTCTGGAACAGACCGAGCAGACGACGTTCACCAAAGCTCATGAACGCGCCGCAGGTGACCACCACCAGCAGGATAACAACCGCTTTCAGAATGCTCAGCAGGATGTCGATAAGATCCGGCGTTAACCAACTCATGCTTTTGCCTCCTGCAGGTTATCAAGACGCGCACCCGCCAGAACCGGCGCGATGCCAGGCATACCCATCGGCAGACCGACCTGCCCTGCTGTCAGACTTTCGGAGATAATCAGCGGCAGGCTGATTGTCTGGCCGTCATAGCTAAAGGCAATGTTCGCGCCCGCGTTAACGCCAAGCTTCGCGGCATCCGCCGGGTTGAGCTTGATGTACGGCTGCGGCATACGGGTCTGGAAGACCGGTGAACGCTGGGACAGCTCGTCGCTACCGAACAGGTGGTAGTACGGCGCAATACGCCAGCTACCGTCCTGCGCCTGGAAGCTCGCCGGTACGGTGCTGAAGAAGTCCAGACCGGTTTCGGAAGCTTCAATCAGACGCACGCCCGGATCGCCGTGGCGCAGGGAGCCGCCCACTTCAGCCTGGAACTTGTTCCACGCCTGCGGGGAGTTCCAGCCCGGTGCCCATGCGAACGGGATTTGCGAACGCGGCGCAGACGGCTGGTTGTTCCCTTCCATGGAGAAGGCGAACATGGTGTCTTTATCCTGCGGCTGGCGCGGTTCGTGCACGCTGATATTGGCGCGCATTGCAGTACGGCCGCTGTAACGGTGCGGTTCACGCGCCAGTTTCTGGCCGCGAATGCGGAAGCTTGCTTCAGGCGCGGCATCTTTAATGCCTGCCAGCTGAGGCAGTTTTTCCACCACCGCGTCGATAACGTGGTCGAGCTGCGTCCAGTCCACTTCACGGCTCTGCACGGTGCTGTGCAGGGAGTGCAGCCAGCGCCAGCTCTCCAGCATCACGGTGTTGCTGTCGTAGTAAGCCGGGTCATAAACCTGGAAGAAACGCTGGGCGCGGCCTTCGTTGTTAATAACCGTACCGTCGCTTTCTGCGAAGCTTGCCGCAGAGAGCACCAGGTGCGCTTTGTCCATAATCGCGGTGCGCTGATGGTCAATGACCATCACCAGCGGCGCTTTGGAGAGCGCGGCGTCAACGCGAGCGGCAGAAGCATGACGATGCAGGTCGTTTTCCAGCACCACCACGGCGTCAGCGGCACCGGATTCCAGTTCGCTTAACGCAGCTTCCAGCGAGCCGCCGCCGATCATGCCCAGACCAATGCTGTTCACCGCACGGGCAATCATGGTCACGCCGACGTCAGCACCGCGGCCTTTCAGGGCTTTGGCCACGTTGGCTGCCGCCTGAATGATCTCAGCGCTGCCGGCGTTGGTCCCGGAAATAATCAGCGGTTTCTTCGCACCGGCCAGGGCCTGAACAATCACGTCAACCTTGTTCTGCAGGTCGCGATCCAGTTCTACCGCCGGTGAGTTGTTGTCCAGCGCGTGGGCAATGGCAAAGCCAAGGCGCGCCTGATCTTCAACCGGTGCGCAGTAGGTCCACGCCGCGATGTCGTCCAGACGGGTGTTGTCGACGTTGGTCACAAACAGAGGATGCTTCGCGCGCTGACCGATGTTCAGGATCGCCGCAATCTGCCAGTCAGCCACTTTTTGCGCCGCTGCCATTTCACGTGCTTTACCCTTCACCGCCTGACGAACCGCCAGAGCCGCGCGAGCACCGGTCTGGGTCAGGTCTTCACCCAGCACCAGGACCGCATCATAGGATTCGATTTCGCGCAGCGCAGGGGTATGAATACCGCCTTCACGCAGCACTTTCAGTACCAGCTGCAGACGTTCCTGCTCGCCCTGGGCGATACCGGTATAGAAGTTTTCCGCCCCGACCAGTTCGCGCAGCGCGAAGTTGCTTTCGATGCTGGCGCGCGGGGAGCCGATACCGATCACTTTCTTCGACTGGCGCAGAATATCTGCCGCGCCCTGCATCGCCTGTTCAGCGTTCAGGGTAATGAAGTCGTCGCCACGGCGCTGAACCGGCTGACGCGGACGGTCTTTCAGGTTCACATAGCCATAGCCGAAACGACCGCGGTCGCAGAGGAAGTAGTGGTTAACGGTACCGTTGTAACGGTTTTCGATACGGCGCAGTTCGCCGTAGCGCTCACCCGGGCTGGTGTTACAGCCGAGGGAACACTGCTGGCAGATGCTTGGCGCAAACTGCATGTCCCATTTACGGTTGTAACGCTCGGAGTGGGTTTTATCCGTGAATACGCCGGTCGGGCAGATTTCTACCAGGTTACCGGAGAATTCGCTCTCCAGCACGCCGTCTTCCGGACGACCGAAGTAGACGTTGTCATGCGCGCCATACACGCCCAGATCCTGACCGTCTGCATAGTCTTTGTAGTAACGCACGCAGCGGTAGCAGGCGATGCAGCGGTTCATTTCGTGAGAGATGAACGGCCCCAGGTCCTGGTTACGGTGGGTACGCTTGGTAAAGCGATAGCGACGGAAGCTGTGACCGGTCATCACGGTCATATCCTGAAGGTGGCAGTTACCGCCCTCTTCACAAACCGGACAGTCGTGTGGGTGGTTGGTCATCAACCACTCCACCACGCTTTCGCGGAACTGTTTGGCTTCTTCGTCATCAATCGAAATAAAGGTGCCTTCGGTGGCTGGCGTCATACAGGACATCACCAGGCGACCACGCGTGTCTTCCGCGTTTTGATATTGCTTCACCGCACACTGGCGGCAAGCACCGACGCTGCCCAGCGCCGGATGCCAGCAAAAGTACGGAATATCGAGGCCAAGAGACAGACAAGCTTCCAGCAGGTTGTCCGCCCCGTTGACTTCGTATTCTTTGCCGTCTACATGAATCGTAGCCATTAGCATGCTTCCAGTTGGCTCGGTCGAAACCGAGCGTTAATCAAAATTCTTGTCGTTACCAGCGCGCTTTAAGCAGGTTCGGCTGAATCCCATTGATTGCATGGGTATTGCTGAACGGCTGCTTGATGCCTGCTTCGAACTCGTCGCGGAAATATTTGATCGCGCTCTGCAGAGGTTCGACGGCACCCGGTGCGTGGGCACAGAAGGTTTTACCCGGGCCTAAGAATCGACACAGTTGCTCAAGCGTCTCGATATCCCCAGGCTGGCCTTCGCCACGTTCGATTGCACGCAGGATCTTCACGCTCCACGGCAGACCATCACGGCACGGTGTACACCAGCCGCAGGACTCGCGGGCGAAGAACTCTTCCAGGTTACGCACCAGCGAGACCATGCCGATCTCGTGGTCGACGGCCATCGCCAGCGCCGTACCCAGACGGCTGCCTGCTTTACCAATGCTTTCGAATTCCATCGGCAGGTCAAGGTGGGCTTCGGTCAGGAAGTCAGTCCCTGCCCCACCCGGCTGCCAGGCTTTGAATTTCAGGCCATCGCGCATGCCGCCCGCGTAGTCTTCAAGAATTTCACGTGCGGTAGTACCGAACGGCAGTTCCCAGACGCCAGGATTTTTAACGCGACCGGAGAAGCCCATCAGCTTGGTACCGGCATCTTTGCTTGAGGAGATGCCCTGATACCACTCCACGCCGTTGGCGAGGATAGCCGGAACGTTACACAGGGTTTCGACGTTGTTTACACAGGTCGGTTTACCCCATACGCCGGAGCTTGCCGGGAACGGTGGCTTGGAACGCGGGTTCGCGCGGCGGCCTTCCAGGGAGTTAATCAGCGCGGTTTCTTCACCGCAGATGTAACGCCCAGCGCCGGTGTGCACGAACAGTTCGAAGTCAAACCCGGTGCCCAGGATGTTTTTACCCAACAGGCCCGCTTCGGTGGCTTCGGCAATCGCACGACGCAGGTTTTCCGCCGCTTCGATGTACTCACCGCGCAGGAAGATGTAGCCACGGTACGCTTTCAGCGCAAACGCGGAGATCAGCATGCCTTCCACCAGCAGGTGCGGCAGTTGTTCCATCAGCAGGCGGTCTTTATAGGTGCCCGGCTCCATTTCATCGGCGTTACACAGCAGGTAACGGATGTTCATGGATTCGTCTTTTGGCATCAGGCTCCACTTCAGACCGGTGGAGAAGCCCGCACCGCCGCGCCCTTTCAGGCCAGACTCTTTTACCGCGTTAACGATGTCGTCCGGCGCCATGCCGCCAAGGGCTTTACGCGCGCCGGCATAGCCGTTTTTGCTCTGGTATTCGTCGAGCCATACCGGCTGTTTGTCATCGCGCAGACGCCAGGTCAGCGGATGCGTCTCAGCAGTACGAATTACAGTTTTCATTTGTACTGCTCCAGCAGGTCAGGAATCGCTTCCGGCGTCAGATGGCTGTGAGTGTCCTCATCAATCATCATGGTCGGCCCCTTGTCGCAGTTACCCAGGCAGCAGGTTGGCAGCAGAGTAAAGCGTCCATCGAACGTGGTCTGGCCCGGCTTGATATTGAGCTTCTTCTCAATCGCAGCCTGAATGCCCTGATAACCGGTGATGTGGCAGACTACGCTGTCACAGTAGCGGATCACATGGCGGCCTACCGGCTGACGGAAGATCTGGCTGTAGAACGTGGCTACGCCTTCTACGTCACTTGCCGGAATACCCAGCACTTTCGCGATCTCATAGATCGCCCCATCCGGCACCCAACCACGCTGTTTCTGTACGATTTTCAGCGCTTCAATGGACGCCGCACGCGGGTCTTCGTAGTGGTGCATCTCGTGCTCAATAGCGGCACGTTCTGCTTCACTCAGCTCAAAAGCCTCGGTTTGTGGTTGTTGATTCTCGTGCATAATTAGCGGTCCACATCTGACATAACAAAGTCGATACTACCCAGATACACAATCAGGTCGGAGACCAGACTGCCGCGGATGGCGGACGGGATCTGCTGCAGGTGCGCAAAGCTCGGCGTACGCACGCGGGTACGGTAGCTCATGGTGCTGCCGTCACTGGTCAGGTAGTAACTGTTAATACCCTTGGTCGCTTCAATCATCTGGAAGGATTCTTGCGCCGGCATGACCGGACCCCAGGAAACCTGCAGGAAGTGGGTGATCAGGGTTTCGATATGTTGCAGCGTGCGCTCTTTCGGTGGCGGCGTCGTCAGCGGGTGATCCGCCTTGAACGGGCCTTCCGGCATGTTGTTGAGGCACTGCTCAAGGATGCGCAGACTCTGGCGCAGCTCTTCTACTTTCAGCATCACGCGGGTGTAGCAGTCGGAAACACCGCCGCCCACCGGGACTTCAAAGTCGAAGTTCTCATAGCCAGAGTAAGGACGGGCTTTACGCACGTCGAAATCAATACCGGTCGCACGCAGACCTGCACCTGTCGTCCCCCACTCCAGCGCTTCTTTCGCGCCGTAGGCAGCAACGCCCTGGGAACGGCCTTTCAGGATGGTATTGCGCAGCGCGGCTTTCTCGTAAGAGGCCAGACGTTTTGGCATCCAGTCGAGGAATTCACGAAGCAGACGGTCCCAGCCGCGCGGCAGATCGTGTGCCACACCGCCGATACGGAACCAGGCCGGGTGCATACGGAAACCGGTAATCGCTTCCACCAGATCGTAGATTTTCTGACGGTCGGTAAAGGCGAAGAAGACCGGGGTCATCGCGCCGACGTCCTGAATGAAGGTGGAGATATACAGCAGGTGGCTGTTGATACGGAATAGCTCTGACAGCATGACGCGAATCACGTTAACGCGATCCGGCGTAACGATACCCGCCAGTTTCTCAACGGCCAGCACGTATGGCATCTCGTTGACGCAGCCGCCGAGGTACTCAATACGGTCGGTATACGGAATGTAGCTGTGCCAGGACTGACGCTCGCCCATCTTCTCAGCACCACGGTGGTGGTAACCGATGTCAGGTACGCAGTCGACAATCTCTTCGCCATCAAGCTGAAGAATAATACGGAATGCACCGTGCGCAGACGGGTGGTTCGGACCGAGGTTGAGGAACATGAAGTCCTCGTTGTCGGTACCGCGCTTCATGCCCCAGTCTTCCGGTTTGAAGGTCAGCGCTTCCATCTCCAAATCCTGCTTGGCTTTGGTCAGCTCAAACGGATCGAATTCGGTGGCACGTGCCGGGTAGTCTTTACGCAGCGGGTGGCCTGTCCAGGTCTGCGGCATCATGATGCGCGTCAGGTGCGGGTGGCCGTCAAAGGTCATGCCGAACATTTCCCAGGTTTCACGCTCGTACCAGTTGGCGTTCGGGAAAAGTTTGGTGATCGTCGGCAGATGCATGTCGTTTTCAGACAATGCCACCTTGAGCATGATATCCGTATTACGGTCTATTGAGATCAGGTGGTAGAAAACGGAAAAATCCGCAGCAGGGAGACCCTGGCGGTGGGTACGCAGACGTTCATCCATGCCGTGTAAGTCAAACAGCATGACGTACGGTTTTGGCAATTTCTTGAGGAAATCGACAACTTCCAGCAATTGCTCACGCTTCACCCAAACAACGGGTACCCCGGTGCGGGTAGCCTGAACAGTAAAGGCATCCGGCCCAAAACGGTTGCGCAGTTCGCCAATGACTGGGTCATCCAGATGATCCCGGGTCTGCCAAGCGGCTTCTTGCGCGGTTAAGTCGGTCATATTGTTCACCATTGCAAATGGTCCGTGGTGACTGTTGAGCCTGGCTTCGCGCTATTTGAGTAGTGATATGCGAAGGTGTTCTCCAGGCCTACAGGCGCAAATTAAATTTCGTCAGGCGTACGCAGATTGGTGACGGCAATACGTTCACCACGTTTACGCTCGCGCTCAGACTGCATGTTCGCGCGATACACACCCTGATCGCCAACAACCCACGACAGTGGGCGACGTTCTTTACCGATAGACTCCTGCAGCAGCATCAGCGCCTGCATGTAAGCTTCCGGACGTGGCGGACAACCCGGGATGTACACATCCACTGGGATAAATTTATCTACGCCCTGCACGACGGAATAGATGTCGTACATACCGCCAGAGTTTGCACATGCGCCCATGGAGATAACCCATTTAGGCTCCAGCATCTGGTCATAAAGACGCTGAATAACAGGTGCCATCTTGGTAAAGCAGGTACCGGCTACCACCATCAGGTCAGCCTGACGTGGTGAAGCACGCAGTACCTCGGCCCCAAAACGCGCAACGTCATGCACCGCAGTGAATGACGTCACCATTTCAACGTAGCAGCAAGAAAGGCCAAAGTTGTAAGGCCAGATGGAGTTCTTACGACCCCAGTTGACCATATCGTGCATGGCATGTTCGAGTTTGCCCATGTACACGCTTTTATTGACTTCTTGCTCCAGGGGGTCGGTTACGATCTCCTGTTTTTGCAGGGGGTAACGGTCATTCTCACCGTTAGGATCTATGCGGGTGAGCGTATAATCCATCTTATTGCCTCGCTGTTACTGCTGACGATTAGAGATACTGTTTTCCGGGTTGATGTGTTCACGGCGTGAACGCGCAGGCGTCCAGTCAAGCGCGCCAATACGCACCAGATAAACCAGACCGGCCAGTAGCACTAAAATGAAAATTGCGGCCTCGACAAAGCCCACCCAACCACTTTCGCGAATGGAGGTCGACCATGCGAAAAGGTAAAGCGCTTCCACGTCGAAGATGACGAAGAACATGGCTACCAGATAAAACTTGGCAGACAGGCGTAAGCGAGCGGTACCTACTGAATCAATACCTGATTCGAAAGGTGTGTTTTTGTGCCTTGCACGGGCGCGACCGCCCAGGAACCAGCCGCCGACTAACATCAGGCAGCACAGGCCAATGGCTACAATAAGAAAGATTGCGAATGCCCAGTGATGAGCGATGACTTCTGTGGATGTTGACATACTCATTGCTTACTCATCAAAAGTGATACCAACGACACTGCTCTTGCTGGCAGATGGGCATCACATCGATTCATGGGGAGGAACAAATAACCTTACACTAACTGTCAGAAATGAGACGTAGACAGCAAAATGATGGGGTTTTTTACTCCTTTCTATAACCTATTGTCAACTTTAACAAAGGTTTCTTCACATTAAATTACATCGAGCGATTCTCATTAACATTTGGTGCCCTTTAACCCTGGTGGGTGCATGACTTTCCGTCAAATGTATGTTGTTGAATCGTGTCCGTTTCGGAAGTAAAAAAAATAACCCTCCTATTTTGACAGGATTTGCCAACGATTCCTCCCCCCAAATAGGAGTATTTTCTTGATCTGTGACACGCTTTTGTTAATTCAACCAGGAAAACGGCAACATATTTCCTGTTTTTTTAACATGGGAGGGATGTGGTTGAAGTTAGAACGGAAAACGGACAAGTTTTAAGCAAAAGCATTTAGCATGTTGATAAATATGAAGTATCCTGAAAATCCATACGCCATAAGCGGATATTTTTGCTAAAAAAAAGCCACTGCATGTGAAAATCACACGAGTGGCTTTTTTTTACACTTACATTTTGTTACCAGAATTCTGAGCTATCGATCACTCGAAATCCCCTTCAACGATCAGGGAATCATCCCCCCCTTCGGAGGTAACGCGTTCGAACTGCCACGGGTTATGGTAGTTTTCCATCGCCTCGAACACCACTTTGGCCAACTCGTTATGGCTGGACGAATTGTGGCAGAGCAGATACTCCGTATCCGGCAGCGCAGGAAGACCATCGGATTTTCCCAAGACGCGCAGATCGGGGCTCATCATCTCAACCGGACGGGCCGTCACACCCAGACCGGCCTTCACGGCGGCACGGACCGCTGGCAGCGTGGAGGCCACATACGCCAGACGCCACGGAATGTTGGCCTCATTCAGCGCCGTGAGCACCATATCGCGGAACGGGCTAGGGTCATCCAGTAAGACCAGTGGAACCGGCTCCCCTTTTTGCAGCACATATTCGGCCGCGCAATACCAGTGCGTAGGCGATGTACGCAGCGTCAGGCAGTCAAACTGCCCGGGACGATGCGTGGTGACCACCAGGTCGACTTTATTCTCATTTAACATCTCAACCATAAAGGCATTACGCTTTACGCTAACGTCCAGCGCAAGCTTCGGATAAACCGAACTAATACGATTGAGAAGAAACGGCAATATAGTATCCGCTGACTCATCAGATGCGCCTAACGTTAGCACCCCTTGAAGGTTGCTAAACATTAATGACATACATGCTTCATCATTAAAGCGAAGAATTTTCCTGGCATAACCCAGAAGCTGAATACCGTGTTCCGTTAAGAGCTTATTACGCCCATGACGCGCAAAAAGCTCTTTACCAACCAGTTGCTCCAGCCGCTGCATTTGCTGGCTGACGGCAGACTGAGTTCGGCAAACGGCGGCAGCAGCGGCTGCAAAAGTGTTGAGATCGGCGACCGCAACAAACGTTCTCAGCAGATCGAGGTCGAGATTCATTATCGGACGATTTGCATTTATCATATCTATTCACTTTCAGGTTGCTCGTGCGGAGCTGCCCGGGTTGAAGCTGTGTGTGTACAGTTAAGCAATTCCCTCTGAAGATTTTCCCTCGCATCCCGGCCCGGCAGACTGCCTGACAGATAGTTATTGTGCTGCTTTATATCAACAGTCAGAAAGCACGTTTCATGACGTTATTTTTATTCTCTTAAACGTTCAGGATATTTAGATGTTCGCAGGTTTATGTAAATTACATTAAAGGTATAACACCTTTTCTGCCATCTGTATCGCAGCGCTGTCAACGTAGCAGGAGATGTTCGACACATTCCAGCCAGAGATAACTCCAACAATAACAATCAATTAATGAGGAAAATCAGTCACAGATATACAAAAAACGTGTATCTGCACTCTGCTTTCCTGGAAGACATCTTAACCCAAATCCACTTTATTTATAAGTCTTATTGCAATATTGAGGATTAAAGAAGAATGTTAAGCTTCTAAACTAATTTTATTAGAATTAACTAAAGTTGCATTTTTTAGGTTAATAATAAATAAATTTTAATTTAGATTAAGACCATTCATTAATGGCACTTAACATTAATTTCACATGAGTAACTTTTAGCCACAGCATGCTATTACAGAAACAGGTATCAAGCATTCAGGTTTAACGAAATGTCACTCAGGGTGATTGCCACCTTTGTCCTGCTTTCCACCTATTTTTACCAGCACAATATACACAATTTTGACAAATGAATAGCACATTTAACCCAATATGGCACCGTGCGCACAACTTTAAGCCAGCATAAAAGCATACACCCAGAGAAAAAGATTTATCAAAATTTTGCTCCCGGCACAAAATCTTCTACTGCACACCCTTCAAAACGAAGCGAGGGGGGAGTACATTATTCCGTGCTGACTTCCACGGCAGGGAGTGGCAATCATAGCGAAAAGGTTAAAGGTTCATGTCCCCTATCGAAAAATCCAGCAAGCTAGATAACGTCTGTTATGACATCCGCGGCCCGGTTCTGAAAGAGGCAAAACGCCTTGAAGAAGAAGGCAACAAGGTTCTGAAACTCAACATTGGTAACCCAGCGCCATTTGGTTTTGAAGCGCCGGATGAAATTCTGGTTGATGTGATCCGCAACCTTCCTACTGCACAAGGCTATTGCGATTCAAAAGGACTTTACTCCGCACGTAAAGCCATTATGCAGCACTACCAGGCACGCGGTATGCGTGATGTTACCGTTGAAGATATCTATATCGGCAATGGCGTCTCCGAACTGATCGTGCAGGCGATGCAGGCACTACTGAACAGCGGTGACGAAATGCTGGTACCCGCGCCGGACTATCCGCTGTGGACGGCAGCCGTGTCACTGTCCAGCGGTAAAGCGGTGCACTACCTGTGCGACGAGTCCTCTGACTGGTTCCCGGACCTCGATGATATTCGCGCGAAAATTACGCCCCGCACGCGCGGCATCGTGATCATTAACCCGAACAACCCAACGGGCGCGGTATACTCGAAAGAGCTGCTGATGGAGATCGTCGAGCTGGCCCGTCAGCACAACCTGATCATTTTCGCCGACGAAATCTACGACAAGATCCTGTACGACGCGGCACAGCACCACTCAATCGCTGCGCTGGCCCCGGATCTGCTGACCGTCACCTTTAACGGCCTGTCTAAAACCTACCGCGTGGCCGGTTTCCGTCAGGGCTGGATGGTACTGAACGGTCCGAAAAAGCACGCCAAAGGCTATATTGAAGGGCTGGAGATGCTGGCCTCCATGCGTTTATGTGCCAACGTTCCGGCGCAGCACGCGATCCAGACGGCGCTGGGTGGCTATCAGAGCATTAGCGAGTTCATCGTTCCCGGTGGTCGCCTGTACGAACAGCGCAACCGTGCGTGGGAACTGATCAACGATATTCCTGGCGTCTCCTGCGTGAAGCCGAATGGCGCGCTCTACATGTTCCCGAAAATTGACGCGAAGCGCTTTAATATTCATGACGATCAGAAAATGGTGCTCGATTTCCTGCTGCAGGAAAAAGTGCTGCTGGTTCAGGGTACGGCGTTTAACTGGCCGTGGCCGGATCACGTGCGTATCGTGACGCTGCCGCGCGAAGATGATCTGGAAATGGCCATCAGCCGCTTCGGGCGCTTCCTGTCCGGTTATCATCAGTAACGCTGGCTTTCTGCCGGGTGGCGCTGCGCTTACCCGGCCTACAACACCTTCAGATTTGCATCTTCCCTCCCCTCCCCGCACAATGAACGCCTGTCGCAGTGAAGACAAAAGGTACCCTATGAGTCAGAGTCATTTCTTTGCCCACCTCTCCCGCCTGAAACTCATCAACCGCTGGCCTCTGATGCGCAATGTCCGCACGGAAAATGTGTCAGAGCACAGTCTGCAGGTTGCGATGGTCGCTCACGCGCTGGCCGCCATTAAAAACCGCAAATTCAACGGTCAGGTCAATCCAGAGCGCATTGCCCTGCTGGCGATGTACCACGATGCGTCAGAAGTGCTGACCGGCGATCTGCCTACGCCGGTAAAGTATTTCAACTCGCAGATTGCGCAGGAATATAAGGCCATCGAGAAAATTGCCCAGCAGAAGCTGATTGACATGGTGCCTGAAGAACTGCGCGACATCTTTGAGCCACTCATCGATGAGCATCAGTACACGGAAGATGAAAAGTCGCTGGTCAAACAGGCCGACGCGCTCTGCGCCTACCTCAAGTGTCTGGAAGAGTTGTCCGCGGGGAATAACGAATTTTTACTGGCAAAAACGCGTCTGGAAAAAACGCTGGAATCCCGCCGCAGCGAAGAGATGGATTACTTTATGCAGATGTTTGTACCGAGCTTCCATCTGTCGCTGGATGAGATTAGCCAGGATTCGCCACTCTGATTTTTGCCCAGCGGCGCTGCGCTTGCAGGGCCTACGGGATTGTAGGCCGGGTAAGGCGAAGCCGCCACCCGGCAAAATGCTCAGAACGGGAACAGAACCGGTATCAATACCACGCATACCACCATCACCAGCACGGTGAACGGCACGCCCAGCTTCACGAAATCACTGAATGTGTAGTTCCCCGGCCCCAGCACCAGCGTGTTCACCGGTGAAGAAACTGGCGTCATAAATGCCGCTGAGGCCGCCATTGCGACCATCATCGCAAAAGGATACGGCGACACGCCCATGGATTTGGCCATCGCCAGCGCAATCGGCGCCATCAGTACCGCCGTCGCGGTATTGGAGATAAACAGACCGATAGTGGCACACATGATAAACAGACAGACCATCATCATGTACGGCCCATACCCGCCGCCCACGTCCATTAAGCCTTTAACGATAAGATCCACCCCGCCGGTTTTTTGCAGCGCCAGGGCGAAGGGCATCATCCCGACAATGAGAATAATGCTCGGCCAGTGAATGGCTTTATAGGCGCTTTCGGCGTCAATACAGCGGAATTTACCCATCAACAGACAGGCAATAATTGCGGCGACCGGATTGGGGATCTCATCGGTCAGCATCAGCGCCACCATCAGTACCAGACAAAAAATCGCGTGGGGGGCCTGGCTGTGCGCCGGGGAGGCATCGCTCTCCTCAACAGGCATGTTGAGCACCACAAAATCACGCCCTTTTTGCCCGAGCTGGCTTATCAGCTTCCAGTTACCGACGACGAGAAAAATATCGCCCAGCAGGATCGGTTCATCCACCACCGCCCCTTCCATCGCTACGCCATCGCGCTTCAGCCCCACGACATTCAGGCCATAGCGGGTTCGGAACCCCATTTCCCGCACGGTTTTGCCCAACAGTTCCGATTCAGGGATCAGCGACACCTCGGCCATGCCAACATCCAGCGCCTGATCGGAGAAATACTCCCCACGCAGCACCATTGGTTCCAGCAGCTGTTCGCTGCAAAACTCGCGCAGATCCACGTCCGCAGTGGACATATCAATCAGGAGGACGTCCCGCGCGCGGAATTCCGACACCCCGTTGACGTTGACAATCACCCGGCGAAAACGACGCCAGCGCTCTACGCCGATCACATTCGCGCCATAGCGCTCACGCAGCTTCAGGTCGTCAAGGCGCTGCCCCACCATCGGCGAGCCAGGACGAATAGCCAGACGGCGCGCGCGCCCGGTAAGGCGGTACTCTTTAATCAAATCGCGGAAGGTGCGTCGCTTCCACCCTTCTTTATTTTTTTCCTGTTTTTCACCTTTCAGGGCAAACCGGGTCAGCAGCATGTAGACCACACCCAACACCAGAATGACCAGCCCCAGCGGGGTGACGCTGAAAAAGCTGAAGCCCTCAAATCCTTCGCGGATCAGTTCGCTGTTGACGACCAGGTTCGGCGGCGTTGCCACCAGCGTCATCATCCCGCTGATCAAACCGGCAAAACTCAGAGGCATCATCAGACGTGACGGCGAGCTCTGCATCCGCATGGAGACGCTCAGCACCACCGGGATAAAGATGGCGACCACGCCCGTGGAGCTCATAAACGCCCCCAGCCCGGCGACGGTCACCATCAGGTAGATCAGCATTTTGGTTTCGCTGTTGCCCGCCACCTTCACCAGCCACGACCCCATGATGGTCGCCACACCGGTGCGCACCAGCCCATCCCCGATGATAAACAGGGCGGCAATGAGGATAACGTTGGGATCGCTAAATCCGGAGAAGGCTTCCGGTAGCGTGAGCGTACCGCTCAGCACAAACGCGACGATGACAAACAGGGCGACGGCGTCCATGCGTACCTTGCCCGTTGCAAAAAGAAGGATGGCGATTAAAAGCAGGCTCAGGACCCAAATCAGTTCACCGTTCACAACTTATCCTTGTCAGTGGAAGATGAGGAATTTTGCCATAAAAAAGCCCCAGCAATGTGGGGCCATATCATGGGATTACACTTTTAGCGAGACGGTTACAACTCCGTCAGAGGCTTTTGAAACAGACAGGGCCGTCAGTGAATCCAGCACCAAATCTGCCTCGTCCAGCCGGGGAGATCCGGCCGGAACGTTAACGGCGATGACGTGACTTCCTGCGTTCAGCCCGGCCAGTACGCCAGCGGCCGCGTCTTCCACCACCACACACTCTGCGGGGTCGAGGCCCAGCAGTTCAGCCCCCAGTAAAAATGCATCGGGTTCAGGTTTGCCGCGCTTAACGCGCTCCGCGGTGATAAACACTTCCGGTTTCGGTAAACCAGCTGCCTTATGACGGGCGTGGGCAACCGGAATGGAGCCTGAGGTGACGATAGCCCACGGGATCTGCGCCTCGTTCAGATGCTCAAGCAGCTCGCGCGCGCCCGGTAACGCAGTAATGCCGTCCGTATCCGTGGCTTCAATGTGTTCCAGGTATTTGAACTCCGCCTGAATTTCTTCCTCAGAACGTCCGGCCAGGAAGTGCCGTAACGAGGTAATGGCCTGTTTGCCATGGATAAAATTCAGCACGTCCTGATGGTCGATGCCATGTCTGTCAGCCCAATGGCACCAGGAACGCTCCACAACCGGCAGCGAATCCACCAGCGTACCGTCCAGATCAAACAGAAAACCTCTACACTGCACACGCACCTCCGTCAGGCATTAATGATTTGTTGAATTTCGTTGCTGCTTAAATGGTACTGACGCGGGCAGGCATGCCACGCGCTCAGCATACGCTGATATTTATCCCACATCGGGGTCTGCGCGTTGAAGCCGTGGGTGCCCGCGTCAAAGTGGGTATAGCGCCCTTCCGTATTCACCATAAAGCGAACATAGCTCAGATAACGCGCTTCCGTTGCCGCATCAAAGCCTAAGAAGGTCACGCGGCGCTCGTCAATGGACTGCTGATCTTTGAGATTCGTCCAGGAGACGTGCAGGGCGTGATACATCTCCATAATGTCGATCACGATGCGGCAGGTTTCTTCTTTCAGCTCGCCAAACTCGCGGTCCAGTTCGCGCATTTGCAAACCAAAACCGCGTTCGACGATAGTTTGCAGGCGGCTGTAGCGCGCAGCGTTATCGGGATCAAGCATAGTCATCATCTTGTACTGGTTGGACAAAATCAGACGTTGAGCATGGGTCATTTCCATCTTTCGACTCCTGTAGCGCATTGCACTTAAAAAAAAGACACGGTAACTGATTGTTACTGTGCCTTCTTTTCGTCGTCGTTTCGATGATCAATCACAAGTCATCGAGGAATGTTTTATCGAGTTGCTTAAAAGCACGCTTTAACGTGTCCGCCAGCGCCTGGTAATCCGGCTTGCCTTCAACCGGGGCGAGCGCCTGCCCGGCCTCTTCCAGCTTGCCGCGCACTTCATAAAACCAGTGTAAAATAGAAGGGGGAAGCGGGGTGATGGACCGTTTACCTAACCACCACAGTCCCTGCATCGGCAGGCTTAATGCGAAGAGCGCCGTGGCGACCGCAGGTCCAAGCTGCCCACCCAACGCAATCTGCCAGCACAGCGTAAAGATAGCGACAGGCGGCATAAAGCGAATCGCATAGCGCGTGGCGCGGATGGTGCGATTCTCAATAAACATAGGCGCAAGGCGCTTTTCCATCGGCCACGTCTTTGCGTAATGCTGTCCCAGACGAAACAGACTAAAGAAATTTACGGACGGGTTCTCTGGTGTCGACATGGCTGTACCTCAACTTCACATATAAAAATTAAAATTTTCGTGCAAAACCACAACAAGCTATGACAACGTTCAAAATATTTTGTCATCTCTACCCCGTATCGGGTATCCTGTGCCAGCCTGATAGGGCCATAGACGAGAATCATTAACTCGTCAAATTATTGCATATTATGCCATTGGCTGAAAATTGTGCAAAATGGCATAAAATCATAGTTATTTCTTCCATCATGCCACAATGTTCGTTTGGCATGATGTTAATCATAAATGTCTGAGTCATCATGCGTTACGCTGTTAGACTCACTGACGTTTTTTTAGCCACGTATCAATAATAGGTACTTCCATGTCGAGTAAGTTAGTACTGGTTCTGAACTGCGGTAGCTCCTCACTGAAATTCGCCATCATCGATGCGCTCAACGGTGACGAATACCTCTCTGGTTTGGCCGAATGTTTCCATCTGCCTGAAGCACGTATCAAGTGGAAGATGGACGGCAGCAAACAAGAAGCGGCTTTAGGTGCAGGCGCCGCTCACAGTGAAGCGCTGAACTTTATCGTTAACACTATTCTGGCACAAAAACCAGAACTGTCTGCTCAGCTGACTGCGATTGGTCACCGTATCGTCCACGGCGGCGAAAAATACACCAGCTCTGTCGTTATCGACGAGTCTGTGATTCAGGGTATCAAAGACTCTGCATCCTTCGCACCGCTGCACAACCCGGCTCACCTGATCGGTATCGCTGAAGCGCTGAAATCCTTCCCGAATCTGAAAGACAAAAACGTGGCCGTGTTCGACACCGCGTTCCATCAGACCATGCCGGAAGAATCTTACCTCTATGCCCTGCCGTACAGCCTGTACAAAGAACACGGCGTACGTCGTTATGGCGCACACGGCACCAGCCACTTCTATGTAACTCAGGAAGCGGCAAAAGTGCTGAACAAGCCGGTTGAAGAAGTGAACATCATCACTTGCCACCTGGGCAACGGTGGTTCTGTTTCTGCTATCCGTAACGGTAAATGTGTTGATACCTCCATGGGTCTGACCCCGCTGGAAGGTCTGGTGATGGGTACGCGTTCCGGTGACATCGACCCGGCGATCATCTTCCACCTGCACGACACCCTGGGCATGAGCATTGACCAGATCAACAAAATGCTGACCAAAGAGTCTGGCCTGCTGGGTCTGACCGAAGTCACCAGCGACTGCCGTTATGTTGAAGACAACTACGCAGACAAAGAAGACGCTAAACGTGCAATGGACGTTTACTGCCACCGTCTGGCGAAGTACATCGGTTCTTATACTGCGCTTATGGAAGGCCGTCTGGACGCGGTTATCTTCACCGGTGGTATCGGTGAGAACGCAGCGATGGTTCGTGAACTGTCCCTGGGTAAACTTGGCGTTCTGGGCTTCGAAGTTGATCACGAGCGTAACCTGGCTGCCCGCTTCGGCAAGTCTGGCTTCATCAACAAAGAAGGCACCCGCCCGGCTATCGTTATCCCAACTAACGAAGAGCTGGTCATTGCGCAAGACGCGCACCGCCTGACTGCCTGATTCCACACCGCCAGCAATGCTGGCGGTGCTGTTTTGTAACCCGCTACATTTGGGCGGTAACGAAAGAGGATAAACCGTGTCCCGTACTATTATGCTGATCCCTACCGGAACCAGCGTCGGCCTGACCAGCGTCAGCCTTGGCGTTATCCGTGCTATGGAACGCAAAGGCGTTCGTCTGAGCGTCTTTAAGCCAATCGCCCAGCCACGTGCCGGTGGCGATGCGCCAGACCAGACCACCACCATCGTTCGCAAGAATTCCAATCTGCCAGCGGCTGAACCGCTGAAGATGAGCCACGTTGAGTCTCTGCTGTCCAGCAACCAGAAAGATGTGCTGATGGAAGAGATCATCGCCAACTACCATGCTAACGCGCAAGACGCGGAAGTGGTGCTGGTTGAAGGCCTGGTCCCGACGCGCAAACACCAGTTCGCCCAGTCTCTGAACTTTGAAATCGCGAAAACCCTGAACGCAGAGATCGTTTTCGTGATGTCTCAGGGCACTGATACCCCAGAGCAGCTGAACGAGCGTATCGAACTGACGCGCAGCAGCTTCGGCGGCGCGAAAAACACCAACATCACCGGCGTGATCGTGAACAAACTGAACGCACCGGTGGATGAGCAGGGTCGTACTCGCCCTGACCTGTCCGAGATCTTCGACGACTCGTCCAAAGCGAAAGTCATCAAAGTTGACCCGGCTAAGCTGCAGGAATCCAGCCCGCTGCCAGTACTGGGCGCGGTGCCATGGAGCTTCGATCTGATTGCCACCCGTGCAATCGATATGGCACGTCACCTGAACGCCACCGTGGTTAACGAAGGCGACATCAACACCCGCCGCGTGAAGTCCGTGACCTTCTGTGCGCGCAGCATTCCGCACATGCTGGAACACTTCCGCGCAGGTTCCCTGCTGGTGACTTCCGCAGACCGCCCTGACGTGCTGGTTGCAGCCTGCCTGGCCGCGATGAACGGCGTGGAAATCGGTGCGATCCTGCTGACCGGTGCCTACGAGATGGACCCACGCGTCAGCAAGCTGTGCGAACGCGCGTTCGCCACCGGCCTGCCGGTCTTCATGGTGAACACCAACACCTGGCAGACCTCCCTGAGCCTGCAGAGCTTCAACCTCGAAGTGCCGGTTGATGACCACGAGCGTATTGAGAAAGTTCAGGAATACGTTGCAGGCTACATCAACGCAGATTGGGTCGAATCCCTGACGGCGACCTCCGAGCGCAGCCGCCGTCTGTCTCCTCCAGCATTCCGTTACCAGTTGACCGAGCTGGCGCGTAAAGCGGGCAAACGCGTTGTTCTGCCAGAAGGCGACGAACCACGTACCGTTAAAGCGGCTGCTATCTGTGCAGAGCGCGGCATCGCGACCTGTGTGCTGCTGGGTAACCCTGATGAGATCACCCGCGTAGCGGCGTCTCAGGGCGTTGAGCTGGGCGCTGGCATCGAAATCGTTGACCCGGAAGTGGTTCGCGAAAGCTACGTTGCCCGTCTGGTCGAGCTGCGTAAGAGCAAGGGCATGACCGAAGCCGTTGCGCGCGAACAGCTGGAAGACAACGTGGTGCTGGGCACGCTGATGCTGGAGCAGGACGAAGTTGACGGTCTGGTTTCCGGTGCGGTTCACACCACGGCGAACACCATCCGTCCACCGCTGCAGCTGATCAAAACCGCACCGGGCAGTTCTCTGGTTTCTTCCGTATTCTTCATGCTGCTGCCCGAACAGGTTTACGTTTACGGTGACTGCGCGATCAACCCGGATCCAACCGCAGAACAGCTGGCAGAAATCGCTATCCAGTCCGCGGACTCTGCGATTGCCTTCGGTATCGAACCGCGCGTAGCGATGCTCTCCTACTCCACCGGTACTTCTGGTGCAGGTAGCGACGTAGAGAAAGTGCGTGAAGCGACCCGTATTGCTCAGGAAAAACGTCCTGATCTGATGATCGACGGCCCGCTGCAGTATGACGCCGCGGTTATGGCTGACGTTGCGAAATCCAAAGCGCCGAACTCGCCGGTTGCAGGTCGCGCTACCGTGTTCATCTTCCCGGATCTGAACACCGGTAACACCACCTACAAAGCGGTACAGCGTTCTGCAGACCTGATCTCCATCGGGCCGATGCTGCAAGGGATGCGCAAACCTGTGAACGACCTGTCCCGTGGCGCGCTGGTTGACGATATCGTCTATACCATCGCTCTGACCGCGATTCAGTCTTCGCAGCAGCAGTAATGTTAAAAAGCCCGGTGGCGCTAGCGCTTACCGGGCCTACGGTTTTGTAGGCCGGATAAGCGAAGCGCCATCCGGCAAGAAAGGCGACCACTTAACCGGTCGCCTTTTTTATTTACAGCAGCTCTCTTGCCGCCGACACAATGTCATGTGCCGTCAGGCCATATTCCTTCTGCAGGAAATCCTGCGTCCCTACCTGACCGTAGCGCTCCTTGACGCCCACCCGCCGCATCGGCACCGGGCAGGTTTCCACCAGCACTTCCGCCACCGCCGACCCCAGGCCGTTGTGAATGCTGTGGTTTTCACAGGTGACGATGCGTCCGGTTTTCTCGGCGTAGTTTTTCACCAGCATCCGGTCGATGGGCTTCAGGGTAAACATGTCGATGACCGCCGCGCTGACGCCCTCCTGCTCAAGCTGGCGTGCCGCTTCCAGCGCTTCCGCCACCATGATGCCGTTGGCAATCAGGGTAATATCACTTCCTTCACGCAGCACGTTGCCTTTGCCGATGGTGAAGGTGGAACCCGGGGCATACACGCTCGGCGCCTGCTTGCGGATGGTCCGCACCCAGTAGAAGCCTTCGAGGTCGATAAGCTGGCGCAGCACGTCTTCGAACATCACCGCGTCGGTCACCTCCAGCACCACCGAATGCGCCAGACCGCGTACGATGCCCATATCCTCAAACGACATATGCGTTCCGCCGTTGTGGCAGGCCGTCACGCCCGCATCCGAGGCAATCACCTTCACGTTGTTGCGCTGATAGTCCAGGGACATAAACAGCTGGTCAAAACAGCGACGGCTGGCAAACGCGGTGAAGGTGTGCACGAACGGTTTACGTCCGGTCAGCGACAGCCCGGCTGCCGTGCCGATGACGTTGGCTTCCATAATGCCGCAGTTAATCACGTGCTGCGGATAATCGCGCGCCACGCCGTCCATCGCCATCGAGCTCATCAGGTCTGCTTCGAGCGCAATGATGTCACTTCCGGCCTCAATCTGTTTTGCCACGAAGCCAGCGTAAACTTTACGCATCTCAACGGCGTCTTTCTGTCCTGCCGGTGCAACCTTAATCATGTGAAGCCTCCAGTTGGCGAATCGTCTCGTTGAGGGCCGCTTTGCTCTCTGCGGTCAATCGCAGGTGGTGCGAGTTGCTGAGCTGCTCCAGATACGGCACACCCTGCCCTTTGATACTGTCGAGGATGACGACTAACGGACGCGCATCAGCAGCCGGAACCCGCGACGTCACCTCCAGCAGCACAGGAATGTCGTCCCCCTTCACCGTCACCACGTCAAAGCCAAAGGCGCGGAATTTGCCCTCCAGGTCAAACGCGCTGATGATCTCGTCCAGCTCGCCGTCGAGCTGCTGTTTGTTCCAGTCGACAAATACCGTCAGGTTATTCAGGCGATGGTGGGCAATAAACTGGAACGCCTCCCAGCACTGCCCTTCGTTCAGCTCGCCGTCGCCGACGATGCAGAAGACCCGATTCGGCCGCCCGGCCAGCCTGTGCGACAGCGCCATGCCGCCCGCGATGGAAATCCCCTGCCCCAGCGAACCGGTGGTGGCGTCCACGCCGCGCGTTTTCAGGCGGTCCGGGTGGCTGGGCAGGCGCGTGCCGTTCTGGTTCAGCGTGCTCAGCTCTTCTGTCGGGAAGTAGCCCTTGATCGCCAGGGTACTGTAGAGCGCCGGGCCCGCATGGCCTTTCGACAGGACAAAGTAGTCTCGCTCCGGCCAGTCCGGATCCGCCGGGTCGATTTTCATCACCGCGCCGTACAGCACGGCCAGGGTTTCGACCACCGACATGCTGCCGCCATAGTGGCCAAAGCCGAGCCGCGTCAGGGATTTCAGCGTCTCAAGACGAATCTGACGCGCGAGTTCGGTTATCTCTCTCTCATTCATGATTTGGCTCCGGTGTTTTCCTGCGCGTTACCGCCCGCAGGTTTGTTTTTCGCGAAGACGTTGTACGCCACCAGCAGCGCGAATAGCGCCACGACCAGCCCGGTGATAGCAAGCGGCGACAGGAAGCGCGCAAGGTTGCCGAGCACAATCCCGACCGCGCCGAAGTCGGCGTCAGAGAAGGTGGTGTTGGCAAAGCCAATGGCGCCCAGCACCGGCAGCAGCAGGACCGGCAGGAAGGTGATCAGCAGGCCGTTGGCAAAAGCGCCAATCATCGCCCCGCGCCGTCCGCCGGTGGCGTTACCAAACACGCCCGCCGTTGCGCCGGTGAAGAAGTGCGGTACGACGCCCGGGAGGATTAGCACCCAGCTAAACTGACCGCAGATGAACAACCCCACAATCCCGCCAAGGAAACTGAACAGGAAGCCAATCAGTACCGCGTTTGGCGCATAGGGATAGACCACCGGGCAGTCCAGCGCAGGACGCGCGTTCGGCACCAGTTTTTCCGAGAAGCCGGTAAAGGCCGGAACGATTTCCGCCAGAATCAGGCGTACGCCCTGCAGGATGATGAACACGCCCGCCGCAAAGGTAATCGCCATGATGATGGCGTAGACCAGGTAGTTCTGACCGCCGCTGAAGGTGGCCTCGACGTACTCGCGACCGGCGCTCACCGCCATGATCAGGTAGATAATCATCATGGTCAGGGAGATGGAGATCGAGCTGTCGCGCAGGAAGCTCAGGTTCTTCGGCAGGTTCATCTCTTCCGTTGAGCGGGATCCTTTGCCGACCTTGCTGCCAATCCAGCCGGACAGCACGTAGCCCAGCGTGCCGAAGTGGCCGAAGGCAATCTCATCATTGCCGGTAATGCGCTTCATGTAGCGCTGGGCAATCGCCGGGAAGAAGGCCATGATCAGGCCAAGGATCAGCGACCCGGTAAAGACCAGCCCCACGCCCTCAAAGCCCGCCACCGTCAGGATCACGCCAATCATGCACGCCATGTAAAACGTGTGGTGTCCAGTCAGGAAGATATACTTCAGGCGGGTAAAACGCGCGACGATAATATTCGCCACCATCCCGAAGGCCATAATCAGCGCGGTCGCTGCACCGTATTTTTCCAGCGCAATGGACACTATCGCTTCATTGTTTGGAATAATGCCCTGGATCGTAAATGCGTGTTCAAACATCCCGCCCAAAGGATTTAATGACCCCACCAGTACCGTGGCGCCACCGCCCAGTACAATAAAGCCCAGGATAGTTTTAATTGTTCCTTTCACCACGTCGGAAAACGCTTTTTTCTGCGCAACCAGACCGATTAACGCGATTAAACCGACCAGCACCGAAGGGACTTTTAAAATATCAACAACGAAATTCAGCGTTTCAAGGATAAACATATCCACCTCGCCTTATCAGGGTTATTGTCTTTCGAACCAGCCGCGCAGCTGCGCTTCAAGTTCGTTAATGTCGATGATGTTGTTGATCACCACCAGCTGGTTTTCCGACACGCTGGCGCTGGCGGCAATGTCTTTTGCCATCACGAACAGATCGGCCGCGCCCGGCGTGGCCGAGGAGAGATCGGAGTGTTCAACCTCAGCTTCAATCTCCAGCTTTTTGAGCACCTTTTTAATATTCATTTCGACCATAAAACTACTGCCCAGGCCAGAACCGCAAATAGCCATGATTTTCATTGTTGCCCCCTTATTTTGAGTAGAGTACGCCCCATCACGCTGACGCGTAATGTTGTGAAAAACCGGATTAAAGAATTAAATCAGAAGCGGTTAATAATCGTTTTAATTTCCTCCAGGGTATTCACCTGATGCAGTTCGTCCATATCGGTATCGCTGGAAAATAACTCTGCCAGCGACGAGATCATCTCGATATGGCTATTTTTGTCGGGTGCCGCGAGCATAACAATGACGTTGACAGGGTCAAACTCACCGGCACCAAACGAGACGCCCTGTTTTAGTTTTAATAACGACAACCCCAGTCCTTTGGCGCCTTCCTCCGGCCGCGCATGCGGCATCGCCAGCCCTGGTGCCAGCACATAATAGGGTCCTAACGTGTGGTGCTGCTGGATGATGGCAGTGACGTATTCAGGCTCAATCACCTGCAAATCCAGCAGCGGCTTCGCGCACAGCTCCAGCGCCTGCGGCCAGCCTTCCACGCTCTCCTGCAGCGTGATGGTTGTATCATATATCCATTTTTTGAGCACTTTTCACTCCCACGACACGCTTAAGATGAGCAAACTTTATTCAACGCATCAGTGATTGACTGCGATCGCGATCACAAAGATAGCGCTACCAATCGTTATCGTGCAGAAATGTGATAGCGCTATCAAATTGCAATCACGTTGCTAAATCACAGCAAAAAAAGGGATTTAAGGCGTATACTGCCTGTCACGTGAAACGAAGGAAAAGAAGAACGCGTCTGGTCAGCAGGAAGGTGTATGTCTCTAACCCGAAAACGGCGCAGTACTGGTAAAGTGACACTCGCCGATGTCGCACAGCTTGCCGGTGTGGGCACGATGACCGTGTCCCGTGCACTTCGCACGCCCGAACAGGTTTCCGATAAGCTACGTGAAAAAATTGAAGCCGCCGTGCAGGAGCTGGGTTATATGCCTAATCTTGCCGCCAGCGCGCTGGCCTCGGCGTCGTCATGGACGATAGCCATGGTGGTGCCTAATCTCTCCGAAGCCGGCTGCTCGGAGATGTTCGCCGGGCTACAGCAGGTGCTGCAGCCTGCCGGGTATCAGATCATGCTGGCTGAATCCCAGCATCGTCTTGAGCAGGAGGAGAAGTTGCTGGAGACGCTTCTGGCGTCGAACATCGCCGCCGCTATCCTGCTCAGCGTTGAACATACCGACACCGTTCGCCACTGGCTGAAAAACGCCTCAATTCCGGTGATGGAGATGGGCGCCATGCGCGCCGATCCGATTGATATGAATATCGGGATTGATAACGTGGCGGCCATGTATGAACTCACGGAAATGGTGATTAAGCGCGGCTACCAAAACATAGGCCTGCTGTGCGCCAACCAGGAACAGTGGATTTTCCAGCAGCATCTGCAGGGCTGGTACAAAGCCATGCTTCGCCACCATATGTCGCCGAACCGGGTCATTAACGCTGCGATGCCGCCGAGCTTCTCGACCGGTGCAGCACAGCTGCCCGAGTTCCTGCTGGCCTGGCCGGAGCTGGATGCGCTGGTGTGCGTCTCTGACGAGCTGGCGTGCGGCGCGCTGTATGAGTGCCAGCGCAGGCGAATCAAAGTACCGGACGATCTGGCGGTAGTAGGCTTTGGCGATAGCGACGTGAGCCGCGTCTGTCAGCCGCCGCTGACGACCATGGCGGTGCCGCATCGTAAGATTGGAATTGAAGCCGGGAAAGCGTTACTGGAGCGCCTGAATGGCGGAGACTGGCGCGATCAAAAGCCCATCGCGTCCAGTCTGTGTCTGAGAGAGAGTTGCTGAAGCTTACTCAGCCTCTTCCTCTTTCTCTGATTTTGTCGATTCGTTATTGGCGTTGCGGCTCATCCAGAGCGCCAGCGCTTTTAACGAATCCGGCGTGAACTCGTCGCAGCGAGCGGTGATCTCTTCCGGCGTCATCCAGCTGACCTCACTCACCTCTTCTTCCTGCAGGGCAAACGGGCCGTGAGAAACGCAGCTAAACAGCCCGCCCCAGACGCGGCAGTTTTCGTCTTCAAAATAGAACTGACCGTGCTCGGCAAACGGCACACCGGCAATGCCTAACTCTTCTTCTGCTTCACGACGTGCGGAATCCAGCAGCACTTCATCTGCCTGGACAACACCGCCTGCAGTGGCATCCAGCATACCCGGGAGAAAATCTTTGGTATCCGTACGGCGCTGGACCAGAATTTTGCCCATCCCGTCATGCACAACGATGTACGTTGCGCGGTGGCGCAGACGCTCCGCACGCATTTGTTCGCGGCTGGCCTGCGCGATCACTTCATTCTCTTCGCTGACAATGTCAACCCACTCTGTACTTGCCAAATGACTCTGCTCCACCATCGGGAAACCTTCTCTTCTAAGCGCTCTTTCGGCGCGTTTGCAGTTGAGGTGTAACTTACGGATTAATCGCTACTTGCGCAATAACTTGCTGATCATTAAGTGCGATAACACTCAGAGTATTTCCATCCAGCATGCCATAGCTCGCAGAATACCCACCTTTCGGGATACTGACCGAACCCGGGTTGAAGTGATAAATCTCACCGCGCTTTTCAGCAACCGGAATATGAGTATGACCGTAAACCAGGACATCGCCAGCCGCGAGCGCCGGAAGATTATCCGGGCTAAAAAGATGCCCATGGGTCAGGAACAGTCGGCTTTGTTCCAGCAGCACCTGCTGCCACGGCGCAGTAAGGGGAAAATGCAGCAGCATCTGGTCCACTTCGCTGTCGCAGTTGCCGCGAACGGCGATGATGCGCGAGGCATACGGGTTGAGCTTTTCCGCGACCTGCGCAGGGGCGTAGCCTTCCGGCAGCGCGTTGCGCGGGCCGTGATTGAGCACGTCACCCAGAATAATCAGCCACTGCGCGCCGCTTTGTGCAAACAGGGAGAGGACACGCTCGGTAGCGGGCAGCGATCCATGGATATCCGACGCAAACATCAGTTTCATCAGTCACTCCTCGGGAAAACAGACTGCCCCCATCATACCTGAAGCGTCAGGGCTTATCAGCCCGCACGCTTAGCCGAGAGTGCCACATAGCGCTGCACGGAGGCGCGCTGCCACTGAAACGCGGCATAATCCACCAGCAGCTGCGGCACCTCATCGCCGTTGAGGATCAGGCGGTTTAGCATCAACGCCAGATCGGCATCAGCAATGCACCACTCGCCGAACAGGTTCGGGTTGCCGTGTGCGAGGAGCGAGGTGGCGGTTTCAATGAGTTTTTGCGCGCTTTCTGCACCTTCTGCGCTGAGAGCTGGTTTTTTCACCCCGGCAAACACGACGTCCGTCGAGCGTTCCACGCGAATCGGTACCAGATCGCTTCGCAACCACGCCTGGATCTGCCGCGCCCGGGCGCGCTTTTGCAGATCGTGAGGATAGATGCGCTCCCACTCAGGCGGCGCAAACCGATCTTCCAGATATTCATCAATCGCCGAGGATTCGCTCAGGGCAAAACCGTCAATCTCCAGCACCGGCACGCGTCGGGTCAGGTCGTAACCCTGCCACTGCGGTTTAAGATGTTCACCGCCGTCGAGATCAACGGTCTTCAGCGTAAACGTGAGCCCTTTTTCGGCCAGCGCAACGTATACGCTCATAACATAGGGAGAAAAGAAATTCGCATCGGACCACAACGTGATGACGGGCTGGTTCATAACATCCTCATAGGCTGATCGGTTTTTACTCAACATATAATCTCTTTGCCTCGCTGTCACTTGATGAAAACTCACGATTTACAACAACCACCTATACTCATTTGTCATGGCACCACTCTTCGCATGGACAGGAGTTGAGAATGATCGACCTTTATTACGCCCCTACCCCAAACGGCCATAAGATCACCCTCTTTCTTGAAGAAGCCGAGCTGGATTACAGGATCATTCGCGTGGATATCAGCAAGGGCGAACAGTTCAGCCCTCTCTTTCTGGCTATCTCGCCGAATAATAAAATCCCGGCCATTATTGATAACCAGCCGGCGGACGGGGGCAGACCGTTGAGCCTGTTTGAATCCGGTGAAATTTTGCTCTATCTGGCAGAGAAAACCGGCAAGCTGCTGAGCGGCGAGCTGCGTGAGCGTCACCATACCCTGCAATGGCTCTTCTGGCAGGCGAGCGGGCTGGGGCCCATGCTGGGTCAAAACCATCACTTTACCGCTTACGCCCCGCAGCCCATTCCCTATGCGATAGAACGCTATCAGGTCGAGACGCAGCGGCTCTATGACGTTCTGAACCGTCGGCTGAAGAAAACGCCGTGGCTCGGGGGGGATCATTACAGCATTGCCGATATCGCCTGCTGGCCATGGGTGAATACGCATGAAAAACACCGAATTGACCTGGCTTCTTACCCGGCGGTGAACAACTGGTTTGAGCGCATCCGGACCCGCCCGGCGACCGAGCGGGCGATGCAAAAAATCCAGCAGATTTAACCCTCTATGAGGCTGGGTGCCCGCGAGCCTCTCATGTATGATGAGCGGGAAATACTGACACGGAGAAGACCTGCAATGTCACAGCCAGACGCCATTATTCGTATAAAAAATTTACGCCTGCGTACCTTCATCGGTATCAAAGAGGAAGAGATCGCCAACCGTCAGGATATTGTCATTAACGTGGTGATTCACTACCCCGCAGATAAAGCGCGGGCCAGCGAAGACATCAACGACGCGCTTAACTACCGCACAATAACCAAAAACATCATTCAGTACGTGGAGAATAACCGCTTCTCCCTGCTGGAAAAATTAACTCAGGATGTGCTCGATATCGCACGCGAACATCACTGGGTCACTTATGCTGAAGTTGAGATCGATAAACTTCACGCCCTGCGCTACGCCGATTCCGTCTCCATGACGTTAAGCTGGCGGCGCCAGGCGTAAACCTGGAGGTTGTATGAAGATTTTGCTGACCGGCGGGACAGGCCTGATTGGTCGTCACCTCATTGCGCGTCTGCAGGCCTTGCATCACGACATCACCGTGGTCACGCGCAGCCCGGAGAAAGCGCGTCAGGTGCTGGGGGCGGGTGTCGATATCTGGAAAAATCTGGCCGAGCAGCAAAATCTGGACGGTTTCGACGCCGTCATTAACCTCGCGGGTGAACCCATCGCCGATAAGCGCTGGACGGAAGAGCAAAAACAGCTGTTATGCAGCAGCCGGTGGAACATTACCGAAAAGCTCGTCGAGCTGATCCGTAATAGCCACACCCCACCTTCAGTGCTTATTTCGGGTTCAGCGGTGGGCTATTACGGCGATCTCGGCGAGGTGGTGGTGACCGAGGAAGAGCCGCCCCATAACGAGTTTACCCATAAACTTTGCGCCCAGTGGGAGCGTATCGCCTGTGCGGCGCAAAGCGATCGTACCCGCGTCTGCCTGCTGCGGACCGGGGTCGTCCTCGCGCCGAAAGGCGGCATCCTGGCGAAGATGCTTCCCCCTTTCAGGCTCGGACTCGGCGGTCCCATCGGTAATGGCCGTCAATATATGGCGTGGATCCATATCGACGATATGGTCAACGGTATTCTCTGGCTGCTGGATAACGATCTGCGCGGACCGTTTAACATGGTTGCGCCGTATCCAGTGCGTAATGAACAGTTTGCCCACGCGCTGGGGCATGCCCTGCACCGTCCGGCGATACTGCGCGTGCCTGCCACGGTCATTCGTCTGCTGATGGGAGAAGCGTCTGTACTGGTATTAGGCGGGCAGCGGGCGCTGCCAAAACGGCTGGAAGCGGCCGGCTTTGCGTTCCGCTGGTATGAATTAGAAGAGGCGCTGGGGGATGTGGTGCGGTGAATATGTTACAGTGACAGGCCATGTTCCGAAAATATGGCGTCACAATGGCAACGATCACCACTCCCCGGCTTTACCTCACCCCTTTCGAACCCACTGACTGGGCCTTCTTCCGCTCGCTGCGTGAAGATCGCCGCATCATGCGCTACATGGCCGCCATCGCGCCAGAAAAAGAGACCCGACGCGTGTTTGCCGCGCGACTCGCTGCTGCTCATGTGTTTGTCATTCGCGCCCGGGATGATGATACGCCGCTTGGCGATATTGGCCTGCAAATCAGCCCTGAGAATCGTGAGGAGGCCGATATCGGCTATACGGTTGTACCTGCCGCGCAAGGGAAAGGTATCGCCAGCGAGGCGCTGCGCGCGGTGTGTGATTATGCGTTCAACCAGACCAGCGTGAAGGCGATTAACGCGTACGTGCTGGCGGACAACGGCGGATCGGTGCGCGTGCTGGAGAAAGCCGGGTTTGTGCGTACGCAGGTGCTGGAAAAGGCGTATGAAATTGACGGCGTGCGCTATGACGATTGGGTCTATCGGCTGGAGTATGCCGGCCAGCAACAGAATTAGTAGGCCCGGTAAGCGAAGCGCCACCGGGCGATTGGGCTGTACTGCGGCCTGATGCCCTCACCTCGCCCCTCTCCCACAGGGAGAGGGAGAAGCAAACCTACTTCAACGACCCCTTCAGGAACTGCTGCAAACGTGGGCTTTGCGGGTTCGCCAGCACCTCGTCCGGATGCCCCTGCTCTTCAATTTTCCCCTGGTGCAGGAAGATAACGTGGTTGGAGACGTTACGGGCGAAGCCCATCTCGTGCGTCACCACCACCATCGTTTTGCCCTCTTCGGCCAGCTTCTGCATGATGCGCAGCACTTCGCCAACGAGTTCCGGGTCGAGCGCGGAGGTTGGTTCGTCGAACAGCAGCACCTCCGGTTCCATCGCCAGCGCGCGCGCGATGGAGACACGCTGCTGCTGACCGCCGGAGAGATGCACGGGGTATTTCATCTGCTGGCGCTCGTCGATACCCACTTTCGCCAGGTATTTCACCGCACGCTCGCGGGCTTCCTGCTTGCTCAGCCCCAGTACCTGAACCGGCGCTTCCATCACGTTCTCCAGCACCGTCATGTGGCTCCAGAGGTTAAAATGCTGGAACACCATCGTCAGGCGCGTACGCAGCAGGCGCAGCTGGTGTTTATCCGCCACCTTCAGCTGGCCGTCTTTGTCACGCACCAGGTTGATGTTCTGCCCGCTCACCACGATCGAGCCTTCGCTCGGCTTTTCGAGGAAGTTAATGCAGCGCAGGAAAGTACTTTTACCCGAGCCGGATGAACCGATGATACTGATTACATCGCCTGCGTTAGCCTGCAGCGACACCCCTTTCAGCACTTCATGTTCGCCGTAGCGTTTGTGCAAATCAATAACGTTTAATTTGTTCTCAGCCATCATCTTTCTCAGTGCGTCGAAGAAGGTTTTATATGCTGCAACCAGCGTTTTTCAGCCTTACGGAACAGGCTAATCAAAACATAAGAGATAATTAAATAGAGCACCGCCGCAATGCCAAACGCGGTAAACGGCTGATAGGTCGCGGAGTTAATATCGCGCGCGATTTTGAGCAGATCCGGCACCGTCGCGGTAAAGGCAAGCGCGGTGGAGTGCAGCATCAAAATCACTTCGTTACTGTACGCCGGTAACGCGATACGCAATGCCGACGGCAGAATAATGCAGCGATAAAGTTTCACTGAGGAAAAGCCGTACGCGCGCGCCGCCTCAATTTCACCGTACGGAACCGAACGAATGGCTCCCGCGAAAATCTCGGTGGTATAGGCGCAGGTGTTGAGCGTCAACGCCAGCACCGTACAGTTCAGACCGCTGCGGAAGAACGCATTCAGCATCTCAGTGCCTTTTACGATCTCAAGCGTATACATCCCCGAATAGAACACCAGCAGCTGTACGTACAGCGGCGTACCGCGAAACACGTAGGTAAACAGCCAGATCGGGAACTGGATAAATTTATTGTTCGACACGCGGCCAATGGCAAGAAACACCGCCAGAATGCCACCCATCACCACGGAGGAGATCAGCAGCCAGAGCGTAATCGCCACGCCGGTAAAGCGGTAGCCATCTGTCCACAGCAGCGATTTCCAGTATTCCTGAATAATCTCAATCACAGGTCAGCCCTCTTCACACCCACGGAGTAGCGACGCTCGAGCAGAAGCAGCACACCATTGGAGACGGTCGTAAAGACCAGATAAATCACGCCGCAGACCACCGCAAAGTAAAACGGCTCCCAGGTGCTCTTGCCCGCCAGCTGAGTCGCTTTCACGACGTCTTCCAGACCGAGCAGCGAGACCAGCGCTGTCGCTTTGAGGATAACCTGCCAGTTGTTGCCGATGCCCGGCAGCGCGTAACGCATCATGGCCGGGAACATAATCCGACGAAACGTTTGTGAAGAGGTAAAACCAAATGCGGTTGCCGCCTCAATGTGCCCCTTCGGCACGGCCATGTAAGCACCACGGAAGGTTTCGGTGAAGTAGGCACCGTAGATAAAACCGAGGGTAATAATACCGGCCACCATCGGGTCGATATCAATTTGTCCCATGCCCATCGCGTCCGTTACGCTGTTCAGCGCAATCTGCAGACCGTAAAAGATAAGCAGCATCAGCACCAGATCGGGAACGCCGCGAATAAGCGTGGTGTAGCCTTCAAAAATTAGCGCCAGCGGTTTGTTAGCCGAAAGCTTCGCCCCTGCGCCTGCCAGACCTATCAGCACCGCCAGCACCACGGAGCTGATAGCCAGCTCTAGGGTGACAAGCGCGCCATGTAAAATAACGCCAGAAAATCCGTACAGCATACCGCGAGCCCTGTCGTATCGTGAGTGGTGGAACCGTGTCTTTCCCCCTCCCACGGAGGGAGGGGCCGCACGTTATTTGACGGGGCGATTAGCCGCCGTAAACATTAAAATCAAAGTACTTTTTCGCCAGCTTGTCGTAGGTGCCGTCAGCGCGCATTTCAGCAAACGCTTTGTTCAGCGCCTCACGCAGCTCGTTGTCTTCTTTGCGCAGGCCCATACCGGTGCCCACACCAAACAGCTTCACGTCCTTAATGGACGGGCCGCCAAACTTGTAATCTTTACCGACCGGCGTTTTCAGGAAGCCTTCGCTTGCCGCGACTTCATCCTGGAATGCCGCATCAATTCGGCCTGCCGTCAGGTCAGCGTAGATATTTTCCTGGCCCTGATAGGAGACGATTTCAATCCCCTTCGGCGCCCAGTGTTCGTTACCGTAGGTTTCCTGGGTAGTGCCCTGCAGCACGCCGACACGTTTACCTTTCAGGGACTCCAGCGTTGGCTGAACGTCAGACGATTTAGCCACCACCAGACGAGAATCGGCCGCGTAAAGTTTGTCTGTGAAGGCAATCTCCTGCTGGCGTTTTTCAGTGATGGAGAGCGAGGACATGATCACGTCGATTTTTTTCGCTTTCAGGGACGGGATCAGCGCATCCAGCGGGTTCTCAACGTAGGTACACTGTGCTTTGATGCGTTTGCACAGCTCATTGGCCAGATCGATGTCAAAACCAACCAGTTCACCCTTTGAATTCTTCGATTCGAACGGCGCATAGGTGGGATCGGTACCGATCCGAATTTTCTGCGGAATGGCTGCGAATGCCGCGGTAGCGCTGGAAAAGGCCAGCACCAGAGATAGTGACAACACGAGTTTTTTCATATTTGTCCTCAACAAACTGTCTTCATACGGGATTTTTACGACGACGGGGTGGTGCTAATGTGCCATTAATTCCCTCTGACAGGCAAAGACTAATGCCCTTCAGGCGGGAATTTTTGCATTATAAATGCGTAAGTATGCACAAAGCGATCCAATACGGTGCAACGAGCGCACCGTATTGGGTCAACCGTTCCCGTAACGCACCTTTCCGGTGCGTTAGCGCCAGGTATTATTCACCGTATACGTTGAAGTCGAAGTATTTCTTCGCCAGTTTGTCGTAAGTACCGTCTTTACGCAGCTCTGCAAAGGCTTTGTCGAAGGCGGCTTTCAGCTCGGTATCATCCTTACGCAGGCCAATACCGGTGCCGTCACCAAAGTATTTTTTGTCTTTCACCGACGGGCCCGCAAACGCATAGTCTTTACCCGCAGGCTGTTTCAGGAAGCCTTCGCTCGCGGCGACTTCATCCTGGAATGCGGCATCCAGACGGCCTGCGGCCAGGTCAGAGTAAATCAGATCCTGGTTCTGATAGGCCACCACGTCTACACCCTTCTCACGCCAGGTAGCATTGGCATAACCTTCCTGGGTCGATCCCTGAAGCACGCCAACATGCTTGCCTTTCAGCGAGTCGATGGTTGGCTTAATCGGGGAGCCTTTTGGCGCAATCAGGCGAGAATCCGCGGCGTAGAGCTTGTCAGAGAAGGCAATCTCCTGCTGGCGTTTTTCGGTGATGGAGAGAGAAGAGATAATGGCGTCGATTTTCTTGGCTTTCAGCGACGGGATTAACGCGTCAAAGTCGCTGCCCACCCATGTGCATTTCACCGCAATGCGCTTGCACATTTCATTTCCCAGATCGATATCAAACCCCACGAAATCGCCTTTCGCATCCTTGGAAGAGAATGGCGCGTAGGTTGCGTCTGTACCGATACGAACCGTCTGTGGAAGCGCTGCGTAGCTACCTGCTGCCGCACTTAACCCCACGAGCAAAGACAGAGCCAGAACCGTCTTCTTCATACATTTACCCTCAAGTACCGTGATTTTATTATGTATTGTGTTGTGTGTTGTGTTGCAGGCTTCATCTTGCAGGTCTTATGCCACATTGCCGTCTGGTCAAAACTTCGACGTTAAATATGTTAATAAAACGTTGCGATACTGCCTTAATGGTGAAAGATAGCAGGTCTGCCGAACGAACCGGAGAGAGAAAAAGGGAAAAAACGAATTAAATGTCGAGGATATGATCGCCGTTGCATAATTGCCCTGAAACAGGGCAACTTGTCTTTTCATGCACCTGGTTTGTGCACAGATTCAGGCACCCTGCCAGCGGGTGAAGAGATCTTCAGGCAGGTCGATGTCAAACTGATCCAGCACGCGGTTAACGGTCTGATTAATCACGTCATCCAGCGAGGTCGGGCGATGATAAAATGCCGGTACCGGCGGCATGATGATGGCTCCCAGCTCCGCGGCCTGGGTCATCAAACGCAGGTGGCCAAGGTGCAGCGGCGTTTCCCGCACGCAGAGCACCAGAGGACGACGCTCCTTCAGCACCACATCCGCCGCGCGCGTTACCAGGGTATCGGTATAGCTGTTCACAATGCCGGAGAGGGTTTTAATGGAACAGGGCAGGATAACCATGCCAGCCGTTTTAAACGAGCCTGAGGAGATGCTGGCGGCGATATCACGGGCATCGTGAACCACGTCCGCCAGTGCCTGAACATCGCGCAGGGAGAGATCGGTTTCCAGAGAGAGGGTCTGCCGCGCCGCCTGGCTCATCACCAGATGGGTCTCGACTTCCGCCACGTTACGCAGAACCTGTAACAGACGTACGCCGTAAATCGCGCCGCTGGCGCCGCTGAGCCCAACAATGAGTCGTTTCATGATTTTCGCCCTTACTGATTTCAGGGCAGACTGTGCAGGATTTTGCGGGGAGTTGCAAGTGAGGGCATTCGCCCTCACCTGCCGGAGCATCAACCTTCGTTGTGCATCTCTAAACTTTCGAGATCGTTCTGCATCTGGACGGCTTTCGCATCGTCGTTGCGCAGCGAATCAAGATAGTCGAGGTACTGCTGGTCAACGTCTTTGGTCACGTAAATACCGTTGAACACGGAGCATTCAAACTGCTGAATTTCCGGGTTCTCGGCACGCACCGCGTCGATGAGATCGTTCAGATCCTGGAAAATCAGGCCGTCGGCACCGATAATCTGACGAATTTCATCCACTTCACGGCCGTGAGCGATCAGCTCGTTGGCGGTTGGCATATCGATGCCGTACACGTTCGGGAAGCGAATCTCCGGCGCAGCAGAGGCCAGATAGACTTTCTTCGCACCCGCTTCGCGCGCCATCTCGATAATCTGCTCAGAGGTGGTGCCGCGAACAATGGAGTCATCCACCAGCAGAACGTTCTTGTCGCGGAATTCCGCGCGGTTGGCGTTCAGCTTGCGGCGCACGGACTTACGACGCAGGTGCTGCCCCGGCATGATAAAGGTGCGGCCAACGTAGCGGTTCTTCACGAAGCCCTGACGGTATGGCTTGTCCAGAATGCGGGCGATCTCCAGCGCGATATCGCAGGAGGTCTCCGGGATAGGAATCACCACGTCGATGTCGAGATCGTCCCACTCGCGGGCAATCTTCTCGCCCAGCTTGGTGCCCATGTTGACGCGCGCGCTGTAGACGGAAATCTTGTCGATGAAGGAATCCGGACGGGCAAAGTAAACGTATTCAAACAGGCACGGGTTGCTGACCGGGTTGTCGGCACACTGGCGGGTAAACAGCTGGCCCTTCTCGGTGATGTAGACCGCTTCGCCCGGCGCAACGTCGCGCAGGAATTCGAAGCCCAGGGTATCCAGCGCCACGCTCTCAGAGGCAACCATATATTCAGTACGGCCATCGCCGAGGTCGCGCTTACCGAGCACCAGCGGACGAATGCCGTTAGGATCGCGGAAGGCGACCATACCGTGACCGATGATCATCGCAACGCAGGCGTACGCGCCGCGGATCTGACGGTTTGTCGCGGCAATCGCGGCAAAAATGTTGTCTGCTTCCAGCGGATAGTGACGGAAGTTATCCAGCTCGCTGGCGAACACATTGAGCAGGATTTCAGAATCAGAGGTGGTGTTAATGTGGCGACGTTTCTCTTCGAACAGCTTTTTACGCAGCTCATGCGCGTTGGTCAGGTTTCCGTTATGAGCAAGGGTAATGCCATACGGTGAGTTGACGTAGAAAGGCTGTGCCTCAGAGGCGCTGGAACTGCCAGCAGTAGGATAACGAACGTGACCGATCCCCATATTACCTTGCAGACGCTGCATATGGCGGGCTTCAAACACATCGTTTACCAGGCCATTCGCCTTGCGTAAACGGAAGCAGTTGTTTGCATCAATGGTGATGATACCCGCAGCATCCTGCCCACGGTGCTGAAGCACCGTTAACGCGTCATAAATCGACTGGTTTACCGGCATGAAACCGGCGATACCGACAATACCGCACATTCGTCTTTTCCTCGTTAAGCCACATCTCAGGGTTTATGCCCTGGGCAAAAAACTTGACGAGCTTTGCAGATAGTCAAAGAACCATCTGATGATGAAGCTGAACTCTGGAATGAGCTGCGATTTTTGCCAGTCTTCGCTTTTGGAGAACCCGGTGAAGGTATCCAGGAAGAACAGGATCGCGGCCACAATCAGCACGCCTCGTAATGCCCCGAAACAGATCCCGAGCACCCTGTCCGTTCCTGACAGACCGGTTTTCTCGACCAGCTGACCTATCACGTAATTCACGATAGCGCCGACAATCAGCGTTGCGATAAACAGCACCGCGATAGCGATTCCATTTCGGACCAGTTCATCTTCAAAGCCCGTGAACCAGACAGACAGGTAAGTGTAGTAATGACTGGCAACAAAGAAAGCACAACCCCATGTCACCAGCGATAACGCTTCACGAACAAAGCCACGGATCAGGCTAACCAGACAGGAAAAACCAATCACCGCAATGATGGCGTAATCAATCCAGACCATATGTGTCCCACGATTTAACGCCCTGTCATCCAGTTCGGGGCGAATTCTAACAGAAAAAGAAAACGTTTGCGTAGGGATTTCCTTCCCGCGCGTAAATAAAAAAGGCGCTGAAAAAATGTTCAACGCCACGGTCCATTTGACGTCTCTGTGGACGTCTGCTCCCCCCTCACCCCAACCCTCTCCCTCAAGGGAGAGGGAGCAAACCATTCCGGGAATGGGTAAGATCTTATCAGTTCGCGCTGTAGCCCATCACCACACCGCTCAGGCCGGAGATCTGCTTCAGCTCACCGAGCGAACCTTTAAGCTTATCTTTGGACGCTTCTGGCCCCACGAGGATACGGGTAATTTTACCCTGCACCGGCGTGGAAGGTGAAGTGTAAACACGATATCCCGCACTGCGCAGTTTGCTCACGACCTCGTTGACCTTATCGGCGTTTTTCAGCGCACCAAGCTGCACCACGTAGGCTTTACCCGTTGGGGCAGCGGCATCCTGCTGCGCCGGTTTTGCTGGCGGAGGTGTCTCTGACGCCGCGGCTAGCTGTTCTGCGGCTTTATCCCGCTGCGGTTTCGGCTGCGGCTGCGGCTTCTCAACCGGCTTCGGTTTTTCAACCGGTTTAGGCTGCTCGACCGGCACCGGATCGATATCGCTGTTGCTCGCTGCCGCCAGGCGAGACGGATCGAGCGATGGTGCGGCGGCATCGCCTGCACGCACCTCTTCCGCCGCCCCTTCCGGCGGCTGAGCAGGCAGCGCCTGCGTCGCCGCAGGCAGCATATCCGGCTCATCGCGGTCACCCGGCTTCGGCACCAGCGGAATAGCGGCAAACTCATCCTGATAATGCTTTTTCTGCCCGTCGAGCAGACCCGGGAGAATAATCACCCCGAGCGCGACCAGCACAATGGTTCCTGTTAAACGGTTCTGAAACTTACTCGCCACCGGTTCTCCCCGCGTCCATCACTTCCATGACATGTGCCACCGTGTGGAATGACCCACACACCAGCACGGTATCTTCTGGTTTAGCATCCGCCATCGCGGCATGCCAGGCCTGAGCCACGCTACTGTAGATTGCGCCTTTACCGAGATGTTCCATCAACTGCTCAGCCGTCGCGCCGCGCGGCCCCTCCAGAGGAGCACAATACCAGCTATCGACCACACTCTCCATGCAGGCCAGCGTCCCGCCGATATCTTTATCATGAAGCATACCGATAACCGCCAGCACGCGCCCGGTTTTTGGTAACGAATTGAGACGTCCCGCGAGATACGCCGCCGCATGGGGGTTATGCGCCACATCCAGAATCAGGCGCGGTGACTCGCTGACGATCTGGAAACGCCCGGGCAACAGCGCATTCTTAATGCCGTCGCGGATCGCCTGCTCGCTGACCGTGAGGCCACTGGCGCGCAGTGCCGCCAGCGCGGTTGCCGCGTTCGGCTGCGGTACCTGCGGCAGCGGCAGGTTGTCGAGCGCGCCCTGCGCGTCGCTAAAGCGCCAGCCGTTATCCTGGACCTCGTACTGCCAGTCAACGTCGCGGCGCAGCAGACGCGCGCCCTTCTCGTTCGCCACGTCAGCAATGGTATGCGGCATATCCGGCTCGCCAACCACCGCGGGCTTATTTGCGCGGAAAATACCGGCCTTCTCGCGGCCAATGCTTTCACGATCCGGTCCCAGCCAGTCGATATGGTCCAGCGCGATGCTGGTGACCACCGCCACGTCCGCATCCACCATATTGGTCGCATCAAGCCGTCCGCCGAGGCCAACCTCAAGAATCACCACATCCAGCTGCGCCTGTTTGAACAGCCACAGCGCCGACAGGGTACCGTATTCAAAATAGGTTAATGAGATCTCACCGCGTGCGGCTTCAATTTCCGCGAACGACGCCGTATGCGCCGATTCCGGCAGTTCGCGGTTCTGCACACGAACGCGCTCGGTGTAGCGGACCAGGTGTGGCGAGCTGTACACGCCAACTTTGTAACCTGCGGCCATCAGGACAGATTCCAGCGTGCGGCAGGTCGTACCTTTACCGTTGGTCCCCGCGACGGTGAACACGAAAGGTGCCGGTTTGAGCACATCAAGACGCGCGGCGACCTGGCTTACGCGCTCAAGCCCCATATCGATGGTTTTACTGTGCAGGTTTTCCAGATAAGAAAGCCACGCGGCCAGGGGCGACGTGGCTTGGGGAATGCTTTTATTTTCCATAATGCCCGGTTGTCATTAACAGATTAGAAAGCAAAAGGGCAGCGCCAACCGGCCCTGCCCTTTTCAGTTATCAGGCCTCGGGTTCCTGATCCGGTACCACCACGCCTTCGCGCGGCTCATCCGGGTTCGGCGCTGGCAGATTCATCAGCTTCGCCAGGATGCTCGCCAGCTTCAGGCGCATTTCCGGACGGCGGACGATCATGTCGATGGCGCCTTTCTCGATGAGGAACTCACTGCGCTGGAAGCCCGGCGGCAGTTTTTCACGAACGGTCTGCTCGATAACGCGAGGACCCGCAAAGCCGATCAGCGCTTTTGGCTCAGCGATGTTCAGATCGCCCAGCATTGCGAAGCTCGCGGAGACGCCGCCCATGGTTGGGTCGGTCAGCACGGAGATATACGGCAGACCGCGCTCCTGCATCTTCGCCAGCGCAGCAGAGGTTTTCGCCATCTGCATCAGTGACATCAGCGCTTCCTGCATACGCGCACCGCCGGAGGCAGAGAAGCAGATCAGCGGACAGTTGTCTTCCAGCGCCTGCTCAACGGCACGCACGAAGCGCGCACCGACCACAGAGCCCATTGAGCCGCCCATAAAGGAGAACTCAAACGCAGCGGCAACAACCGGCATCTCATGCAGGGTGCCTTTCATGACGATCAGCGCGTCTTTCTCGCCAGTCTCTTTTTGTGCAGAGGCCAGACGATCTTTGTATTTTTTGGAATCGCGGAACTTCAGCACGTCTTTTGGCTCGAGTTCGCTACCCAGCTCTACCAGAGAGCCTTCGTCCAGCAGGCTATGCAGGCGGTTGCGCGCCGACATACGCATATGGTGGTCACACTTCGGACACACCTCAAGGTTGCGCTCCAGCTCTGCGCGATACAGAACCTGACCGCAGCTATCACACTTCGTCCATACCCCTTCAGGAATGCTCGCTTTACGCGTTGGGGTAATGTTACTTTTAATTCGTTCAATCCAGCTCATTGATAACCTTTCTGCCTGAACCTGGTCGTTTGCCAGTTTTGCTATAAGAGGCGAATAATGCCATTTTTGCCTCCAACAGACCATGAATGTTGCACATTAAAACATAACAGCCCGAAACTTTGGATAAAAAAGTGGTCGAACCGCCAGCGTGCATTTACTTCGCTTGTTTTGCCGCCGCACGTTTATGACGAATAATTTCGATAACGCCCGGCAGTACGGAAAGCACAATAATCGCTACAATCAGTAACTTAAGATTTTCCTGAACCACCGGGAGATCGCCAAACAGGTAGCCTGCATAGGTAAACAGCAGTACCCACAGCAGCGCCCCCACGACGTTATACATGGCAAAATGACGATAGGACATATGTCCCATTCCCGCCACAAACGGTGCAAATGTGCGCACAATAGGCACAAAGCGCGCAAGGATAATGGTTTTTCCGCCATGGCGTTCATAAAACGCATGGGTTTTGTCTAAATAGCTGCGACGGAAAATTTTCGAATCCGGATTGCTGAACAGCCGCTCACCGAATACGCGTCCAATCGTGTAGTTGACCGCATCACCGACAATAGCGGCAATCACCATCAGCACCACCATAAGATGCACGTTCAGATCGTTAGTGGGTAACGCCGATAGCGCGCCGGCAACGAACAGCAGGGAATCCCCTGGCAGGAATGGGGTAACGACCAGACCGGTTTCACAAAACAGAATGAGGAACAGAATAGCGTAAACCCAGACGCCATACTGCGCGACCAGCTCCGCCAGGTGAACATCAATATGCAGGATGAAATCAATCAAAAAACGAATTACGTCCATATTGTCTAAGCCCTAATTGCACCTTTGTTTAGTCCGCTAAAAAAAGCGGGCCCATTGGCGGTTTCGGCAGGTCAAACCGATCCGGATAGTCTACCGAGACCAGATACAACCCTTCCGCTTTCGCCGTAGCTGCCGCAAGCGTTCTGTCCTTCGCTGCCAGCAGATCTGCAATCCAGCTCTCCGGCTGGTGTCCGGCGCCCACTTCCATCAGGCTGCCCACAATATTCCGAACCATATGATGTACAAAGGCATTGGCTTTGATATCCACCACCACATACGCGCCAAAACGGCTGACGTTTATGTGCATGACGTTTCGCCACGGCGTGCGGGACTGACACTGCACCGCACGAAACGACGTAAAGTCATTTTCACCAATCAGACACTGCGCCGCGCGATGCATACGTTCAGCATCAAGCGGTTCATAAAAATGCGTCACGCCCTGGCTTAACACCGCCGGACGCAGGCGCTGGTTGTAGATGACATAACGGTAGCGACGCGCCGTGGCGCTAAAGCGCGCGTGAAAATCATCCGGCACAGCTTTTACCCAACGCACCGCAATGTCACCAGGCAAATTCGCATTTACACCCAGGGTCCAGGCGGCATCCTTACGCACGGCGGTGGTTTCAAAGTGCACGACCTGACCCGTACCGTGAACACCCGCATCCGTACGTCCTGCGCACAGGACGTTAATCGGCTCGTTTGCCACCTGAGAGAGCGCTTTTTCCAGCTTCTCCTGGACGCTGCGCACCTCGTTCTGACGCTGCCAGCCATAATACTTACTGCCGTCGTACTCAATGCCGAGGGCAATTCTATGGACCGACTTTTGTTCCACGTCTGACATCAGTACAGGTACTCCTGCACCAGTTTTTCAGCGATTTTGACCGCCATCAGCGCGCCGCCAAAGCGAACGTTGTCCGCAACGGACCAGAACTGAACCTGTTCCGGCATGCCGTAATCGTTACGCACGCAGCCAACGGAAAGATGCGCGCTGCCGGTGGCATCGCCCACCTGGGTCGGGAACTCGCTCTCTTCAGAGAGCACGATGTCTTCACCGCGGCCAAACGCATCGCGCGCCTCTTCTGCCGCCAGCGGACGCAGCGCTTCAAAGCCGACCATCTGCGCGTGGCCGTAAAAGACCGGGGACTGCACGACACTTGCGGAGATCATCAGGCCATCGTCCTGCAGAATTTTACGCACCTCATCGACGATACGACGCTCTTCGCGCACGGAACCCTCGCGGTCCGGCAGCAGCGGCAGCATGTTGAACGCCAGCTGGCGGCCAAAGAAATCATCTTCATCAATCGGGATACCGTTCAGCAGCTTCGCGCTCTGCCCGGCCAGCGCGTCAACGGCCTTTTTACCGTTCGCGGACGCGGAGAGCAGGCTGGTGACGGTAATGCGCGACAGGCCGCCGTCGTCGATCAGCGGTTTCAGGGCAGTCAGCAGCTGGCTGGTCAGGCTGTTCGGCACCGCAATGACGTTACGGTTGCGGTAGTCAGCCAGCACAAACGGGTTCACGTCCGGCACCACCAGCGGCACATCCGGCTCCATCGAGAACAGGCCGCTCAGGTCGATCACCAGGCAGCCTGCGTTGGTCGCCTCTTCAACGTACGCAGCAGTGGCTTCAGCGCCCGCAGCGAAAAACGCCAGCTGCGCCTGGGTCCAGTCGAATGCTGCCGCGTCCTGGACCATCACGGATTTACTGTTAAAACGCAGATGCTCACCTGCACTGTCGGTACGCGCCAGCGCATAGATATCGCCCACCGGGAACTGACGCTCAGCAAGGGTTTCGAGCAGGGCTTCGCCCACGGCACCCGTGGCACCTAAAATGGCAATGTTCCAGCCTTCAGACATGGTGGTTTACTCCAGAAATAAAAAAGCGTCCCTGTCAGAGTATCCGACAGGGAGCATTAAGAAGACATTAACGTGCCGGATGATGAACGGCGTTAAACCCCAACTTATGCAGCAGCGTCGCCGCCGACGCGTCGTCGCACATCACATACAGGGAAGACCACTCGCGGCGCTCAACATAGTTCTTGCGCAGCTTATCAAACTCACCCGGGATCTCCGCCACTTTACGCAGCAGCGCATCATCGCGGCGCACATCATACACCAAATGCACCAGCCTTTTCAGTGTTGCCTGATCGAGCGGACCGTGCAGGGTAATGCGGCCAAATTCAGGCGCGGGGAGTAAGGTATCCAGCGCCACCTGCTGCGGATGGCCGATAAAAGCGCTGTAGGCCTCGAAGACCTGCGTCGTGCCGCGCGCTTTCCCCTCGAGGGTATAACCGGCGATATGCGCTGTGCCCACGTCCACCTTGTTAAGCAACTCAACGTTGAGATCCGGCTCCGGCTCCCAGACGTCCAGCACCACGCTGAGGTCTTGTCCTTCATTCAGACATGTCAGCAGCGCAGCGTTATCTACAACCGGACCACGGCAGGCATTTATCAGAATAGTGCCAGCCTTCAGACGACGGATCAGCGCCTCGTCAGCAAGATGCAGCGACTTATACGGCCCCTCTTTAAACAGCGGCGTGTGGAAAGTCAGCACGTCGCATAGTTCGACCAGCTCGTCCAGCGAGCGGAAATCCCCGTCATCTCCGTTGTCTTTGCGCGGCGGATCGCACAGCAGCGTGCGGATCCCTAACGCTTCAAGACGCTTTTGCAGGCGTCCGCCGACGTTACCCACGCCAACAATCCCCACGGTGCGGTCCTTCAGCGCAAACCCGTCGCGCTCGGCCAGCATCAGCAGCGAGGAGAAAACGTATTCCACAACGGCAATGGCGTTACAGCCCGGCGCGGCGGAAAAACCGATTCCAGCCTGCTTCAGCCACTTATCATCCACATGATCGGTCCCTGCCGTTGCGGTTCCGACAAACTTAATCGCTTTACCGGCGAGCAACGCCTCATTTACTTTGGTCACCGAGCGCACCATCAGCGCGTCTGCGTCATCCAGTTCGTTGACCGGGATCGGGCGACCAGGGACAGCCTTAACGTTACCCAGGCGGCTAAACAGCTCACGGGCATAAGGCATATTTTCATCAACGAGGATTTTCACGTCTGAGTACCTGTTTGAGAGGAAGAAAACCTGCCAAGTGTGCCATAATCTGGCCGCCAGGCATATACGTATACCTGGTTTACGCTGAGTTTTGACTTTAAGGATTTTTGACGATGCAGCCCATTTCAGGTACGCCACCACGCCCTCCGGGTGAAGGCCCCGTCACGCCAAACGTTGCCGGTGAACAACCGCTATCCACGCAACAGCGCACCGTGCTGGAGCGACTGATCACGCGCCTGATTGCGCTGACTTCACAGCAAAATGCGGAAGTCTGGGCCGGGGTAAAGCATGATTTAGGCGTGAGGAACGACGCACCGCTGCAGTCGCGTCATTTCCCTGCTGCCGAGCAAAATCTGAACCAGCGTATTACGACCGCGCAGCAGAACCACACCACGCGCCAGATTGTTGCTCAGCTGACGGAGCTGCTGGGCCAGGGTAATAACCGCCAGGCGGTGAGTGATTTTATTCGCCAGCAGTATGGTCAGACCGCGCTGGGGCAGCTGACGCCGGACCAGCTTAAAACCGTGCTGACCCTGCTGCAGAACAACGAGCTGTCTATTCCGCAGCCTCAGGTGCGCCCGTCGACCGAGCGTCCGCTGCTGCCCGCCGAGCACAACACGCTCAAGCAGATGGTGACAAAGCTGGCTGCGGCCACTGGCGAACCGACGAAGCTTATCTGGCAATCCATGCTGGAGCTGTCCGGCGTGAAGGCGGGTGAACTGATCCCGGCCAAACAGTTTACTCATCTGGTGACCTGGCTACAGGCGCGCCAGACGCTCAGCACCCAGAATGCCCCTACCCTGCATACTGTCCAGGCCGCGCTGAAACAGCCGCTTGAGCCGCACGAGTTCGACGTGATTCGGGATTACGCCCAGCAAAACTGGCAGGCCACGCCGCAGACGGTGCTGACCACCGCGCAGGTGCAGGATCTGCTCAATCAAATCTTCGTTCGTCGCGCCGAACGTGAAGGCGGCGTGCCGGAGGTGAGAAACGTTCAGCCGATCTACAGCCCGCTGTTTGCGCCGGTCGTCGAGACATTCAGAACGCTCTCTGCACGTCCGGGGCTGATGTTTATTGCACTGCTGATTGCCCTGGCGATTTTCTGGCTGGTTGCCTGAGGTTTTTCCCGGTGGCGCTGCGCTTACCGGGCCTACAACGGCTCGAATCGTAGGCCGGGTAAGGCACAGCCGTCACCCGGCAACAACGGCTCAACGCCTGCGAAACGCCACCAGCGTCACCACGATCCCCACCACCGCAGAAACCGCACCGGCCAGAAAGACGGACGGATAGCCAAACGAGGTCGCTAACACCCCGGCCAGCGGTCTGGTAACGCCGTATGAGATATCCTGAAACGCCGCATAGCCGCCGAGCGCCGTCCCGCGCACCTGCGGGGCCACGCGCTTCACCACTTCAACGCCCAGCGCCGGGAAGATCAGAGAACAGCCGCAGCCGGTCAGCGCAGCACCCAGCAGGGCCACGGATGCCACGGGAGCATTCCACAACAGCAGAAGACCGATAGCTTCAATGACCAGCGATGCCACCGCCACCTTCACGCCGCCAAAGCGATCCGGCATCCAGCCAAAAAGCACGCGCATCAGCACAAACGCGCCGCCAAAGGCAGTAAGCGTAAAACCGGCCATCGCCCAGCCGCGGCTCATAAAATAGAGCGATACAAACGTCCCTATTACCGCAAACCCCACGCCCTGCAGCGCCAGGCCCAGGCCCGGCTGCCAGATTTGGCCGACCACGCTCCACAGGGAAGGACGCTCGCCTTTGTGCGCAGGTACCTTACGCACCGAGCCGTTAAACGCCCATGCCACCAGCGGCAGCGCCATGGTCGTTGCAGCCAGCGCCGCAAACCCGAACTGGCTGTTGATCAGCAGGCCAAGCGGTGCACCGGCGGCCAGCGCGCCGTAGATGGCCATGCCGTTCCAGGACATCACCTTGCCGGAACGTGCTGGCCCCACCAGCCCCATTCCCCAGGTCAGGGTGCCGGTCAGCAGCTGGCTTTCACCGAAGCCAAGAATTAAACGGCCTAGCACCAGCAGCGCAAATTTATACGCGGCGTCTACCGGCAGCAGAGCCGCCAGCAGCCAGGCGCCGCCCGCCAGCCCGCAGGCAAACATCCCCTGCAGCGCCGAGCGTTTAGCACCGTGCTGATCCGCCAGCCGTCCGGCGTAACCGCGGGTTAATACCGTGGCTAAAAACTGAATGCCCACGGCAATGCCGACCATGGTGTTGCCATAGCCCAGCTCCTGATGAACGAACAGCGGGATCACCGGCAGCGGCAGGCCAACGGTCATATAGGTCAGGAATACCGCAAAGGCGATACGGAACAGTGAGACGTTCGCTGAAGGGGTTGTTTCTGTTTGAGTTACTGCAGTCATGCTTTACTCCGAAATGAAGAGTAAGGCGGGGAAATGCCACGCCCCCTCTACCTGATAATCAGGATTAAGGTGCGTTGGTTGACGTTAAACGCTTACGCATTATCGTGAGGATAATGTTGAGGGGTGAAGTTTGCCTGTGAGATCAGCTGCTTGTCAATGCATAAAAAAGGGAGCCTTATGGCTCCCCTTCTGAATCAAACATAAAACTTATGCTTTCAGCTTACGCATGACCAGCGTGGCGTTGGTACCGCCGAAACCGAAGCTGTTGGACATGACGGTAGTCAGCGTCGCTTCCGTTGGTTTGGTCACGATGTTCAGGCCAGCAGCCTGCTCGTCCATCTCTTCGATATTGATACTTGGGGCGATAAAGCCGTTTTCCAGCATCAGCAGCGAGTAGATCGCTTCCTGAACGCCAGCCGCCCCCAGAGAGTGACCAGTCATGGCTTTGGTCGCGGAGATCGCCGGGCTGTTGTCGCCGAAGACTTCACGGATCGCACCCAGCTCTTTTACGTCGCCTACCGGCGTAGAGGTACCGTGAGAGTTCAGGTAGTCGATTGGGGTGTCAACGCCGTGCATCGCCATCTTCATGCAGCGCACCGCGCCTTCGCCGGATGGCGCAACCATGTCGGCGCCGTCAGACGTTGCACCGTAGCCCACGATTTCAGCGTAGATGTGCGCGCCACGCGCCAGGGCATGCTCCAGCTCTTCAACCACAACCATACCGCCGCCGCCCGCGATAACGAAACCGTCACGGTGCGCATCATAGGTACGGGAGGCTTTGTCCGGGGTCTCATTGTACTTGGTAGACAATGCGCCCATCGCGTCGAATTCACAGGCCATTTCCCAGCCCAGCTCTTCGCCGCCGCCAGCAAATACGATGTCCTGTTTACCCAGCTGGATCTGCTCAACAGCGTTACCGATGCAGTGCGCGGAAGTCGCACACGCGGAGCTGATGGAGTAGTTCACACCGTGGATTTTGAATGGGGTCGCCAGGCACGCGGAAACCGCAGAACCCATGGCTTTGGTAACCACGTACGGACCTACCGCTTTCAGACCACGCGGGCTACGCATTGCGTCAGCACCGAATACCTGCGCTTTAGATGAACCGCCGGAACCGGCGATCAGACCCACGCGCGGGTTGTTCTGATAAACCTCTTCGCTCAGGCCAGAATCTTTGATCGCTTCCTGCATGGAGAGATAAGCATAAATAGAGGCATCGTTCATGAAACGAACCACTTTGCGGTCAATCAAACCGGTGGTGTCCAGTTTGACGTTACCCCATACGTGGCTACGCATACCTGAATCTTTAAACTCTTCAGAGAAAGTGATCCCGGAGCGTCCTTCACGCAGAGATGCCAGGACTTCCTGCTGGTTATTACCGATGCTGGAAACAATGCCCAGGCCAGTAATCACTGCACGTTTCATTCAATACCTCTGTAAGTCGCACTATAGTAAGTTTCGAGTCGCACAATAGCGTACACTTGTACGCCGAACAAGTCCGATCAGACATTTTCTGCGGAAATTTGCACCGATGGACTCACATCGTTAAGATCGTGCCACTGCCTGTCAGACGAGTAACTTACGTGAAACAAAACGCTATACAACCCGCCAACCTCGAATTCAACGCTGAGGGTACACCTGTTTCCCGAGATTTTGATGACGTCTATTTTTCTAATGATAACGGGCTCGAAGAAACTCGCTATGTTTTCCTCGACGGAAACCAGCTCAGCACCCGCTTCCCGGTGCATCCGCGGAGCCTGTTTGTGGTCGCGGAAAGTGGGTTCGGTACCGGGCTGAATTTTTTAACCCTCTGGCAGGCGTTTAACCAGTTTCACGCTGCACACCCTGAGGCTACGCTACAAAGATTACATTTCATCAGTTTCGAAAAATTCCCGCTCACCGCGCACGATCTGCGGCTCGCTCATCAGCGCTGGCCAGAGCTTGCCACCTGGGCGGAACAGCTTCAGGCACAGTGGCCGCCTCACATCGGCGGCTGCCACCGTCTGATTCTGGACGGCGGACGCGTGACGCTGGATTTATGGCTTGGCGACATCAATGACCTGACCGATACGCTCGATGATTCGATGAATCAGACGGTGGACGCGTGGTTCCTGGACGGCTTTGCCCCCGCCAAAAACCCGGACATGTGGAGCCAGCACCTGTTTAGCGCGATGGCGCGGCTGGCGCGCCCTGGCGCAACGCTTGCCACCTTCACCTCGGCGGGCTTTGTCCGCCGCGGGCTGCAGGAGGCGGGCTTTACCATGCAGAAGACCAAAGGCTTTGGCCGCAAGCGCGACATGCTGGTCGGCAGGATGGATCAGACGCTGGACATTCCCGCTCAGGCGCCCTGGTTTGCACGCCGCGCCAGCGCATCACGTGAGGTGGCGATAGTCGGCGGGGGGATCGCCAGCGCCCTGCTGTCTCTCGCGCTTCTCCACCGTGGCTGGCAGGTCACGCTCTACTGTGCTGACGATGTGCCAGCTAGCGGCGCGTCCGGCAACCGCCAGGGGGCGCTCTATCCGCTTTTAAGCGCGCACGACCCGGCCCTGTTCCGGTTTTTCCCGGCGGCGTTTACCTTTGCTCGTCGCCTCTACGACGCCCTGCCTGTGGCGTTCGATCATGACTGGTGCGGCGTGACGCAGCTCGGCTGGGATGAAAAGAGCCAGCAAAAAATCACGCAGATGCTGTCGCTGGGCCTGCCTGGCGAGATTGCCCGCGCGGTAAGCGCGCAGGAGATGGCAGCCACCGCTGGCGTGGAAACCGGCTGTGGGGGCATTCAGTATCCGCTCGGCGGCTGGCTGTGCCCGGCTGAACTGACCGCGGCGGTCATTTCCCTGGCGCAGTCGCGCGGGCTGACGGCGCATTATGCTCACACCGTTGAATCGCTGAGCCGAAGCGAGCGCTGGAATCTGCGTTTTGCGGATGGCAAAGCGGTAAGCCATGCCAGCGTTGTGCTGGCAAACGGGCATAACATCAATCAGTTTATCCAGACAGAAACGTTGCCGGTTTATCCGGTCGGCGGCCAGGTGAGCCATATTCCTTCCGCACCCGAACTGAGCAAACTGCATCAGGTGCTGTGCTATGACGGCTACCTGACGCCACAAAATCCGTCTAACGGCCATCACTGCATCGGGGCCAGCTATCATCGTGGCGAAACGGATATGCGCTACAGCGACGCGGATCAGGCGCAAAACCGCCAGCGCCTGATTGACTGTTTCCCGGATGCGGCATGGGCGCAAGAGGTTGACGTCAGCGAGGGGGAAGCGCGCTGCGGCGTTCGCTGTGCCACCCGCGATCATCTGCCGATGGCGGGAAATGTGCCGGACTACGACGCGACGCTTGAGGCCTATCAGGATCTTGCTGATAACCGGGATAAAGCGGTTAGCGCGCCGGTTTATCCGGAGCTGTATATGCTGGGTGGATTAGGGTCTCGCGGGTTGTGCTCTGCCCCGCTGCTGGCAGAAGTGTTGGCCGCGCAAATGAGCGACGAGCCGGTTCCGCTGGACAGTGTTACGCTTGCGGGGCTGAATCCGAATCGCTTGTGGGTACGGAAACTGCTGAAGGGGAAGAAGGTTAAGTAGGGGGCGGCCTGGTGCCCTCACCCGTCCCTCTCCCACAGGGAGAGGGTGGTGAAACACTTACTTCGCTTTCGCCTGCTGGAACAAATTGTCCCACATACCCAGCACCAGTGACTGGTCGCGCGGAGAGAGCTCCCCGGCCAGAATGGCTTTTTCCAGGCTGCGGGTGACTTCAGCGTGAACGGCGTCGGCAGAGTGATCGTCACCCGCTTCCAGCTCGGCTACCGCGAGCGTCAGGTGACCACGCAGATAACCGCTGGCGAACAGCTCATCATCACTGGCGTGTTCCACCATGTCATCAATTAACGCCAGAATGCGTGATTCAAATTCTGCGATCATCTTCTTTCCTCTGTTAAAGATCTTCCGGCCAAGGGAAGCATTCCGCCGCTATCGCCGGCGTGTGGTAATAATTCTGTAAGGCCTCGATCAGGCGCGCCGGACGTTCCGGGATGCCTTTCTCAAGATATTCCATCACCTGCGCATGAACGCGGCGCTGGAAGACGATACGGTCTGGCTCGAAGTCGCCTTCAAGGTTGTCACAGCTCACGTTGAACGGGAAACCCGCCGCGACGCAGAATAGCCATTCCAGCGCCTGCGGCTTCACTTCCACATCCTCAAACTGCCCCTGGGTGGCGGCATCACGTCCGTCCGGGCAGTACCAGTAACCGAAGTCCACCAGCTCGCGCCGCGCTTTCCCCGCAATGCACCAGTGTGAAATCTCGTGAAGACCGCTGGCGTAAAAGCCGTGCGCAAACACGATACGGTTATACGGAACCTCTGCATCAGCAGGAAGATAGATCGGTTCGTCGTCGCCTTTAATCAGACGGGTATTAAAATCGTCAGCAAAACAGCCGTCGAAAATCGCAATCAGCTGTTCGTAGTGATGCGTACTGTTCATTAATTCATCCCCAACCAGGTGAGGATCTCCTGTCCATGGCTGTCATAAAGAAGTTTGGCGCTCATTACGGCCGAGACGATGACAATCATCGGGCGAATAAGTTTTTGTCCTTTGCTTAACACCAGACGCGAACCCGCGCGTGCGCCCAGGAACTGCCCTGCCATCATGACGAATCCGGTTGCCCAGATGACCTTGCCGCCAATGATAAACAGCAGCAGACCGCCGAGGTTCGAGGTCGCGTTGAGCACTTTGGCATGAGCGGTCGATTTGGCGAGGTTAAACCCGGCCAGCGTCACGAACGCCAGCGCATAAAACGAGCCTGCCCCCGGGCCGAAGAATCCGTCGTAAAAGCCGACGCAGCCCCCGGCAATCAGGGCAAACGGCAGGCCGTGCAGACGACGCTGGCGGTCTTCCTCGCCGAGCTTTGGCATCAGCAGGAAGTAGAGACCGATGCAGATGACCAGAACCGGCAGGATCTGGCGCAAAATATCCGACTGCACGTGCTGAACCAGCAGCGCGCCCGACGTGGAGCCGATAAAGGTCATCAGGATATTGAGCTTCTGGTCGGCCAGGCTCACCACCTTGCGGCGGATAAAATAGAGCGACGCCGAGAGCGAGCCGCCGCAGGCCTGCAGCTTGTTGGTGGCAAGCGCCTGCGCCGGGCTCATGCCCGCCGCCAGCAGCGCGGGTACGGTTAATAACCCGCCACCGCCCGCAAGGGCATCAATAAAACCGGCCAGCATGGCCACGAAGAACAGCACCACCAGCAGCAGCGGTGACACCATAAACAGATCGACGAAATTATCCATTAAAGTACATGCTCATCCAGTAGCGCCTGGCAGGAAGGCGGCAACGGAGGCGGTGTCTTCTTCTCAGGCTTTGAGGTTCCAGGTTTTGCCGGTTCAAACCAGCTTTGCAGTTCCGCACCGCAGCCATCGCCTGGCGGAGGTAGCGGCTGATCTTCACATTCCAGGCTATTCGCCGGACAGCGCAGACGAACGTGCATGTGCGCACGATGCTGGAACCACGGGCGCACTTTGCGCAGCCAGTCGCGATCGGTTCCGGCATCCAGACAAAGCTGCTGCTTGATGGCCGGGTTAACGAAAATCCGCGTGACGTCGTTATCTTCCGCGGCCAGCTTGATCATGCTGGATACGTCCCGCGTCCACAGGGATGGCACAACGCGCTTGCCGTCGCTCGCCACCAGATCCAGCGCCTGCGGCTTCAGCAACTGGGCGGAGGTCCAGCGGGTTTTCGGCAGCTGCAGGAAGATATCGACATCCAGTCCGGTCTGGTGACTGGCGTGTCCACCGTTAAAGCGCCCCCCGGCAGGCATCCCCATATCGCCAATCAGCATCGTGCCCAGCCCCAGGTTATGCACCTGATTTCCCAGACGCTGGATGAACAGCACCAGATCCGGGTGGCCGAAATAACGCCGCTGATCGGTGCGCATCACCTGATAGGTATCAGACTGGAGAGGAAGCTCCTGGGCACCGACGATACAGCCGTTGGAAAAGGCGCCAATGGACTGCGCGCTCCCCGCCACCGGGTGGGTGATTTTTTGCCATGGCGTTGCGGCCAGACTGGCTCCACTGGCCAGCAGCGCCAGCAGAGCAATTGCGGTTTTTTTCATGTTTACCAGCGTGGAATGGTGGTCGTCACGTCCGCATTCTGCGCGCGCTGGCGCAGGAAGTGATCCATCAGCACGATCGCCAGCATCGCTTCTGCGATCGGCACCGCGCGGATCCCCACGCACGGATCGTGACGTCCTTTGGTGATCATCTCAACTTCTTCGCCATCGCGGTTAATCGTGTGGCCCGGCACGGTAATGCTGGAGGTTGGCTTCAGCGCGATGTTGGCAATAATCTGCTGCCCGCTGCTGATACCGCCCAGAATGCCGCCCGCGTGGTTGCTCTGGAAGCCCGCCTTCGTGATCTCGTCACGGTTCTGGCTGCCGCGCAGGGATACCACGTCAAAACCGTCGCCAATCTCAACGCCCTTCACCGCGTTGATACTCATCAGCGCGTGGGCGATGTCGGCGTCGAGACGGTCAAATACCGGCTCGCCCCAGCCTGGTGGGACGCCGTCGGCCACGACGGTCACTTTCGCCCCAATGGAGTCGCCCTCTTTTTTCAGGCCGCGCATCAGTTCGTCCAGCGCGTCCAGCTTGTCGGCATCGGCACAGAAGAACGGGTTTTGCTCGACCAGATCCCAGTCTTTGATCGCCAGCGGAATGTCGCCCATCTGGGTCAGACAGCCGCGGATAACGATACCAAATTTCTGCTGCAGGTATTTTTTGGCAATGGCGCCAGCCGCCACGCGCATCGCGGTTTCACGCGCGGAAGAGCGCCCGCCGCCGCGATAGTCGCGGAAACCGTACTTTTGTTCGTAGGTATAGTCGGCATGGCCCGGACGGAACACGTCTTTGATGGCGCCGTAGTCCTGGGAGCGCTGATCGGTGTTTTCAATCAGCAGACCAATGCTGGTGCCTGTAGTGCGGCCTTCAAAGACGCCAGAGAGAATTTTTACCTGGTCCGGCTCGCGACGCTGAGTGGTGTAGCGAGAGGTGCCCGGACGACGACGGTCGAGGTCGTGCTGCAAATCGGCTTCGGTCAGTTCGATGCCTGGCGGTACGCCATCAACGATACAGCCCAGCGCCAGCCCGTGCGACTCGCCAAAGGTGGTCACGCGGAATAACTGTCCAATACTGTTTCCTGCCATCACGGCTCCGATGTTGTTGTTTGTGTTTGAGCGTTGTGAAACGGGCCGAAGCCCGCTGGATTAATCTTTATAGATGCTGAAGTGTTCGCGCGCGTCGAGCAGCTGCGCTTTGGTCAGCATAAAGACGCCGTCACCGCCGTTGTCGAACTCAAGCCAGGTGAACGGCACATCCGGGTACTGCTCTATCAGATGTACCATGCTGTTGCCCACTTCACAAATCAGAACGCCGTCGTCGGTCAGATAATCCGGCGCGCAGGCCAGAATGCGGCGGGTCAGCTTCAGGCCGTCAGATCCTGATGCCAGACCCAACTCCGGCTCGTGACGGTATTCGCTCGGCAGATCGGACATGTCTTCCGCATCGACGTACGGCGGGTTAGTGACGATCAGATCGTACTGCAGCGTTGGGAGATCGCGGAACAGGTCAGAGCGAATTGGCGTAACGTGATGGATCAGCCCATGCTCTTCGATGTTGTGCTCGGTCACGGCCAGCGCGTCGGTGGAGATATCAACGGCGTCTACTTCCGCTTCCGGGAAGGCGTAAGCGCAGGCGATGGCGATGCAGCCGCTGCCGGTACACATGTCCAGAATGTGCTGCGGCTGATGGCCAATCAGGCCTTCAAAGTGGTTGTTGATCAGCTCACCAATCGGCGAGCGCGGCACCAGCACGCGTTCATCGACATAGAACTCGTGGCCGCAGAACCAGGCTTTGTTGGTCAGATAGGCGACCGGAATACGTTCGTTCACGCGGCGGATCACGCGCTCTACGATGCGGTGTTTTTCGCTGGAGGTCAGGCGCGCGGTGCGCATGTCTTCCGGGATATCCAGCGGCAGGTAGAGGGACGGCAGCACCAGCTGCACGGCTTCATCCCACGGGTTATCGGTACCATGACCGTACCAGATATTGGCGGCGCTGAAGCGGCTAACCGACCAGCGCAACATGTCCTGTATGGTATGCAGCTCGTTTACTGCTTCATCGACAAAAATTTTATCCACTCTTTCCTCCAGGGCATGCTCGCATAATTTTCGGCGGCTAGTTTGCCATGAAGACGGCGATAAATCAGCAATGACGCGTCTCGCTTGAGGTTAAAAAATGCGTTTAGTCGGGTACACTGTCGGAAATACGAGATGAGAATGACGAATGAAAAAGAAAACATCGCTCAGCGAGGAGGATCAGGCGCTCTTCCGGCAGCTAATGACCGGGACGCGTAAAATCGCGCAGGACACCATTGTCCATCGCCCGCAGCGTAAAAAAATCAGCGAAGTACCGGTCAAACGTCTGCTGCAGGAGCAGGCGGATAACAGCCACTATTTTTCAGATGAATTTCAGCCGCTGCTCAATACTCAGGGTGCGGTGAAATACGTACGCGAAGACGTCAGCCATTTTGAGCTGAAAAAGTTACGTCGCGGAGATTATTCGCCGGAGCTGTTTCTCGATCTGCACGGTTTAACGCAGATGCAGGCGAAACAGGAGCTGGGGGCATTGATCGCCGCCTGTCGTCGTGAACATGTTTTCTGCGCCTGCGTGATGCACGGCCACGGTAAGCATATCCTCAAGCAGCAGACGCCGCTGTGGCTGGCTCAGCATCCACACGTGATGGCGTTTCATCAGGCACCAAAAGAGTACGGCGGAGATGCCGCATTGCTGGTGTTGATTGAAGTGGAAGAGTGGCAGCCGCCAGAGTTGCCCTGACTGAATGGCGGGAAGCACATTGCACCCCGCCATATCGCACGTCACGTCAGATGGCTTTTGCCATCTTCAGGTTGCACGGACTCATTTGCCAGTTGAAGACACCTTTGCCCGTTTCGTCGAGAGAAACATTGGCAATGGCGGATGTCGTGAACATCGGCGGGGTCTCGCCAGGGCACAGCTCAGATACCAGATAGCCAACCAGTGGCAGGTGGGAAATGACCAGCGCGGAAGCGACACCTTCATTGCACAGCGCCTGAAGATAAGCGCTGACAAGACCGACATCGCCACACGGGGTGAGTTCAGGGAGAACATCCACACTGGATGGCAGGTTCATACACTCCCCTACCACGTCCAGCGTCTGTTCTGCACGCAGGAACGGACTCACCAGAACGCGTTCGATGTCCACTTTTTGACCGTTAAGCCAGTTCGCCATCAGACGAGATTCGTCGCAGCCACAGACGGTCAAAGGACGTACTGAGTCACTGGCGGCATCGAGTGCCGCGTCGCCGTGACGCATGATAAAAACTTGCATATTGCACCGCTTTTGTTAACCAGAATCACCGGCGTTAACTACCCGCGATAAATGCTGCGAGGTAGAAAACCCGATGGTCGGGCATTGTGCCTGATCCATTCGGTGAATGAAACGCTGTTTTTTACCTCAATGGCGTAAGTATAGTCAATCTCTGTTTACAAAATCGCCAGAACAGGTTCATTCACTTCAGGATTTACCCTTCTTTGACCTCAGCTTACGAGGACAGTTTCCCTTGCAGGCCAAAATGTCTGGCCCCGTTCCGCCATCTGCAATAACTCGTCACACGGTGTAAACCGTGGACCATATTGCGAAGCCAGACGTTGCAGGATAGCAACCACTTCACCCGCGCCGAGCGTATCCATGTAACGGAACGGGCCGCCAAGGAACGGCGGGAAACCAATGCCAAATACCGCGCCGATGTCGCCATCGCGCGCGCTCTTGATCACCTGTTCACCAAAGCAGCGCGCCGCTTCATTGAGCATCATCATCACGCAGCGTTCAGCGCACTGAACGGCGGACAGTTTTCCCTGACCGGTGGTCGAAATAAGCCCATAAACCGAAGGGTCGACCTGTTTCTTGCTTTTACGCCCTTTCGCGCCGTAAAGATAGAAACCGCGTTCATTTTTTCTGCCTTTGCGATCGTCCTTCAAAATTGCAGAAACAATGTTTGCAGGCGGGCTAAAACGATCGCCATAAGCCGCCTCCAGTACAGGTATAATTTTAGTGCCGGTGTCTATTCCCACCTCATCCAAAAGTTGGATTGGGCCAACGGGGAAACCAAACTTTACCAGCGCCTCGTCGACATGTTCGATCTTCTCGCCTTCCGTCAGCAGCCGCATGGCTTCATTAATGTAGGGCGCCAGAATGCGGTTGACGTAGAAGCCGGCTTTGTCTGCGACCACGATCGGCGTTTTACCCTGCTTCTTCGCCAGCTTGACTACCGTGGCGATGGTTTGCGGACTGGTGGTTGCGTGTGGAATAACTTCCACCAGCGGCATTTTTTCCACCGGACTAAAGAAGTGCAGCCCGATCACCTGCTCCGGACGCGTGGCTTTCGCCGCGATATCGCCAATCGGTAATGACGACGTATTGGAGGCAAAAATGGTATGCGCGGCGCAATGCTGTTCAACGTCTGCCACCATCTGCTGCTTAAGCGCCAGATCCTCAAACACGGCTTCAATCACCAGATCGCGGTGCGCAAAACCGCTGTAATCCGTTGTGCCGGAGATCATCGCCAGGGTTTTATCACGCTCGCTTGCCTTGATATGGCGGCGCTTGACCTTTTGATCAAGGTTCTGCCAGCTGTACTGCAGCGCGTGGTTGATCCCCTTAGGATTAATGTCTTTGATGCGTACAGGCAATTTGCCTTTGCTGGCGGTAACAAAAGCGATACCGCCGCCCATGAGTCCTCCACCCAGTACGCCAATGGCACGCAGCGGCGCAGGCGATGCCTCGCTGCCCGGGTCTTTTTTCACGTCCGTGCTGGCGAAGAAGATGCTGCGCAGCGCCTGTGACTGCGGCGTCATCGCCAGTTCGCCAAAGGCTTTGGCCTCCGCGGCATAGCCGCTACTGCTGCCCTGCGACAGCCCGGTTTCGATCACGTCCAGGATCCGCTTTGCCGCCGGATAATTGCCTTTGGTCTTTTGTTCGGTCTTTTTGCCCACCATGTTGAACAGGAGCGTTCTGCCCAGTGGCCCTGCCAGCACGCGCTCGCGAACCGGCAGAGGACGTCTTGCCTGACGCCCTTTCAGCGCAAGCTCAACGGCGGCCTCCAACAAAATGGACTGCGGCACGACGTCATCGACCAGACCGGCCTTCAGCGCCTGACGAGCTCGCAGCTGTTTACCGGTTAAGATCATCTCCAGCGCCGTGCTGACGCCCACCAGGCGCGGCAGTCGTTGCGTTCCGCCGGAGCCTGGCAGCAAGCCCAGCTGCACTTCCGGCAGACCCAGAATGGTTTTCGGATCGTCGGTACATATACGGCTGTGGCACGCCAGCGCAAGCTCCAGCCCGCCGCCCAGACAGGCACCGTGGATCGCGGCGATAACCGGGATCGGCAGGCCGTTTATCTCCGCCATGACCTGCTGGCCCTGACGCGCCAGCTCTTCGGCTTCCAGCGCGCTTTGCGCCCGGGCGATCATGTTGATATCCGCCCCGGCTATAAAGTTGTCGGGTTTGGCAGAGATAAACACCAGGCCGCGAATGGCTTTGTTCTCGCGGATCTGCTTTAGCATCGCGCGCACCTGAACACCAAATTCGGCCTTCAGGGTATTCATCTTTTCATCCGGCACATCAATAGTGATAACGGCCACGTTATCGAGGCGAACCGTCAGATTAAATGCAGATGGCATATCCATTATTCAGCCTCCAGAACCATTGCTGCACCAAGGCCGCCCGCCGCACAGGCGGTAACAAGGCCAAACCCGCCGCCACGGCGACGAAGTTCATGTAATGTTTGCGTGATCATTCGCGCGCCGGTGGCAGCAAACGGATGACCATAAGCGATAGAGCCGCCCAGCACGTTGAATTTGCTCTGATCCACTTCACCCGTGGCATGGGCGCGGCCCAGCACATCGCGGGCGAAACGCTCGCTTGCCAGCAGCTGGACGTTGGCCAGGGTTTGCGCGGCAAACGCTTCGTGCATATCAATCAGGGTTAAATCGGCCAGCGTCAGCCCCGCGCGATCCAGCGCCAGCGGCGTGGACCACGCCGGACCTAACAGCATGTCCTGCCAGACATCAATGGCGGTGAAGGCATAGCTGCGTAAATAGCCCAGGGGAGTAATGCCCAGCTCCTTCGCACGGGATTCGGTCATCAGGATCACGGCGGCGGCCCCGTCCGTCAGCGGCGTACTGTTCGCCGCCGTCACCGTGCCGTGCTTGCGATCAAACGCCGGGCGCAGTTTGGCGTAATCTGCCAGCGTCGAGGTGCCGCGAATATTGTTATCTTCCGCAAGCGGTTCGCGATAGGGTGGAATGTAGGCGGTCATGACCTCGTCGGTCAGCTTGCCTTCCGACCAGGCTTTTGCCGCAAGCTGATGCGAGCGATGCGCCAGCGCATCCTGCTGTTCACGGGTAATGCCGTAGGTTTTCGCCATCTGCTCGGCGGTATCGCCCATGCGCAGACCGGTGGAATATTCCGCTACGGCAGGTGGCACGGGCATCAGATCGCGCAGACGTAAACGCGAGAAGAGTTTGAGTTTCTGACCCGTCGTACGGGCTTTGTTAGCATCGACCAGGATACGCGCCAGCTTTTTACTGACCCCAATCGGCAGTACCGAAGAGGAGTCCGCCCCGCCCGCAATCCCGGCGCGGATAGTCCCCGCCATCAGGCTTTCGGCGACGTTCGCCACGGCCTGGAAACTGGTCGCACAGGCGCGACTGACGCTGTAGGCATCGGTGTGCACGTTCATCCCGGTACCAAGGACGATTTCCCGCGCAATGTTGGGGGCTTCAGGCATCTGCACAACCTGGCCGAAAACCAGCTGTTCGATGACCTCAGGCGGAATTTCGCTGCGAGCCAGCATCTCCCCCACTACCATTTTCCCCAGGTCGACGGCCGGTATGCCATGAAACGCCGTTGCCTGACGCGCAAATGGCGTGCGCAATCCACTGACTATGGCAATGCGATCGCCCTGACGGGTAATAAGCGGTAATGCCTGACTCATAACACTCCCCTGTAAAAAATTTTTGCAAACTCAAAGTGGTCTGACCTGATAATAGTCTTAACCATTTTTTTACATTCAGCCAATCGGGGAAACGAAAAAGTGCGAGCTAAAACACAGAGAAGAAAAAGAAAATGCCCCTGCATGGCAGGGGCATTTGTGCGGTATGTTGCCGGGTGCGCAAGGTAAAAGCAAAACGGTAACCCGTAGGTTACCGTTTTTAATGTTTGCGCCCTCTCCCGTGGGAGAGGGTCGGGGTGAGGGCATCAGGCCGCAGAAATTAACGCAGACCCAGCTGGAAAATCAGCGTTTCTGCTTCGCAGGCGAAGACAAAGTCGATGTCCAGCTTCACGCCGCCTTCCACTTCGGTAAAGGTAGACTTGATTTCACAAGGATCGGATTCAACGTCACGCGCACGCTTGCTCAGCGCAGTAAGGGTCTCTTCCGCTTCGGCACGGTTGGTGAATACGCGGCTGTAAGAGGCGGTGCAATCGGTGTTGTCCATGATGGTTCCAACATCCATACAGCAGCAAACCGGGGTTTCATCAGCACTGCATTTACTCATAGCTCAATTTCCTCTGTATTCGCGCAGCGCGCGAGATAAACACGATGCTGCTATTTTACGCCCCGGCGCGGGCTCTCTCCAGCCGTTAATGGCGCAAAATCGGATAAGTGACCAATATCACACTAAAAAATGATCTAAAACAAAAACCACCCTTTTGGGTGAGTCTCGATGGTCACAATTTTGCCAACCAGATCTCGTTTCACGAAACATGTTTGAAAATATTAATAAACAAACTTGCAACATTCCGGCTGGTCAGACCTATACTCTGGCCACTGGTCTGATTTGTCTGTCATACCTCAGACCCTACACTTCGCGCTCCTGTTACGGTATGTAACAATTATTGAATAAAAATAACTCAATGAGGTTATGGTCATGAGCCAGAAAACCCTGTTCAACAAGACTGCGCTGGCAGTCGCAGTGGCACTCGTCTCCACTTCCGCATGGTCAGCGGGCTTTCAGTTAAACGAATTTTCTTCCTCTGGCCTTGGCCGCGCATATTCCGGGGAAGGCGCTATTGCTGATGATGCAGGTAACGCGAGTCGTAACCCTGCATTGATCATGATGTTTGATCGTCCGACCTTCTCTGCTGGTGCGGTTTATATCGATCCTGATGTAAACATTTCCGGTAAGTCGCCTTATACGGGTGCGAGTCTTAAAGCGGACAATATTGCCCCAACAGCATGGATCCCTAACCTGCACTTCGTTGCGCCTATCAATGAACAGTTTGGCTGGGGTGCATCCGTAACGTCTAACTACGGCCTTGCTACCGAGTTCAATAACAACTACCCGGCAGGTGAATACGGCGGTAAAACAGACCTTACCACGCTGAACCTCAACCTGAGCGGTGCGTATCGCCTGAACGATAACTGGAGTTTTGGCCTGGGCTTTGATGCCGTCTACGCCGATGCCAAAATCGAACGTTATTCCGGGGAACAGACTGCTCGCCTGCCAAAAAACAGCAATAAAATTGCCAGCCTTGAAGGTGATGAGTGGGGCTATGGCTGGAACGCCGGTATCCTGTACGAACTGGATAAAAACAACCGCTGGGGTCTGACCTATCGTTCCGAAGTGAAAATTGACTTCGACGGCGATTACAAGAGCGGCATCCTGAAGCCTGTGAACAACCTGGTTCCCGGTGCAGGTACCACCATTCCTTGGGGAACGTCAAACCAGACCGTTCCAGGTTCACTGTCGCTGCATTTGCCAGAAATGTGGGAAGTGTCCGGTTACAACCGCGTTGCACCACAATGGGCTATTCACTATAGCCTGGCCTATACCAGCTGGAGCCAGTTCCAGGAGCTGAAAGCGACCGGAACCAATGGTCAAACGCTGTTCTATAAGGACGAAAGCTTCCACGACGCCTATCGTATTGCGCTGGGTACCACCTACTACTACGATAAAAACTGGACTTTCCGCTCCGGTATCGCATTTGACGACAGCCCGGTTCCGGCAGACAAGCGTTCTATTTCGATTCCGGATCAGGACCGCTTCTGGTTAAGTGCAGGCGCGACATATGCGTTCAACGAGAATGCATCCATCGATGCGGGCGTTTCTTATATGCACGGTCAGAAAGTGACGTTCCAGGAAGGCCCTTACGAGTTTACCTCTGAAGGTAAAGCCTGGCTGTTCGGTACGAACTTCAACTACGCGTTCTAATCGTACTGGAATCAAAAAAGGTGAGCATTGCTCACCTTTTTTATTTACTGTGAATCGATATCTTTTAGTTCGTTTTCGATAGCCTTCGCGTTTGGATTCTCTTCCGGCTTCAGCTTACCGCCGTTGGCGATAAAGTCATGATTCTGGAAGTACGCTTCACGCACCATAATGTACGGGTCAGAAGACTGGCGCAGCAGACCATCAGAGTCGAGCAGTTGCGCACGGGTTTCAATCCCTTCCACCGTCCATTTACCCACAGAAAGCGGCCAGGTCAGCCACGACAGAACCGGATACAGCGTATCGACCATATCGCCGCCGTCATCACGCACGGTGAAGCTGCCATAGAACGGCAGATGAACGTAAGGGCCGTAACCGACGCCATAATGCCCCAGCGTACTACCAAAACGGTGCGGCTGTTCACGCTGCAGTTTCGGGTTCGCCATACCTGCGACATCAATAAAGCCGCCCATCCCCAGAATGGAGTTCAGGAAGAAGCGAGTAAAGTGCACCATCCCCTGATACGGATCGCCCTGCAGGAAATAGTTCACCATTACCGCAGGCTCTTCGAGGTTGCTGGTAAAGTTACTTAATCCGTTACGCGCGGGCTGTGGAACATAATCGCGCCATGCTACTGCCACCGGGCGAACCACATACGGGTCCAGCACGTTGTAGTTGAAGCTATACATTGAGCGGTTAAATCCTTCGAGAGGATCGGAGCGTCCCGTTTGCTCACCGGAGCTGGCGCAGCCCACAAGCATAGTCGCGCCCAGCGCAAGCGCCGACAGCCGAAGTTTCATAAATATCTCCCTGTTCAGTATGGCTATCGTTGATTGCCATCCGTAACGGAGCCGTTGACGCTCCGTCTGTAAACGTGCAAGCGATTGTAACAGCACGTTTACCGATGTCTATGAGCACAATTACGGGCAGTAACCACCGTGACTCTGATCTCAGCATAGCCTGGCTTTTGGAATTCGTTTCGCTGGCAATTTTATAATGTCTTTTGAAAGAGATGTATCACCTTTGTTGCCATTGCCGCTAATTTAAGAGCATCCCCACAGGCATTCCGATAAAAGCCGCTACGCTTAACAAAAAGATCAACCTCCGGGAGCAAATATGAAAGACGTGGGCGAAGAAAAAATTGGCGAGAACAGTGAGGAACTTGAAATTGAAAGCGAGGAGAAAGCGCGGGGCGAGAAGATAGAAATTGATGAAGATCGCCTCCCCTCCCGCGCGATGGCCATCCACGAACATATCCGCCAGGACGGTGAAAAGGAGATGGAGCGCGACGCGATGGCCCTCTTCTGGTCAGCCATCGCTGCCGGACTCTCAATGGGCGCATCTCTGCTTGCGAAAGGGATATTTCATGTGCAGCTGGAGGGTGTACCCGGCGGATTTTTACTCGAGAATCTCGGCTATACCTTCGGCTTTATTATTGTCATCATGGCCCGACAGCAGTTGTTTACCGAGAACACGGTAACCGCCGTTCTGCCGGTGATGCAAAACCCCACCCTCGGCAACTTCGGTTTATTGATGCGTCTGTGGAGCGTCGTCCTGCTGGGTAATATCATCGGCACGGGCATCGCGGCCTGGGCGTTCGAATATATGCCGATCTTTGATGAACCCACCCGGGACGCGTTTGTGAAAATCGGCATGGATGTGATGAAAAACACGCCGGTGGAGATGTTCTCGAATGCCATCATCTCCGGCTGGATCATTGCCACAATGGTCTGGATGTTTCCTTCAGCAGGAAGCGCCAAAATTGTGGTGATTATATTGATGACCTGGCTGATTGCACTGGCTGATACCACACATATTGTGGTCGGTACCGTTGAAATACTGTATCTGGTCTTCAACGGTACGCTTCACTGGAGCGATTTTTTCTGGCCGTTCGCCCTTCCGACGCTGGCGGGTAACATCTGCGGCGGAACGTTTATCTTCGCGCTGTTAAGCCATGCTCAAATCCGTAACGACATGTCGAACAAACGCAAAGCCGAGCTTAAGGCACGGGAAAATGATGATAAATCGACAAAAAAACCGACCTGAATGGTGACTCTTTGAGCAGTCAGGCGGCGATGCGCTTAACGCACAGTGTAAATAAGGCTATACTCGTGCCGCCTCGTCCCCTTAGTTAAATGGATATAACGAGCCCCTCCTAAGGGCTAGTTGCAGGTTCGATTCCTGCAGGGGACACTTTGACCTCCACGCTTTTTCAAGCACATTCACCTGTCCACCGCCAGAATTCACTGCGAAGAAGAATCCCGTTTTATTTGAGCGTAACGCGTTGCCAGCTGTTTAAGACGCAACTCCAGCTGGGTCTTTTCGGCTTCAGGAAGCACACCTCCTGTTGGATGCTGTGACAGGCGTCTGAGTTGTTCTTCAGCCGGTATTGTTTGGTTAAATGACTGTATAGTCGAAAAAACCACCGATTTAAGCTCACTCACAGTGATATATTTTCCCTTTTGCTCATCCAGACTACTCAGCCGATGGCTCAGTTGCTGAAGCTTCATCATTCCCTGATACCAGCTGTTCATGGCATCAACAGGCAACGCTGCCGCGCTAAATTTTAGCTGCCACTGCACGGCGAGCGGCTTCGCTTCCTCCGGCTGCAATGTCTGGAGTTGTGCTAACAGCTGAAGGCTGTAGGAAATATTCCAGTCAGGAGGCAGCTTCTCCAGTCGGGCAAGCTGCTGCTGCGTTTCTGTAATAAACGTGGGCGGTAAAGTGCCTCGCTGTGCTAACGCCTCTTGCTGAACAGGGGTAAGCACTTCTGGTAACGATGCCAGCGAGGCAATAGCCTGCGTCGTTAAGGGATCGGGTCTGGACAGAAAGCCCCTTCCCCACGCTACGGCGACGCAGACCACCAGCATAGAACACATCCCGGCGACAAAGGGCTTCCATGGTCTGACCGCCCCGTGCGCTGTCGTAAGCCCGTCTGCATCAGGCTGATTCTCCGGCTGCACAACATAGACCCATTTCACTTCGTCAACCGGCGCTGCCCTTTCCTGAGGTATTTCGCAACCGGGCATCATGCGTGCATTCTGATCTGATGCGTCATTACTGCTTTCCAGCCGTTCAGCATTCGAACGTATCATTGTTCGTAACGTATCGAACTGGCTTAGGTGTTTCAGTTCAAGGCGCTGGAGTACCGCACTCAGCCGGGTAAGCAACGCTTCAGCACGATAAAGCTCACTAAGATGGCTGTTGTTGAGTGGAAGCATACGCATGCGCTGCTGCAGTCGCTGGCTCAGGCCGGTAAGGATCTCCAGACGAGTATGTAACGTCTTCGGCCAGAAAACGTCCCACTGATGGCTAATCAGGGCTTCCAGAATCGCCAGCCCTTCGTTCAGACCAGTCAATCCAGACAGGTGAGTCCGGGCAAGGGTGTACCAGGCCGCAGTCTGCAACTCCACACCGTTTTGTTCAAACAGAGAGAGGCAGCGTTTTTCGACATATTGCCAGTTCACATCCGGGCGAGCAGGATGCGTCAGCTTGCTGAGCTCATCGCGGAGGGCGGCGTAATCTGGCAGCGTGCGCGGGTCACCGCCGGTTTTTAACGTTATATGTGTGGTCATCCTGGAGGGCCTGCATATCCGTGTGGTTAATTTCGTCAGTTGATGTGAGGGGCTATTTTGCGTTTAAAAGTGCAATGACTCATAAATATCGCTATGGCAGCAGCGCTAAAATCAGACCGAAAAATACACCTTCATCAAATAGTTGTCCGGACCGGGATGAGGTATCAGGGGGAGTAAAGATCCAGCCATTTGCGTTCCCCACCCTCATGAACAGGCGTCCTTGAGAAATCACCTTGTCCCCGGAACAGAAAGTTATCTCGACACAACCTGCGACGCCCAGCCCATACAGAAAGATCGGCATAAATTTGACCGCCCGGCTGTCATAGCGCAAAACGATACCGGAAATCTCAAAAGCCCCGCCCTCCACCAGCAGATCCGGAACGGATACTGTCAGTGGCTCCACATTCAGTCCCGTATCCGTCAGCCACGCGTCCATTTGCTCCTGAAGCTGGGCCATTCGCTGGCGAAACTCTGCAATATCAGCCTGACTCTTGCTGATGGCAGGAACAGGTGCAGGTTGGCGTGCCTGCAACTTCTTCAGGAACTGTAATTTTACAGACATGATGTTATCGGACCTTATATACGAAGAGTGGCGTCGAGATACTGCTGTTGTCTGAGATGCCTTAACAGGACCCGTCCTTCGGGCATAAATTCAGTCCCGTAGCGCACCAGGCCACTCCCTTTAAGTTCAGCGTCAATGGCATAGCGCAGTTCACCGGGGACGTTCTGTTCCAGCAGGACAACGGTTATTTTTTTCAGGCGTGGTTCATATTTGAGCAGGACGGCAGACAATGTGCCCATCAGCTCATGGGCCGTTCCCGGCATGCCCTGCAGGATTTTGGTCATATCCGGCAGGCCGTAGTCAGGCAAATGCGCCAGCGTGCCGGCACGACAGTTGAGGATACGCTGCATGTTATCGAGCACGGACAAAATGACCTGGTTCTGCTCGCTGACCTGATGCAGGTCGAGGCCGCCGGTGAAGTTGCCATAAAGTGTTTCATACAGTGAAGGACGGGATGACTCACTCATCTTTCAGCGCCTGCAGAGTCAGTCGATTGCTGCCCGCATCAATCACCCGGGCCTTCTCCGGATCAAGCTCATCGCGGCTCAATACTACACGCCAGCTGTTGTTCTCCTGGTCAGGTGACATAAACATCCCGGCCACTGCCACGTACTGCGCATCTTTTTCCATTGGCATATCAACCGTTACCGCCCCCCCCGGCTGCAGCCTTATATCTTTCTCCGCCACGAGGTCTGCCTTGACGGCCTGGCTGTCGTCTTTAAACAATGACGGGTAATCCGTGCTGTCAAAGGTTTTGCGGTCTTTAAGCTGATAAATACGCACCACCGTCGACAGAGCGACACCTCCAGCATTGCTGTTCACGGCTTCACGGGCACGAATATCGAGATGCAGGATCTTCACCTGCTTATAAAAAATCGATTTAGTCACGGCGACAGTGCCGTCCGTAACACTCTGAGTAAGTCCACAGCCAGCCAGCATCAGCGTAATGCCTACAGCCAGCGTAACCAGAGGAAATTTACCAGCGGTATACACCATATGGTCACGGCTGATGTCGCTGTAACCAGCCTCAGTGAGCGCCGCTTTCGCCTCTTGCACCAGACGGCAGGCCCTCCGGTATAGCCCTTCCCCGTCACGGACTTCCTGACCGCCCCGTATCTGGCTGGCCATCAGCCAGCCCGGGTAGAAAATACGTTCTATCTGGCTGAGTTCAGATTTATTCATGTACGCAGCACCGCAAAGAGTTCGAGATCAACATCCCCCAGCGAGCGCGGGGTATAGAAGGTGCAACAGCCCATCTCAAGCATGGCGCGAGCCGCCTCACTGCTCAGATCCAGCGAGAAATACTGATTCTCAAGGCGCAACGGGATAGCGGCCGGAACATGCGTCAAAGGCTTAATCAGCATCCCACTCAGCGCTACATTCACCACATCCGAAACATCATCAAAGCTGCCCGCTTTACACAACTGCGGGAATTTTGTCTGAAGCTCATGGTTCGGCATGGAAGAACGTACTGAGAGGTAGAAGTCCGCCCCTTCGCGCAGACGCGCGTCGTGCAGGGCACCTTTCCAGATCTGGTCCTGATGCTCGAGGTGGATTCTTACGACCCGCGACGGCAGGCTCGCTTCAAAGAGCTTGTCCAGCAATGCCAGCAAAGGCGGGAATACCCGTTCCGGTGCATCGTGCTGATAAGCAGGAATGTCCCCGGCGTCATGTTCCAGGGAGAATGTCAGCAGGCTGCCGGCAAGACGAGTCAGTTCGCGGTACAGGAGTTCCGGGTGACGATCGGGCGTCTGCAGAAGTTCCGTTAACACCGGCTCGGCGCTGTTCAGCGCATTCAGCAGCCAGAACAGGGAGACATCCGCGACAGCAAAGTCTGCCATCCGCTCATTGCTTTCACGGCGCATAGCCATCAGGCGACGGCGGCGGGCCTGCAGACGAACCAGCAGGTCACCCAGTTCGGTGGCCAGCGACGGGCTTGCAGAAAGGGAAAGCATCGGCGGAATGAAAGCCGGGTCCCGGCTCCACTGCCCCTGAGCATTACGCACCAGGCGGGTCACCGGACAGGTCAGGTATGCCGTATTTTCCTGGCTGGACAAACGCAGGGTCAGCGCATGACGCAAAATGGCCAACTCCCCGCTTTCATGACCAGCCAGTTCCTGCACCACCACACGTTCGGCTTTCCAGCGACGCGGGCGTTCACTGTCCTGTCCGTTATCGAGGTTGCCACCACTGGCGCTCAGCAGTGGCAATGCGGCAACCACCTCAACAGCCTCTGAGCCGTTTGCGGCAGACAAATCACAGACCGGCGGAATATTATCCGCCAGATCCGTATCAACAATCGTGCCATCCTGGAAACTTACGACCAGACGGATGGCATTCAGACGCGAGAGCGCAAGTGCAGCATCATCAAATTCTGCCGCAACCACGCCCCAGGGATGAGAAATACCCATCCGGGCGACCATGCTGGCAACGTGCTCACTCCAGCGGACCTGCTGCTGGAACTGTTGCGGGGCCAGAGCGGCCCCATCCTCCCAAAGTGGGCGGTAAATTTTCATCCCTGATCACCCCTCGCCTTACGATTTCGCTTTCGGCATCTGGGAAACCAGCGACAGGTTTACGTCCATCCCTTCCACCTGGAAGTGCGGGATCGCATACAACTTCACGCGGAAGAAGCCCGGGTTATCCTCAATATCTTCCACCACCACTTTTGCATCACGCAGCGGATGAGATGCCTGCAGTTCGTCGCCCGGATCGGTCATTTCGGTCACCAGACTGCGGACCCAGGTGTTCAGCTCCAGCTCCAGAAGTCGGCGATCCTTGGTGGTACCGATGTTCTCGCGCTGAATCAGCTTCAGGTAGTGGGCGATACGCGACAGCAGGAAGATGTACGGCAGGCGGGCGTTGATGCGGCTGTTGGCCGTTGCATCTGCGGTATCATACAGCGCCGGTTTCTGGGCGGAGTTGGCTGAGAAGAAGCAGGCGTAGTCGCGGTTTTTATAGTAGGACAAAGGAATAAAGCCCAGATTCGCGAACTCGAACTCACGCGTTTCAGGGATCATGACCTCAGACGGGATTTTTACCTGATTGCCGGTACCCAGGTCATAAAGATGGATAGGCAGATCCTGAACCGCACCGCCGGCCTGTGGGCCACGGATTTGTACGCACCAGCCATTATTGATAAAGCTACGCACCATGTTGGACGCGAAGGCAAACGACGCATTCGTCCACAGGTATTTGTCGTGATCCGGACCTTTGACTTCTTCAACATAGTTGAAGCTGCGAACCGGAACGGTATCCGGGCCATACGGTAAACGACCCAGTACGCGGGGCATCACCAGACCGATGTAGCGAGCGTCGTCCGTATCGCGGAACGATTTCCACTTGATGTACTCTGCGCGGTCAAAATAGTTACCAATATCTTTAATCGCCGCGACGTCTTCCATTGACTCCTTGAGGAAGAATTTTGGGCCTGCCGAGCCGATAAACGGCATATGTGCAGCCGCGGATACTTTAGAGATGTTGCGCAGCAGAGCGACATCCTGAGCTGAAGCATCGAACTCATAAGCGGAAATCAGCGCCGCAATCGGCTCGCCGCCCGGGGTATCATATTCATCAATGTAGGCGTGTTTATACAGACCACTCTGGATGATTTCCGGGCTGTCTTCAAAGTCCTGGCGCAGGTCTTCTTTAGACATGCTCAACAGCTCAATTTTCACGTTCTGGCGAAAATCCGTTTTATCAACCAGCGACTTCACGCCGCGCCACAGGCTCTCAACCGCCTGAAACTCTTCATGGTGCATAACGGCGTCGAGCTGGCGGCTTATCTGGTAATCGAGCTCAGCGATGTGGTGATCGATCAGGCTTTTATCCAGTTTTTCGACTTTCGAGCCTGCCTTGGTCAGGCATTCCAGAAAGACCTGCATACCTGCGGTGAGACGCTCGTCAGCGGTCGCATCCGACATCGCCTGCGCATCTTGCCAGATATCCAGCGCGCTCAGCTCGGAGACAGGGTTCAGATTGATTTTCTCAAACAGTGAGGCGTATACCCCACCCACACCAGGGCGTTCCAGCACCACGCTTTCCCCGCCAGCAGTATTATTTTGTACAGACATGAGCATTCCTTGATTAATCCGTTAAAACAGCATGATGGTTAAGGTTTTTTTGAAGCCAGTGCGGATAGTTCATTTCGCAACTCAGCACTAAGTGACTGGTCAAGAACGATTTTCTCCAGCTCTTTTCGGAAAGTCTGGTTATCCAGCAGGTTGGCTTTCAGATCGCGGAGCAAGTTGCGCATCGCCAGCATCGCCTTCAGCTGTGGAATTTGGGCTGCCACCTGCTCTGGCGTGAAATCTTTCATGCTCTGGAAAGTCAGCTGAATGTTGTCCTCACCACCATCGTCAGACAGCGTATTTTTAACGGCCAGATTAACTTTTGGGGAATATTCGGAAAGAACGCTATCGAAATTATTTTTCGTGATGTTAACTTTTTCACGCTCAGATATTGAAGAAGACTCCCGCCCATTACTGAAATCACCTGTAACCAGTAATTTCAATGGCAATTCCATTTTCTTGCTTGCCCCGCCAGTATGCAGATCAAGCTTCAGGTTAATACGTGCCTTAGGCACCTCATTCTGAAAACTGTCAGCCATCTCATCACCCCTTTTTGTTTTGGTATGCCAACTTCACGGTATCGTTCTTGATGCGCAATAATAGAATAATAATCGAATAAAAATCAAATACACAGATCTTTTATCTGAGATAAGAAATTTCTTAAGAATTTTCCACTAAAACATTATGGCGAATTACTCTGCCATCTCAGAAAAAGACACTGCTTTTGGTATGCAAACCGAATATTTGTATCGAAAAAGTGATCGCATACAGATAGACACCAGGAAAAATACGTTATATTGATTTGCATCAAAATGTTGAGACCAAAAATCATGAATTGAGGGCAATGTATTATTGCAGCGCAATAAAAACAGAATGCTTTTCAGTAATGGATACAAACTGAATTATTGGTTGCATAAATAATACATGAGAATTTTCACATGGAATTTTCCTATTCGCGAATGTTGAAGCGATAAATAAACTTCACAAGTGCGTAATCGGTCACGAATAAATACGCTGCTCTTTTATCCACACACCCTCATCAGAAGATGCTCTCTCTTCCCGGATAGGGCAGACGGCATACTCTTGCATGCGAGTGATTATAAAATCTGTAAAATCAATCACCTTCCGAACTGCCGCTTTTTTAATCAAAAACGAGTAATAGCACATATCGTATAACGGTGCTACATTACGCCGCCCGCCCAAATCAGCAGTGGCCAGGCAACGCCGTAAAGTTCGGTAAAGCCTGCAACCATCACCTTGAAGAACGGTCTTATCGGCACGTCGTATCGCAAACTCTGCGCTACCTTTACAGGCTTCACATAGGTTTCACTATTTTGTCTCAATCCAAATTTCAACGCGCGTTTTTACACCCGCGTTACTGGTTTACATGGTTTGGTCTTGGCGTTCTCTGGCTGCTGGTTCAACTTCCGTACCCTGTACTGCGTTTGCTGGGGTCGAAACTGGGCAGCGCTTCCCGCGTTTTCCTGAAACGTCGCGAATCCATCGCACGGAAAAATATTGAGCTTTGCTTTCCGCAGTACAATGCCGAAGAGCGCGAGAAGCTCATCGCTGAAAACTTTAAGTCTATCGGCATGGCGCTGCTTGAAACCGGCATGGCCTGGTTCTGGCCGGATGAGCGTGTCCGTAAGTGGTTTGATGTAGAAGGACTGGATAACCTTAAACGCGCGCAGATGCAAAAACGCGGCGTGATGGTCGTCGGCGTTCACTTTATGTCGCTGGAACTGGGTGGCCGCGTGATGGGCCTTTGCCAGCCAATGATGGCGACCTATCGACCCCACAACAGTGCGCTGATGGAGTGGGTCCAAACGCGTGGCCGCATGCGTTCCAATAAGGCGATGATCAGCCGTAATAACCTGCGCGGTATGGTCGGTGCTCTGAAGAAAGGTGAAGCCGTCTGGTTTGCACCCGATCAGGATTATGGACGTAAAGGCAGCAGCTTTGCGCCCTTCTTTGCGGTGAAAGACGTTGCGACGACTAACGGCACCTTTGTCATTTCGCGTCTGTCGGGCGCTTCCATGCTGACCGTAACGATGGTGAGAAAAGCAGATAAGTCAGGCTATCGTCTGCACATCTCCCCTGAAATGGCTAACTATCCGGAAAACGAGTGCGAAGCCGCAGCGTTTATCAATAAAGTCATCGAAACTGAAATCATGCGTGCGCCAGAGCAGTATCTGTGGATGCATCGCCGTTTCAAAACCCGCCCTCTTGGCGAAGCCTCTCTCTATATTTAAGTCTTTCAGGAAGGTTAGTTTCGCTAAGAAACTAACCTTTTCAATCACCTGTCATCCCGTTGAGAAGCCCTCTTTCGTTGCGTCGCCCAAAGTGAATTTATTGCGATGCGAAATCAAACTGTCGCCGTTCCACGACACTCGTAAGTGACGGAAATTATTTAAAAAAATGCCTCTTGTCACCCCTCATTTTTAGGCGTACATTAGCGCCGTCTGGCAACAGGAAAGCACAGAATTCTGAACTGGAGTTAACGGCGTAACGGGAAAATTCTCATTTCCGTTTTGACCGGATTTCAGTTCTCTATAATCAGGTGGACTCTGTTTTTAAATGCGTACCACAAGATACGCGGAGCGATGAAACGTGAAATATTTCTTTATGGGCATTTCGGTGATTGTTTTAGTCTGGGCCGGAACCTTTGCCCTGATGATCTAGTGAAGAACATGCAGTCAAAAAAACAGGAGCCATCGGCTCCTGTTTTTTTATGTCATGTCGACGCGGGATGTTCAGCCACGCTCTTCGACGAAAGAAGGCCGTCGGCCCGGAACATACTCTTGATGCCCCTCACCGCCTGACGGATACGATCGCTGTTTTCAATCAGTGCAAATCGCACGTGGGTGTCGCCGTAATCACCAAAGCCAATGCCCGGTGATACGCACACCTTCGCATCCTGCAGCAGTTTTTTGGCAAACTCCAGCGATCCCATCGCCGCGTACGGCTCCGGAATTTTTGCCCAGACGTACATAGACGCCTTCGGCATTTCCACCATCCAGCCCGCTTCATGCAAGCCCTTTACCAGCACGTCACGGCGGCGCTTATACTGGGCGGCAATCTCGTGAACGCACTGCTGGTCGCCTTCCAGGGCAGCGATAGCCGCGACCTGTAGCGGCGTGAAGGTACCATAGTCGTGGTAACTCTTAATGCGCGCCAGTGCGCTCACCAGCGTTTTGTTACCCACCATAAAGCCAATACGCCAGCCTGCCATGTTGTAGCTTTTTGACAGCGTAAAGAACTCGACCGCCACGTCACGCGCGCCCGGAACCTGCATGATGGAAGGCGCTTTCCAGCCGTCATAGACGATGTCAGCGTAGGCTAAATCATGAACCACCAGCACGTCATAACGTTTAGCCAGGGCGACGACTTTCTCGAAGAAATCGAGCTCCACGCACTGGGCCGTTGGGTTCGACGGGAAACCAAGGATCATCATCTTCGGTTTCGGGTAGCTTTCACGAATCGCACGTTCCAGTTCGTTAAAGAAATCGACACCTTCCACCAGCGGAACGGAACGAACCTGCGCCCCGGCAATCACCGCGCCGTAGATGTGGATCGGATAGCTTGGATTAGGCACCAGCACCGTATCGCCATGATCCAGCGTGGCCAGCATCAGGTGTGCCAGCCCCTCTTTCGAGCCGATGGTGACAATCGCTTCACTTTCCGGATCGATATCAACCTGATAGCGATCCTGATACCAGCGCGAGATCGCGCGACGTAATCTGGGAATACCACGAGACGTTGAGTAGCCGTGCGTATCCGGGCGCTGGGCAACCGTACAGAGCTTCTCAACAATATGCGGTGGCGTTGGGCCGTCAGGGTTACCCATGCTGAAATCAATAATATCTTCGCCGCGCCGACGCGCAGCCATTTTCAGTTCAGCAGTGATATTGAAAACATAAGGGGGGAGACGATCGATACGCGTAAAACGGCGTTCAGGACTGAATTCAGCCATAGATTCCTCAGATTAACGTTAGCGCCCGGACCGTCCGAGCGACGCTGCCACCGATGTGGCATGCTTAGAAAATAACCTGAAAAAAATCATGCTGTCGAGAGGGAAATGAAAAAAAAGCGATCGCCTGAAAACCGGAACCCGGCAGTGCCAAAAAGCGGAAGCCCCTGTTTCAGGGTTGGCTTTCTGATAGCCGTTATTTAACAGGATGATATCAAAACAGTTACCTGACGATGCGCTGGCTATAAAAAATCAGGCCGTGTCGTTACCGCCGGACAATCCCCTTTAAGAATCATGGTTTTTCCTCATTTGATAAACCTGACGGATAGCTGGTCAATACGCGCCAGGTTTTTTATCATGGTTCTTTCCCGTTTTCCCAGGTCTACTCGTGCACGAAATATTCACTATGCTGCTGGCGGTTTTTGACCGTGCGGCATTAATGCTGATTTGCCTGTTCTTCCTCATCCGCATTCGCCTGTTTCGCGAGCTGTTGCACAAATCCGCCCACTCGCCAAAAGAGCTGCTGGCCGTTACCGCCATCTTTTCGCTGTTCGCCCTGTTCAGCACCTGGTCAGGCGTGCCGGTAGAGGGCTCGCTTGTTAACGTGCGCATTATCGCCGTGATGTCCGGCGGAATTTTGTTTGGCCCGTGGGTGGGCGTTATCACCGGCGTGATTGCCGGAACCCATCGCTACCTGATTGATATCGGCGGCGTAACGGCGGTGCCCTGCTTTATTACCAGCATTATCGCCGGGATGCTCTCCGGCTGGATCAGCCGCAAAATCCCGAAAAAACAGCGCTGGCGCGCCGGGATCGTCGCAGGCATGGTGTGCGAAACGCTGACTATGATCCTGGTCGTCGTCTGGGCCCCCACCACCGCCCTAGGGCTGGATATCGTTTCGAAAATCGGGATTCCGATGATCCTGGGCAGCGTGTGCATCGGTTTTATCGTGCTGCTGGTGCAAAGCGTTGAAGGGGAAAAAGAGGCCAGCGCCGCCCGTCAGGCCAAGCTGGCGCTGGATATCGCCAACAAAACGCTGCCGCTTTTCCGCCACGTTAACGCGGAATCGTTGCGTCAGGTCTGCGAGATTATCCGCCACGACATCCACGCAGACGCCGTCGCCATCACCAATATTGACCACGTGCTGGCCTACGTTGGCGTCGGGGAACACAACTATCGCGATAATGATGACACCATCAGCCCGACCACCAGACAGGCGATCAATTACGGTAAAATCATTATTAAAAACAATGACGAAGCCCACAGAACGCCGGAAATCCACTCCATGCTGGTGATCCCGCTGTGGGAGAAAGGCGTCGTGACGGGCACGCTGAAAATTTATTACTGTCACGCGCATCAGATCACCTCCTCCCTGCAGGAGATGGCGATTGGCCTGTCGCAGATTATCTCCACTCAGCTGGAAGTCTCCCGTGCAGAACAGCTGCGTGAGATGGCAAATAAGGCAGAGCTGCGCGCGCTGCAGAGCAAAATCAATCCCCATTTCCTGTTTAACGCGCTGAACGCGATCTCCTCGTCCATTCGTCTTAATCCGGACACCGCGCGCCAGCTGATTTTTAACCTGTCCCGCTATCTGCGCTACAACATCGAGCTGAAAGATGACGAGCAGATCGACATCAAAAAAGAGCTGTATCAGATCAAGGACTACATCGCCATTGAACAGGCGCGCTTTGGTGACAAGCTCACGGTCATTTACGATATTGATGAAGAGGTCAACTGCGTGATTCCGAGCCTGCTTATCCAGCCGCTGGTCGAAAACGCGATTGTTCACGGCATTCAGCCCTGTAAAGGCAAAGGGGTGGTCACCATCAGCATCACCGAAAGCGGTAACCGGGTACGCATTGCCGTGCGCGATACCGGCCACGGGATTGACCCAAAAGTCATTGAGCGCGTGGAGTCTAACGAGATGCCCGGGAATAAAATCGGCCTGCTGAACGTGCACCACCGGGTCAAGCTGCTTTACGGCGACGGACTGCATATTCAGCGTCTTGAGCCGGGCACCGAAATTGCTTTTTACGTCCCGAATGAGCGTTCTCCCGTTCATTCGACAACATCACTGTTGCCCCAGGTGGAGTAACCCATGAAAGTTATCATCGTAGAAGATGAATTCCTGGCTCAACAGGAGCTCACCTGGCTTATCAACACCCACAGCCAGATGGAGATTGTGGGTACGTTTGATGATGGTCTGGACGTGCTGAAGTTTTTGCAGCATAACCGGGTCGACGCCATTTTTCTGGATATAAATATCCCGTCGCTGGATGGCGTATTGCTGGCGCAAAACATCAATCAGTTTGCCCATAAGCCGTTTATTGTTTTCGTTACCGCATGGAAAGAGCACGCCGTAGAGGCCTTCGAGCTGGAGGCGTTTGACTATATCCTTAAGCCTTACCAGGAGTCGCGGATTGTCAGCATGCTGCAAAAGCTGGAGGCCGCATGGCAGCAGCAGACCGCCCCCGCTAGCGCCACCCCAACGGTACGGGAAAACGACACCATTAATCTGGTCAAAGATGAGCGCATCATCGTGACGCCGGTCAATGATATCTACTATGCCGAAGCCCATGAAAAGATGACGTTTGTTTATACGCGGCGGGAATCTTACGTGATGGCGATGAACATCACCGAGTTTTGCAGCAAGCTGCCTGCGTCGCACTTTTTCCGTTGCCACCGGTCGTTCTGCGTGAATTTAAACAAGATCCGCGAAATCGAACCGTGGTTTAACAACACCTACATTTTGCGCCTGAAGGATCTGGATTTTCAGGTGCCGGTGAGCCGCAGCAAGGTGAAAGAGTTCCGCCAACTGATGCACCTGTAAAGAAAAAGCCCTCTCCCGCGGGAGAGGGCTCTACGTCACAGGATTTGACCGAGAACCTGACGCAGATGGGCACCCGACCCCAGCAGGCCTGGATTATCATGCACGATCAGATAAACCGGAATGTCCTGCACGTAGCTTCTGAAGCGCCCTTTATCCTCAAACCCGCCGCGGAAGCCGGAGGCTTTAAAGAAGTCGAGGAAGCGCGGCACAATTCCGCCCGCAATATAGACCCCACCGAAGGTGCCCAGCGTCAGCGCCAGGTTGCCGCCGAAGCGTCCCATAATCACGCAGAACAGCGACAGGGCACGACGGCAGTCAATGCAGCTGTCCGCCAGCGCGCGTTCGGTGACGTCTTTCGGCTGCAGGTTTTCCGGCAGACGACCGTCAGATTTCACAATCGCACGGTACAGGTTCACCAGCCCCGGACCCGAAAGGACGCGCTCGGCGGAGACGTGGCCGATCTCAGCGCGTAATTCTTCGAGGATAATGCCCTCTTCTTCGCTGTTTGGCGCAAAGTCTACGTGGCCGCCTTCACCCGGCAGGCTCACCCAGCGCTGAGCAACGTGCACCAGATGTGAAACGCCCAGGCCGGTACCGGCCCCGTAAACCGCAATTGGCTTACCTTCGACAGGTTCAGCGCCGCCAAACTGGATCAGATGCTCCGGCTTCAGCATCGGGATCGCCATGGACACCGCGGTGAAGTCATTGATGATTTCAAGATGCGCAAAGCCGAGGTTTTTTTTCATCTCGGCGATGGAGAATGCCCAGGTATGGTTGGTCATTGCGACCCAGTCGCCGGTTATCGGGCAGGCAATGGCGATGCAGCCATCTTCGACGCTAACCTGATGCTCGTCCAGATAGACGCGGACAACGGCCTCAAGGCTTGGATAATCCAGCCCTGAGTAGGTTTTCGCCCGGGAAATTTCACCGCTACTTACATCGCATAATGCGAGGCGCGCGTTCGTGCCGCCCACATCACCTACCAAAGCATACTTTGTCATTCTTCTACTGCTCCGCTAAAGTCAGAATAAATCTTTGGGACACTGTAAATTCAAGGCGTGATAACAACAACGGCCGTAAGGTGAATGCCCATGGATTATCGATCTTCGTCACAGAATAACTTTACCGTTTCAGCACCTTTTGCACTATTGCCATAAAGCTTAATGTGCAAAGTAACGTAATACCGTTTTGTACAAGGAAATCATCATGCTCCACCCGCGAGCCAGAACCATGCTGTTGCTGGCTATTCCGGCGCTAATCATTGGCGTGGTTTCAAGCCTGGTGCTCATTGTCGTGATGAAAGTCGCGTCGGTGCTGCAAACACTATTATGGAACGCGCTTCCTGCAGGACTGGGGGTCACCGCGGATTCTCCTGCCTGGATCGTTGTGATGCTAACGTTGACCGGTATTGCGGTGGGCCTGGTGATCCGTTTCAGTCCTGGCCATGCTGGACCAGACCCGGCACAGGAACCGCTGATTGGTGCCCCGGTTTCTCCTTCGGCACTGCCGGGGCTGATTATCGCGTTGATTCTCGGTCTGGCCGGTGGCGTCAGCCTGGGACCAGAGCATCCGATTATGGCGGTCAACATTGGCCTGGCGGTTTTCCTCGGTTCACGCATTTTGCCCCGCGTCGGCGCGCTGGACTGGACCATTCTCGCCTCCGCAGGCACCATCGGAGCGCTTTTCGGTACACCCGTCGCTGCCGCACTGATCTTTTCGCAGACGCTCAGCAGCAATAACGACGTCCCCCTGTGGGATAAACTCTTTGCGCCGCTGATGGCCGCCGCCGCCGGGGCGTTGACCACCAGCCTGTTTTTCCATCCTCATTTTTCACTCTCACTCCCCCACTACGGCCAGATGCAAATCGCCGATATTTTCAGCGGCGCCATCGTCGTCGCTATCGCCATTGCGCTGGGGATGGTGGCGGTATGGTGCCTTCCACGTCTGCACCGGCTAATGCATAGACTCAAACACCCGGTGTTAATTCTGGGGGCTGGCGGTTTGATCCTCGGTATTTTAGGGGCAATCGGTGGGACGGTGACGCTGTTTAAAGGTCTGGACGAGATGCAGCAGCTGGCCTTCAGCCAGGTATTTAGCGTCTCCGACTATCTGCTGTTTGCCGTAATCAAGCTGGCAGCGCTGGTGGTGGCGGCCGCCTGCGGTTTCCGCGGTGGACGCATCTTCCCGGCGGTCTTTGTCGGCGTCGCGCTGGGGCTGATGCTGCACGAACATGTCGATGCGGTGCCGGCGGCGATTACCGTCTCCTGCTCTATTCTGGGACTGGTTCTGGTGGTCACGCGCGACGCGTGGCTCAGCCTGTTCATGGCGGCGGTAGTCGTACCGGATTCGACGCTTTTCCCTCTGCTTTGTATCGTGATGTTGCCCGCCTGGCTCCTGCTGGCGGGCAAACCGATGATGATGGCCTGGCGAAACGACAAGTAGTCAGGCGTTATTGCGCGCTTCCAGCGCTCTGGTAAGCGCCCCCAGCAGCGGTGGAATATCTGCTTTTGGCAGCATCACCTCAATCAGCGAGAGCCGCTCGTGGTGCGCCACTTTTTCAAGGACGTCCGCCAGCTGCTCCGCTTCACTGACCCGCCAGCACTGGGCCTGAGGATCAAGGCTCAGTGCCTGCGGGATTTGCGTCCAGTTCCATAGCGCAATGTCGTTATACCGCTGCTCCGGCCCGTGGATCGCCCTTTCTACCGTGTACCCTTCGTTGTTAAGGACCAGAATGATGGGGTGCTGTTTATCCCGCAGCATTGAGCCTAGCTCCTGAATGGTGAGCTGCGCCGCGCCATCCCCCGTCAGCACAATCACACGCCGGTTCGGGCAGGCCGTTTGTGCGCCAAATGCCGCCGCCAGCGTATAGCCAATCGATCCCCACAGCGGCTGGACGATAAAATTCACGTCAGCCGGCAGACGAAGGTCGATCGCGCCGAAGGCCGAGGTGCCCTGATCCGCAAGAATGATGTCCCCCGGGCGGATAAACGTCTGCAACGTTTGCCAGAAATTCGCCTGCGTCAGCGAGCCATCCGGCTGCGGGTAGGCCATCGCGCTTTGAGAGGCCGGTACCGGCGTATCGTGTACGTGCTGTTTACACAGCTCCACCAGCGTTTCGATTGCCTGGAGCATGGGGATGCCGGTAAACCAGATATCACCGACGCGTGAGGCGTGAGGCTGAACTTCTATCGTTTGAGCCGGGGTAAGCTGATGCGTGAAGCCGGCGGTCAGGGTATCGGTAAATCGCGTGCCGATGCACAGCACGGTATCCGCCCCTTCAATCGCCTCTTTTACCGCGCCGGCGCTCGCCGAACCGCTGTACGTGCCGTAAAAACCGGCGTGACGCTCGTCAAATATGCCTTTACCCATCAGCATAGTGGCGTGCGCCATCGGCACGTCCTTGACCCATTTCTGTAGCGCATGCTTCAGGCCATGGCGCAGGACAAGGAAATCGGCCAGCAGCGCAGTACGCTTGCTCCTGGCAAGCCTGTTTTCTGCGGCATCCCGGAACGCTTTCAGACAGGCGCTATCGGCATGCGCGTGCCGGAGCGTGAGAGCGTTTACAGGCGGTGTGGCGGCCTTTTTAGCCACATCGGCGGGCAGCATCAGATAGCCGGGACGACGTTCCCGGAGCATGGTCGTTAATACCCGGTCGATTTCATAACAGGCGTTTTGTTCGGTCAGGATCGCCTGTGCAGCGGTGATCGGTTCGCTCATATGGTAAAAATGACGAAACTCACCGTCGCCCAGCGTATGGTGCAGCAGCTCACCTCTTTGCTGTGACGCCGTACCCGGCGCACCCACAATATGCAAGACCGGAACGTGCTCGGCGTAGCTGCCCGCAATGCCGTTCATGGCGCTTAACTCTCCTACGCCAAATGTCGTCAGCAGCGCGGCGAAGCCCTTACATCGGGCATATCCATCAGCGGCGTAAGAGGCGTTTAACTCGTTGGCACAGCCCACCCAACAGATATCCGGGCTGTCTATCACATGGTCGAGAAACTGCAGGTTATAGTCGCCCGGCACGCCAAACAGATGATCGGCTCCACAATCTGTAAGACGGTCCAGCAGGTAATCGGCGACGCAGTATGGGGTACGCATAAACAGGTATCCTTCTAATGTTTTGACCTCACCTTGAGTATTAAATAAGCGTGATGGCTGTCCAGAATTGGCGATAAGAAGACCATGGAAAGAATGCTTTACAAAAAAGGCTGCGCTATGCTGCTTTTTTTCACGTAGATGTAAACGCATACACTGATTTTTTACTTCAGCGCCAGAGGTTAAGAAAATGGGTTATCAGCCGGATAAAAATCGTTACGGGACAATGGAGTATCGCCGCTGCGGGCAAAGCGGGCTCAGGTTGCCCGCCATCTCGCTTGGGCTGTGGCATAACTTTGGTGACGCCACCCTTATCGAAAACAGCCGTCAACTTTTACAGCGTGCGTTCGATCTGGGCATTACGCATTTCGACCTTGCCAACAACTATGGCCCGCCGCCCGGATCCGCGGAACGTAATTTCGGCCGTATTTTGCAGGAGGATTTCCTGCCCTGGCGCGATGAGCTGATCGTCTCCACCAAAGCGGGTTATACCATGTGGGAGGGGCCTTACGGCGACTGGGGATCACGCAAATATCTGCTGGCAAGCCTCGATCAAAGCCTGAAGCGCATGGGGCTGGAGTATGTGGATATCTTCTATCATCACCGGCCAGATCCGGAAACGCCGCTGCAGGAAACCATGAAAGCGCTTGACCATGTGGTGCGCCAGGGAAAAGCCCTGTATGTCGGGTTATCCAACTACCCGGCGGTTCTGGCTCGCCAGGCGATTGATATCCTTAATGACCTCGGTACGCCCTGCCTGATCCACCAGCCGAAATACTCCCTCTTTGAACGTGCGCCGGAAGCGGGACTGCTGAACGTGCTGCAGGAAAAAGGGGTTGGCTGTATTCCCTTCTCGCCCCTGGCCGGCGGGCAACTGACCAACCGCTATCTGAACGGCATTCCGGCAGACTCACGCGCGGCAAGCGGCAGTAAGTTCCTTAACCCTGACCAGATAACCGAAGAGAAGCTGGAGAAGGTTAGAAAGCTGAATGCCATGGCGGAAGAGCGCGGCCAGAAGCTGTCCCAGATGGCGCTGGCCTGGGTATTACGCCATGAGAATGTGACGTCAGTACTGATTGGGGCAAGTAAAGCGGCGCAGATTGATGACGCCGTGGGCATGCTGGCAAACCGCCATTTCTCTGCGGAAGAACTGTCCCGTATAGAAGGCATTCTGAACAGCTCAAAATAGAACCACTTTTAGCAAAAAGTGCTCTCCCTCAGGAATTCGGAGTTGAGGCGATGAAACGAGGCTTTACCAACTCGTAAAATTGCGTTAACAGGCCCCACAAAGGCCCCGATCGTGAAGGAGAAAGAGTATGTTCAGGTCACTGATTCTTGCAGCGGTATTACTGGCTTCAGCCCCGCTGATCGCCACTGCGGGCGAAATCACCCTGTTGCCATCAGTAAAATTACAAATTGGCGATCGTGATGACTACGGCAGATACTGGGACGGTGGCTACTGGCGCGACCGTGACTACTGGAACCGTCACTATGAGTGGCGCGGAGACCGCTGGTGGAAACATGATAACGGCAGACACCGCGGCTGGTATAAAGACAGCGCCTACGAGCGTGGCTACCGTGAAGGGTGGAACGATCGTGATGACCGTCGCGGCGGCTGGGGTCGCGGCAAAGGTCACGGACATGGCCACCACGGTCATGACGACTAACAGCAAAAAGGAGCCTCACGGCTCCTTTTTCTTTTAGAGTCCCAACGCTGTGCCAATCAGCAGCCACAGGTTCAGCGCCACCACCACCACCACGATGGCCCACCCGGTCCGTTTCACCAGCGTTGAGTTGACCAGTTCACCCATCAGGTTTTTGTCGCTGGTAAAGATCAGCAGCGGCACCAGCGCCAGCGCGATACCAAAGCTCAGCAGCACCTGGCTCATGACCAGAATTCGCGTGGGGTCGAGCCCCATCAGAATCACAACAAATGACGGCAGCATGGTGACGGAGCGACGCACCCACAGCGGAATATGGAACCGGACAAACCCCTGCATCACCACCTGGCCTGCCAGCGTGCCCACCACCGTGGAAGAAAGACCGGCAGCCACCAGGCTAAGACCAAATATCGTGGCGGCAGCATGGCTCAGCAGCGGCTCCAGCGTGAGATACGCCTGGTCGAGATCGGCAATACCGGTGTGACCGTTAAAGTGGAAAGCGGCAGCTGCGGTAGCCATCATCGCCAGATTGACAAACCCGGCGATGGTCATGGCGATCGCCACGTCCCATTTGGTGGCGGAGTAACGCTCTTTGCGCGTCCCACCGTGGAGATGCTGCGTCAGCGAGGAGTGCAGGTAAATCACATGCGGCATGATGGTCGCCCCCAATACCCCGGCGGCCAGGAACACCGCTTCCGAGGTTGGCAGGCTTGGGATCGCCATCCCTTTAGCGAGCTGCGCCAGATTCGGCTGTGAGAAAATCAGCTCGACGATATAGGCCGCCGCGACAAACAGCAGCAGACCGCCAATGACCTTCTCCAGCGGCTTTTGACCCCGACGCTGTAGCATCAGGATCAGGAACGTGGCAATCCCGGTGAGTACCGCCCCCTGCAACAGCGACACGCCCAGAATCAGCTTAAAGCCGATCGCTGCGCCGATAAACTCAGCGAGGTCAGTGGCCATAGCGATGATTTCCGCCTGGATCCAGTAGAGCCAGACGGCCGGACGCGGATAATGGTCGCGAATTTGCTCCGCCAGGTTTTTGCCCGTGGCAATCCCCAGCTTTGCAGAGAGCATCTGAATCAGCATCGCCATCAGGTTAGCCCAGACGACCACCCACAGCAGCTTATAGCCGAAGCTGGCCCCGGCCTGAATATTGGTCGCAAAGTTACCTGGATCGATATAGCCAATGGCAGCGATGAACGCAGGTCCCATTAATGCGAACCGCAACTTGCGCGCGGCTCTGCCACTGCTACCCTCTACGCGACTGTTTGTCATTTCTGCCTCTGAAATATAGCCTTTGCTATGTTTAATGCTATCAAAATGAGAATGATTATCAAGTTCATTTGTGAAGTTTACAGTGATTTCTCTGATAGCTTTGAACGATAGACGGGCGGGTAAGTGGGGCGATCTAACAGAAACTGAAATCGCGCGCGCTTTTGTGAAGACTAGCACACAAACTTAACTTTTCACTCATTTACCTAACATAACAAAAATGTATTGTGGATCACTATTTTTGAGACTCGTCACAGGATGTAACTATAGTGTGTCCTCGATCTCGTTTTCTTTTCGCTTGTTACATAGAATGTGCACGAAAATTAAACCTGCCTCATATTTGGAGCAAATATGGACCGCGTCCTTCATTTTGTCCTGGCACTTGTTGTCGTTACTGCACTTGCATTGCTGGTCAGCACAGACCGCAAAAAAATTCGTATCCGTTATGTTGTCCAGCTGCTGGTCATTGAAGTTTTACTTGCGTGGTTCTTCCTGAACTCCAACGTAGGCCTCGGCTTCGTAAAAGGCTTCTCCGAAATGTTCGAAAAACTGCTCGGATTCGCCAATGAAGGGACCAACTTTGTCTTCGGTAAAATGAACGACGAAGGTCTGGCGTTCTTCTTCCTGAAGGTTCTCTGCCCAATCGTCTTCATCTCCGCACTGATCGGTATTCTGCAGCACATCCGCGTTCTGCCGTTCATTATTCGTGGAATTGGCTTCCTGTTATCCAAAGTGAACGGCATGGGCAAGCTGGAATCCTTTAACGCCGTCAGTTCCCTGATCCTCGGTCAGTCTGAGAACTTCATCGCGTATAAAGATATTCTCGGCAAAATGTCCCGCAACCGCATGTACACCATGGCAGCAACCGCAATGTCTACCGTTTCCATGTCTATCGTGGGCGCGTATATGACCATGCTGGAGCCAAAGTATGTTGTTGCGGCGTTGGTTCTGAACATGTTCAGCACCTTTATCGTTCTGTCGCTGATCAACCCGTACCGCGTTGACGCCAGCGAAGAGAACATCCAGATGTCAAACCTGCACGAAGGCCAGAGCTTCTTCGAAATGCTGGGTGAGTACATTCTGGCCGGTTTCAAAGTGGCGATTATCGTTGCCGCCATGCTGATCGGCTTCATTGCGCTGATTTCTGGCCTGAACGCCCTGTTCGCCGCGGTGCTGGGTATCTCCTTCCAGGGGATTCTGGGCTACATCTTCTACCCTGTTGCATGGGTGATGGGTGTTCCGGCTCACGAAGCGCTGCAGGTGGGCAGTATCATGGCAACCAAGCTGGTTTCTAACGAATTCGTTGCGATGATGGATCTGCAGAAAATTGCCAGCACGCTTTCTCCGCGCGCGGAGGGCATTCTGTCCGTGTTCCTGGTCTCCTTCGCTAACTTCTCGTCCATCGGGATTATCGCGGGTGCGATTAAAGGTCTGAACGAAGAACAGGGTAACGTGGTTTCTCGCTTTGGCCTGAAGCTGGTTTACGGCTCTACGCTGGTGAGCGTCCTGTCTGCTTCCATCGCGGCACTGGTACTGTAACGTTTACCGTTAAACAAAAAACCGGGAGCCTGGCTCCCGGTTTTTTTATGCCCGCAACTCTTCCAGCGGTTTGGGTTTACCTATCAGGTAGCCCTGCAGGTAATCCACGCCGAAGCGAAGCAGCATCTCCCGCTGCTCAGGTGTTTCTACATATTCCGCCACAACGCACAGCGATTTCGTCTTCGCCAGATTACACATCGACTGGACGATCATCGCATCCATATCGTCGGTACAAATGTCTTTAACAAAACAGCCGTCAATTTTAATGATATCTGCCTGCAGGCGTCTGAGACGCTCGTAGTTGGCGTAGCCAGTACCAAAATCATCAATGGCAATCCGGAAACCGTAATCCCGCAGCTGCTGAATATTGTGGATGCTGCAGCCAGAGTTTGAGAAGGCCTGCTCTTCGGTGATCTCAATCACGACGGCCTGCGGCGCAACGCCGTAGCGTTCAAAGAGCGCGCAAATCTCGTTCGCCACCTCTTTTTGCATCAGCGTGAGCGGCATCAGATTGACGGAAAAACGGGCGCCAGCCTGCGTTGCAGGGTGATCGCGCAGCCACACCAGTAATTTTTCCATGACGCACATATCAAACCGATGGCTGAGGTTGAACTGGGCAATCAGCGGAATAAAGCGGTCAGGGGTGAAGATCTCGCCCTCGCTCTCCATACGCGCCAGGATTTCGTAATACCCGCTCCCGTCCGCCTTCTGGATCGGTTGCGCGTATAAATGGAACTGCCCCGCCTCAAGGGCATGCTTAATTCGCGCCAGCATCAGGACACGCTCTGTCGTTTGGCCTGATGCCGCCTCAAGGCTATTCGTGAGCGCGAGAACGTTTTGCTCTCCGCAGGCCTGCTCTGCCAGCCAGCTCAGCTGTCCCAGCGTGTGATGCAGCTTTTCGCCGTTTTCGACCATTCCCCAGGACGCGCCAAATTCAATATCCAGCCCGGTGTTGTTCCAGAAAATCTTACGGCTGTTCAGCCGATCGACCATGTGCTGGAGACGCTCGGCGGTTCCCGGCCCCAGTAATACCAGCACCAGTTCGCTTCCCGGAAGCTGGAAGAGCGTCTCATCTTTCTGCAAAAGCGGCTGTAGCGACGTGGCGATCGTACGTTTGCAGTGGACCCGCATGATAATCCCGTAGTGGCGGCTCAAAAACTCCAGGTTATCCATACGCAGAATGCACACTTTGGCATCCGGATGAATCTCGAGGTAATCCTCCAGCGCACGAATATTGGGCAAACCGGTCAGCGGATCGGTCAGCGCCCTGCCCTGCCAGCCCCGTTTCAGCCACTCGCTGCGCTGGTAAATTCGTGACATGTAAAGCAGACAGATAGCAAAAGAGATAAGCACGGACAGGATAAAAGAGAGCGAATGGCCCGATTCCACTCCGTTAAGGAAGTTGTAGTTGTAGGTCAACAGCAGGAGCGCGGATGCCGCCCACAGCAGAGAGATAAGCGCATAGGTCAGGCGGCTTATCGCTAAGGTAAAAAGAATAAAAATCAGCGGCATCAAGTAGCCCGCAATGACCGGTGATTCAAAAGGACCACATAAAATGACGAGAATGAAGCCTAAAAGCGTCAGCCAGACAAAAATAAATAATAGATTCTTGTGATTAAACACGGGCTTCACGCTTCGCCGCCAGAAGGTCATGGCATAACGAGGATTAATTATCATTCTTAATGGGTAATAGAACATCATGGTAAAAATCAATGCCGCACATATCAGGCTTTGTATATCCACAACGTTATAAATTACCGTTCCTTCGCCGAAAAAGGTGGAAATAGTCACCGGAAAATCAAACAAATAGCCTGCCATATACATCGACAGTTTAATACCTAATGGCACAATAAAACCGAGCCAGAATATACGTAGCCCGATGTTCTTGTTAGGGATGCTGTGACGCCAGCGCTTGCCCAGCATGAGGCGCAGCAGGCCGCACGCCGCGAACAGCGCAAAGGTCTGACAGAACAGTAAAACTGAATATTGTAGCGGTGCTAAATTAACATAAAATAAATTAGTGACAGTAAAACCTAACACAATGGGAAGAATTGCCCTGCGCCCAAATAGCAGAATTACTGCCAGCATCACGCTTAGCGGTAGCCATGCTAAATAAACGTCGTGACCATTAACCATTGCGCGGGGGGAGAGATAACGGGAGACAGGTACCGCAATCAGACAAAGTGTCAGGGCAATTATAAATATCTTTACATTATTGTACGTTTTTCTATTCATTAAGCTGATGAGTATATTATCCGTTCGAATCATTGACCGGGTGGATAATAGGTTTATTAATTGCACGAATCAAGTTCAAGTCTATTTATAGACTGCTTTATTGATGTCGATTGAGGTGAGGTACGAGAATACCTTCTTTTTGATAACAAAATACGGGAGAGTGTGTTACAAACACATAAAAAAAACCCTCGTCTTTTGACGAGGGTTTACAATTTTGGTGGAGCTAAGCGGGATCGAACCGCTGACCTCTTGCATGCCATGCAAGCGCTCTCCCAGCTGAGCTATAGCCCCACATGTTACTTTACTAACCGCACTCTGTTGGGTTCAGAGTTTGGTGGAGCTAAGCGGGATCGAACCGCTGACCTCTTGCATGCCATGCAAGCGCTCTCCCAGCTGAGCTATAGCCCCATCGTAAAGCTGTCATGTTGACGGGCGGCATAATATGAATTCCGCTGCGGAGTGTCAACGGCAAAATCAATTCAAGCCATTCAATCGCCGAAAAATCATGCAAATGAATCACTTTGCGAGCCTGCTCGCAGTCAGGAGTTAAGCCTGTCACGTTTTCACGTAAAACGGTGCTATAAAATGAGCCGTTAATTAACCCCACAGATATTCAGGAAATTGCATGATCAAGGAACGAATGACGCCAGAAGAGTTAGCCCTCCTCACTGGCTATAGCCGCCAGACCATCAATAAATGGGTACGCAAAGAGGGTTGGATTACATCACCAAAGCCAGGCGTCCAGGGCGGGAAAGCGCGCCTGGTGCATGTGAACGAAAAAGTCCGTGACTTTATCCGCAGCGCACGTCGGGCAAGTGAAACGTCCGAACTGCCGGAAGGCACCAGCCATGACGGTTCGCTTCACACCCTACTCCTGACGCTGGCCAATGAAATGACGCCGGAAGAGCAGAAGCAGATGACATCACTGCTAATGCGGGAAGGGATTACCGGATTGTTGCAACGTTTAGGGATTCGCGATCAGAACTGATATGAAAAAATTACGTAGCAAAATGACCACGGAAGAGCTGGCGGAGTGTTTAGGCGTTGCCAGACAAACGGTTAATCGCTGGATACGCCAGCAGGGGTGGAAAACGGAAGGACTCAACGGCGTAAAGGGGGGTCGGGCTCGGCTCATTCATGTTGATGCGCGCGTGAAGGAACATATTATAAGCCTTCCAGCGATCCGTAACCGTCAGGCGGTTTACCATCTCGCTGAGGCCACGTCTGCCTATAATGGACCCTCTTCAAACCTGTCTCCGGGCATTATTGAGACGCTGGAGAGTATGACTCCGTCAGAGCAGAAGCGTCTGGACGCTTTATTGAAACGCGAGGGTATACACGGTTTTCTTACACGTCTGGGTATCGCGGAAAAAGAGGCATAAAAAAACGGCAGGTTACCCTGCCGTTTTTGTAGACGTGATTACTGCTGATTTTCACGTTCAGCGATGAAGTCCAGCGCCTTGTTAATGCGCGCCACGCTGCGCGACTTGCCGATGGCATGAACCGTTACGTCCAGCGCCGGAGACTGACCCGCACCGGTCACCGCGACACGCAGTGGCATACCGACTTTACCCATGCCGACTTCCAGCTCGTCTGCCGTCGCCTGAATGGCGTGATGCACATTCTCAGCGGTCCACTCGGTGAGGGCAGCCAGCTTATCACGCACCACTTCCAGCGGCTGACGCGCAACCGGACGGAGGTGTTTCTTAGCGGCGTCCGCGTCGAACGCATCAAACTCTTCATAGAAGTAGCGGCAGCTTTCGGCAATCTCTTTCAGGGTTTTGCAGCGCTCGCCGAGCAGTTTCACCAGATCCGCCAGCTCAGGGCCAGTGCGGGTATCAATATTTGCCTGCTCAATGTGCCACTGCAGATACGTCGCCACATATTCTGGCGGCATGGTATTGATGTAGTGATGGTTCAGCCACAGGAGCTTGTCGGTATTAAATGCGCTCGCTGATTTGCTCACAGAGCTCAGAGAGAACAGTTCGATCATCTCTTCGCGGCTGAAGATCTCCTGATCACCGTGGGCCCAGCCCAGGCGCACCAGATAGTTCAGCAGCGCTTCCGGCAGATAACCGTCGTCACGATACTGCATGACGCTCACCGCACCGTGACGTTTAGACAGTTTTTTGCCGTCATCACCGTTGATCATGGAGACGTGCGCATAAACAGGCACCGGCGCGTTCAGCGCCTTCAGGATGTTGATCTGACGTGGCGTGTTGTTGATGTGGTCTTCACCGCGCACAACGTGGGTAATTTCCATATCCCAGTCGTCAACCACAACACAGAAGTTGTAGGTTGGGGAACCATCGGTGCGACGGATGATCAGATCGTCCAGCTCCTGGTTGCTGAATTCGATCGGGCCACGGATCTGGTCGTCAAAGATCACCGAGCCATCCTGCGGGTTAGCAAAACGCACGACGCAAGGCTCATCAGCAGCATGCTCGCTGTGGTCGTGGCGGCAGCGGCCGTCATAACGCGGCTTCTCACCGTTCGCCATCTGCTCTTCGCGCAGCGCATCCAGACGCTCTTTTGAGCAGTAGCACTTATACGCCGTGCCCGCGACCAGCATCTCATCAATGACGGCGTTATAACGGTCAAAGCGTTTGGTCTGGAAATACGGGCCTTCGTCCCATTCCAGATTCAGCCAGTTCATCCCATCCATAATGGCTTCAATTGCTTCCGGCGTGGAGCGCTCAAGATCGGTGTCTTCAATACGCAGCACGAACTCACCTTTGTTGTGGCGTGCGAAAAGCCAGGAATAGAGAGCGGTACGTGCACCACCGACGTGCAGATAGCCTGTCGGGCTCGGCGCGAAGCGAGTTTTGATTTTCATGAAATGGCCTTACGTTATAAAGATGCCGGCAATCGGCAAATCCTGGGGAAAAAACGATGGGCAATATTCTATCACTGTGGGGGGAATCCTCAATGTTGATCCCTTTATCATGACCGGGTTTGCGATTTTTGTTTAGAAATCATGCGCCACAGCCCGTTTCGCGATCGTTTTGTTTAATTTTACGACGAACGAATAAAAACTTTAGAAAATGCGTTGACTCATTTTCAACTCTCCCTATAATGCGACTCCACACAGCGGGGGTGATTAGCTCAGTTGGTAGAGCATCTCCTTTACACGGAGGGGGTCGGCGGTTCGAGCCCGTCATCACCCACCATCTACTTCGGTAGACTCGCAGTGTAGATAAGAATTGAGATTGGGCGATTAGCTCAGTTGGTAGAGCATCTCCTTTACACGGAGGGGGTCGGCGGTTCGAGCCCGTCATCGCCCACCATTCTCACCTTATCGCAGCAGTTCCGAAATGGGCGATTAGCTCAGTTGGTAGAGCATCTCCTTTACACGGAGGGGGTCGGCGGTTCGAGCCCGTCATCGCCCACCATTTCGGGTCGTTAGCTCAGTTGGTAGAGCAGTTGACTTTTAATCAATTGGTCGCAGGTTCGAATCCTGCACGACCCACCAATGTAAAAAAGCGCCCTAAAGGCGCTTTTTTGCTATCTGCTATTTGTCTACTTCCCAGCCGTCAACGTCGCAATTAACGTCTTCACCGCTGGCGTCGCCTGCTTCTCGTCATACACCACATATAAATCTGCCGGTATCCGCTCTTTCAGCGGACGGAACACCACGCCCGGCCACTGCATTTGCGCGTAGCTGTCTGCGGCGAGCGTAATTCCCATGCCCATGCTGATCATCGCCAGCACCGTTTGCGGTTCAACGGCTTCGCGCACAATCATCGGCGAAAAACCGGCCTGCTGGCAGACACGATGTAAAAATGCCCAGTCAGAATGGGCCGACGGCATCGTGACAAAATACTCGTCCTGCAATTCTGCGAGCGCAATGGAAGGTTCCCTGACCAGCCGGTGATCTTCCGGCATCGCCACCAGAAAAGCCGCCTCACGTAACCGCACGCTGGTAAACCCCGCGGTAGGTTCCGTTGCCATTCGCCAGATCCCGACATCCAGCTCCCGGCGCTCAAGCAGCGCCATCTGCATGACCGGGGATTTCTCGCGAAAAACGACATCAACATTCGGATGCTCTTTCAAAAAAGCGCGCATGACCGTGCGCACCTCGCTCCACATGGCGGTGCCCACAATCCCCAGCTCAATGCGCCCCGCTTCCCCCCGGCCAATTTGCTCGACGCGAGCCAGGGCCTGGTTTGCGCTGGCCAGCAGCCGTCGTGACTCTTCCATCAGCACTTTACCGGCATGCGTCAACGCGACGCTCCGCGAGTGGCGAATAAACAGTAACGTGCCCAGCTGGCTTTCCAGCTCTTTAATATGCAGGCTCAACGGCGGCTGAGACATATTGAGACGGGCCGCAGCCCGTCCAAAATGCAGTTCCTCCGCCACGGCCAGAAAATAGCGCAGCAGCTTGAGATCGGTCCGATAGACGCGTTCCATCAAAACATATCCTGGCGATAACACTTATGCGCCTACCTTAAAGCCTTTCCGCGTCCGGAGGGGAAATTTAGTGCGCAACTGTGCGCATCCCGCTGTTTTTACAGGTGTGGTGGTAGTTAAAGCTGAAGTAAAAGACCACCGCGAGCACCAGGGCATAGGCCGCAAACACCAGCCAGATCGTCTGCCAGTCCTTCACCCCGTCCACCGAGAAATAATCAACGGCCATACCGCTCAATACCGAACCGAAATACGCCCCGATACCGTTAACGGTCGTCATAAACAACCCTTGCGCGCTGGCGCGGATATCGGCGCTGACCTCCTGTTCAACAAATACCGAGCCGGAAATATTGAAGAAGTCGAACGCGCAGCCGTAGACAATCATTGAGAGCATGAGCAGCACGAAGCCCGTCGCGGACGGATCGCCAAAGGCAAATAGACCGAACCGCAGCATCCAGGCCACCATGCTCATCAGCATGACGGCTTTAATGCCAAAGCGTCCGAGGAAGTACGGAATGGTCAGAATGAAGAACACCTCAGACATTTGCGAAACGGAGAGCAGGATGGACGGATAGTTGACGATAAAGCTATCGGCATACGCCGGATTACGCGCAAAATCATGCAGGAAGGGGCTGCCAAACGTGTTGGTTATCTGCAGCATGGCGCCCAGCAGCATCGCGAATAAAAAGAACACCGCCATGCGGGGGTGTTTAAACAGGATAAACGCATTGAGGCCCAGCTTGCTTGCCAGCGACTGAGAGGTTTTCGCCTGTGCAACTGGAATGGCTGGCAATGTCAGAGAATAGAGCGCCAGCAGCAGAGACGCGGCAGCCGCAATATAGAGCTGCACGTTGCTCAGCTCCGCCCCCATCAGGCTTATGGCCCACATCGCGGCAATAAAGCCCACGGTGCCATACACCCGTACTCGCGGAAAATGGCTCACCGTATCCAGCCCTGCCTGTTCAAGACAGGAGTAAGAAATCGTATTCGACAGCGCAATCGTGGGCATGAAGGCCATCGCATTCACCAGCATGACCCAGAACATCAGGCCGGGCTCATTGACCTGTGCGGCATAGCAGAGCGCGACGGCGCAGACGAGGTGGCAAATCACGTAAGCACGGTCTGCCCGCAGCCATTTGTCGGCAATAATGCCCACCAGCGAGGGCATAACAATCGCGGCAAGTCCTTTGGAGCTGTACACCATGCCCACGTCGGAGCCGGTAAAGTGTAGGGTGTTAATCATGTAAGCGCCGAGGGTTACCAGCCAGCTCCCCCAGATAAAATATTGCATAAAGGACATCAGCTTTAAGCGAGTCGTGATGTTCATAACCCATTCCTTATAGCAGTGTGGCCCTGGCGGGCCACTTTATTGTTTTACTCAGGCAATATGGCGAAGAAAACCGCAGATAAGATTGATAAAGTTCTGGCGGGAGAGCTCGGCGGCAGCGAGGGTTTGTTCATGCGAGAGTTTGACCTCCCCCAGCCCTTCGGCGAGATTGGTAATTGCAGAAACGGCCACGACCTTCAGGCCGCAGTGACGGGCGGAAATCACTTCCGGCACCACGGACATGCCCACCACATCGCCGCCGATAATTTGCATCATGCGGATCTCGGCCGCCGTCTCAAAGTTCGGGCCGGGATAAGAGACAAACACCCCTTCATGCAGCGGGAAGCCTTCTTTCGTTGCCACAGTTTGCAGAACGGCACGGTAATCCGCGTCGTAAGCATTGGCCAGAGAGAAGAAACGATCGCCAAAGCGCTCATCGTTCTGCCCCACCATCGGCGTGCCCGGCATGGTGTTGATATGGTCGCTCAGGGCAACCAGGCTTCCTGGCTGAACCTCCGGGCGCAGCGAACCCGCCGCATTGGTGCTAAACAGCAGCTCGCACCCCAGCAGCGTAAAGGTGCGGATCACATCGGTCATGATGGTCATCCCGCGCCCTTCATAGAAATGGCCGCGCCCCTTCATGCAGGCAACCGGCACCCCGGCCAGATGCCCGAGCACCAGCTCGCCGGCATGGCCATGCACGGTGCTCACCGGGAAGCCCGGCAGCTTTTCGTAGCTCAGGGAAACGGCATCATCAATCTGGTCGGCAAGTGCGCCCAGGCCAGAGCCGAGAATAAACGCCACGCGAGGCGTGAAGTTCGGCTTAGCGGCGCGAATGATATCGGCGCAGTACCACGGGTTATTCGAGAGGGTCATAGAGGCTCCTTAAGGATGAAAATCGCGATAGCGGGGATCGCATGACTTACGTCTTATATCCGCAGCCTGCCGGTGACCTCCAATACACTTTCACCGCACCATCAATACTGATTGTGTATCGATGCAACTCCCTGCCAGATATGGCAGTTTTGCTCAAGCTAATCCCGCCGGTGCCGATACCTCTGTTTTAAAACGCGAGGAAAAAGTATGACGACCATTCAGGCTTCAACCCAACAGATTCAAACCAGCGGCGCGAGTGGCACTTCGAGCAGTAACGATATCTCTGCGCAAATCACCCGCATTCTCGACAAGATCAAAAAGCTGACCCAGCAGTTAAAAGAGCTGGCGAACAGCCCCGTCAGCACGGATGAGAAGAAGAAGCAGCAGGAACTTATTCAGACCCAGATCAAAGTGCTGCAGGCGCAGCTCGCCGCACTGCAGCGCCAGCAGGCTGAAGAGGCCCAGAAGAAGCAGGATCAAAAGCTGGGCAAAGTGGAAGGAGTGAACAGCCCGTCAGACAAAAATCAGATCGATATCTACATCTAATCTTCTGATGCGTTAAACAGTGGGTCGCGTATGCGGGCTTCGGTTAATCGTTGTGCCTGAATACGCACCACTTCCCAGATAGCCTGGGCCGCCCCCGAGAGTGAACGATTTTTTCGCCGCACCAGCATCAGCTTTCGCTCGACAACGGGCGTTAATCGCTTGACGGCCAACCGGCTTCCCTGCGGCAGGGGAAGCGCCAGGGCTGGCAACACGCTGATGCCAATCCCGGCTTCCACCATCGGAAACAGCGTCGCCGGGTGACCAATCTCCTGGACAATCGTTGCCTTTACGCCCTGATTCACCAGCGCGGAATCAATCAGCGGACGGCTGCCCGAGGCATAATCCTGTAAAACCAGGTTCGCGCCCTGCAGGGACTGCCAGCTGACTTCCGGCAATGTGGCCAGCGGATCGTCGTCACGACAGAGCAGCAAAAAGGGCTCCGAAAGTATGCTTTCGCACGCCAGATCGCTCACCTGACCGGGATCGATAACAATACCAAAATCCACATCTCCCTGACGGATGCTCTCCAGCACCCACTGTTGCGGCCTGTCATGCAGGACAAAATCAATGTCCGGGTAGCGATGACTGCCCTCGGCTATACACTGCGGAATAAGGTGCGCAGAGATCGTCTGGCTGGCCGCGACCCGCACGGTACCCGAAAGCTGCTGCCCCAGCCTCCCCACGTCTCTGAGCGTGCTGTTCAGCTCATCCAGCAGCCGCTCGAGGCGCAGGGCCAGCTGCTGACCTGCTTCGGTCAACACCACTTCGCGCGTGGTGCGGTCAAGCAACTTCACCCCGGTCTGATTCTCCAGCTCTTTCACGCTGTGGCTGACCGCCGACTGGCTCAGGCCAATCATCTCCCCTGCCCGGCTAAAACTACGAGCCTGCGCCACGGTGACAAAAACACGAAGCTGACGTAATGAATAATTCATCTATTTAATTCATGAATGGATGCAATAAATCAATTTTATTTCTCAAACGGAAGAAAGCACAATAGCGACATCTGTTTTCAGGAGAGATTATGAAACTTTTTCGTATCCTTGATCCGTTCACGCTTACCCTGGTGGTTACCGTTTTACTGGCCTCGTTCTTTCCCGCTCGCGGCGGGTTCGTCCCGTTCTTTGAAGGGTTGACGACGGCCGCCATCGCGCTGCTGTTCTTTATGCACGGCGCAAAACTCTCCCGTGAAGCCATTATCGCGGGCGGTAGCCACTGGCGACTGCACCTCTGGGTGATGTGCAGCACGTTTATTCTGTTCCCGATCCTCGGGGTGCTGTTTGCCTGGTGGGCGCCGGTTAACGTCGACCCGGCGCTCTACACCGGCTTCCTGTATCTCTGTATTCTTCCGGCCACGGTGCAGTCCGCCATTGCCTTTACCTCTCTCGCGGGAGGGAACGTGGCGGCCGCGGTCTGCTCGGCATCAGCCTCCAGCCTGCTGGGGATTTTCGTCTCGCCGCTGCTGGTGGGCCTGCTGATGAACATGCACGGTGCGGAAGGTAACCTTGAGCAGGTGGGCAAAATCTGTCTGCAGCTGCTGCTGCCGTTTGTCCTGGGCCATCTCTCCCGTCCGTGGACCGGCGCATTTGTGGCGAAGCATAAAAAGTGGATCTCAAAAACCGACCAGACCTCGATTCTGCTGGTGGTTTACTCCGCCTTCAGCGAAGCGGTCGTGAACGGGATCTGGCACAAGGTGGGGGCAGGCTCGCTGCTGTTTATCGTGGTGGTCAGCATTGTCCTGCTGGCGATTGTAATAGCGGTAAACGTCTTTGTGGCACGCAAGTGCGGCTTCAACAAAGCGGATGAAATTACGATTGTGTTCTGCGGTTCGAAGAAGAGTCTGGCTAACGGTATCCCGATGGCCAACATTCTGTTCCCGACCTCGGTGATTGGAATGATGGTGCTGCCGCTGATGATTTTCCATCAGATCCAGCTGATGGTCTGCGCGGTGCTGGCGCGTCGCTACAAACGCCAGACCGAAAAGCTGGCGCAGGAAGAGACCCGCGCCGCGAAGGCTTAAGGACGTTTCAGGGGCTGCACCAGCTGGGTCAGCCCCTCGGTTTTGATCAGTAACGTGATAGCCATCAGCTCGCCCAGTCGCCCTGCCGGGAATTCATCCTTGCGGGCAAACCACAGCAGATACTCCTCCGGCAAATCGATCAGCCTGCGGCCCTTGTATTTACCGAACGGCATCTCGGTATTGGCGATCTCAACGAGCTGCTCTTTCTCCACGTTACTCTCCTAACAGACGCATCATTTCCGCTTCGTCGATAACCTCAATGCCGAGCTCCTGGGCTTTCGCCAGCTTCGAACCCGCCGCTTCCCCGGCGATCACCAGGTCGGTTTTCTTCGACACGCTACCCGCCACTTTTGCCCCCAGCGCCACCAGACGCGCTTTTGCATCGTCGCGTGAAAGCTGGCTCAGGCTGCCGGTCAGCACCACCGTTTTACCGGCGAACGGGCTGTCGATCTCTTCGGCGTTGACCACTACCGGTGCAGGCCACCTGATGCCCTCTTCCAGCAGTTTGCCGATGACTTCACGGTTGCTCTCTTCGGCGAAGAAGTTAAAGACGTGCGTGGCGACAACGATGCCGACATCCGGAACTTTCTGCAGCTCCTCGATGCTCGCCTTTTCCAGCGCCTCCAGCGTACCAAAGTATGCTGCCAGACCTGCTGCGGTTGCTTCACCCACTTCACGAATGCCCAGCGCGTACAGGAAACGGGCGAAGGTGGTCTCTTTGGCGGCTTCCAGCGCGTTAACCACGTTCTGGGCTGACTTTGGCCCCATGCGGTCCAGACCGGTCAGTTTGCCCGCCGTCAGTTTGAAGAGATCCGCTGGCGTGTGGACATACTCTTTCTCAACCAGCTGATCGATAATTTTATCGCCCATGCCGTCGACGTCCATAGCCCGACGGGAGACGAAGTGCTTCAGTGACTCTTTACGCTGTGCGCCGCAGATTAAGCCACCCGTACAGCGCGCCACTGCTTCACCTTCCACACGCTCTACGTCAGATCCGCACACCGGGCAATGGGTCGGGAAGACAATTTCGCGCGTATCATCAGGACGTTCTGACTCCACAACGTTAACCACCTGCGGGATCACGTCCCCCGCGCGGCGAATCACCACTTTGTCACCAATGCGCAGGCCCAGGCGGTCGATTTCATCGGCGTTATGCAGCGTGGCGTTACTCACCAGCACGCCCGCAACCTGCACAGGCTCCAGACGGGCAACCGGGGTAATGGCGCCCGTACGGCCGACCTGGAACTCTACGTCGCGAACGAAGGTCATCTGCTCCTGAGCCGGGAACTTAAACGCCACCGCCCAGCGCGGCGCGCGCGCCACAAAGCCCAGCTGCTCCTGCAGCGCCAATGAGTTCACCTTGATGACCACGCCATCAATATCAAACCCGAGCGTCGGACGGTCCTCTTCCACTTTGTGGTAGAACGCCAGTACCGCTTCCGGCGAGTCGCAGAGCTGAACGCGGTTGCTCACCGGGAGGCCCCACGCTTTAAACTGCAGCAGACGCCCGAGATGGGTATCCGGCAGCTCGCCGCCCTCCAGAATACCGACGCCGTAGCAGAAGAAAGTAAGCGGTCGCTTCGCGGTGATACGCGGGTCAAGCTGGCGCAGAGAGCCCGCCGCCGCATTACGCGGGTTAGCAAACACCTTCCCACCGGTGCGACGCGCCTCTTCGTTAATTTTCTCGAAGCCCGCCTGGGGCAGGAACACCTCGCCGCGCACTTCCAGACGCGCAGGAATGTTGTCGCCCTGCAGCTTCAGCGGGATCGCTCGGATGGTACGCACGTTGGTGGTGATGTCTTCACCCGTCGTGCCGTCGCCACGCGTCGCGGCACGCACCAGCACGCCGTTTTCGTAGAGAAGGCTGACTGCCAGGCCATCCAGCTTCAGCTCGCAGCACCAGGTGAGGGAGTCGCTGCTTTTCAGGCGATCCTGCACGCGCTTGTTAAACGCGAGGAAGCTCTCTTCATCGAAGACGTTATCCAGCGACAGCATCGGCACTTCATGACGCACCTGGCTAAAAGCCCCCAGCGGCTCAGCGCCGACGCGCTGGGTGGGAGAATCCGGTGTGATGAGGTCAGGATGCTGCGCCTCTAATTCGCGCAGCTCGCGCATCAGGCGGTCATACTCCGCATCCGGAACTTCCGGTGCGTCCATAACATGATAGAGGTATTCATGATGGCGAAGCGTGGTTCGCAGTTCAGTGAGTTGTTGTTCGATTGAGTCCATATCGCACCATCAATGAGAAAAAACCCCCGACAGGCGGGGGTTGAGGAGGAGTTGAAGTCAACGCGGCGATTACGCGTTGGCTTCCTTAACTTCGCGGATGCGGTCCTGATACTCGCGCAGTTTCTGCGGGGTCATCATTCGACGCTGATCGTCGAGCACCACACCGCCGACTTCGTCAGCGATATGCTGGGCAGACTGCAGCATCAGCTTAAAGTTTTGCAGTTCGTCGCCGTAGGACGGCACCTGCATAAAGATAGTCACACCCGGGGTCACAAAATCACCGGTCATTTCCGGATCAAAGGTGCCAGGGTTAACCATGTTGGCCAGGCTGAACAGCGCCGGACCGCTACCGTCAGGACTCAGGTGGCGATGGAAAATGTTCATATCGCCAAACTTGAAGCCTGCCTGTTGAATACTGTTAAGCAGCACGTCACCGTTAAGATGGCTACCGTGATGCGCGGCCACGTTCATAATGATCACCGCTTCTTTACGCTGCGGTTTTTCAACAACCGGCTCTGGCTCTACAACGGGCTCAGGCTCAACGTGCGGTGCCGGAGCGGGTTGAGGCGCAGGCTGGACATGAACAGGCTGCTGCGGTTGTTGTACCGGCTGAGCAGGCTGTTGTTGCACGGGCTGCTGCACCGGTTGCTGTTGAACCGGCTGGGCAGGCTGCTGATAGACAGGCTGTTGCGGCGGCTGGCGCACCGGCTCTTCCACAGGCTGCTGCGCTGGCTGGCGCGGCTGTGCGGAAGCATACGGCGGTTGATACTGGTGCTGCGAAGGACGAGGTGCTTCTTGCTCCCCATGGCCTGCGCCGGGCGCAGTATTGACCCGATGAACACGAACTTCACCCACGCCGTCGTCGTCGCTGCCGTCGATGTCATCTTCACTGTCATCGTCATCACGACTGGACTTCATGCGCTTCAGTGGGCGATCGCGAAACATCGAGGAACGCTCTTTACGGCTGGTCCAGAAACCATGTACCAGTAAAGCGATTATGGCGATCGCGCCAACAATGATTAATATCAGACGCAAATCCTGCATCATTATATTCTCTGTTGTTCTAACACCTTGCCACCACGGCAAACATTTACTCACTAAGAGTATTTGCCGTTTACGTCAAGTGCAAGTGTGTGCAGAGCATTCACAGCATAAAGATGAAGGAAATCGTGCTTTTTGCTGGTTTTTCGAACATTTCCGAACTGGTCATTGCTCCGTAAGTGGATAATATAGGCGGGCAATTCCACTGGTTGTGTAAAAAGGAGTACAGCCTGGCTATGGTTTCAACATCTTCTTCTCCCCCGCGCAGCGGCGTCTGGTATTTTTCTCAGGGCTGGAAACTGGTCTCCCTGCCGGGGATTCGACGCTTCGTCATTCTCCCACTGTTGATCAATATTATTCTGATGGGCGGCGCGTTCTGGTGGCTGTTCACCAAGCTGGAGAGCTGGATCCCGTCGCTGATGAGCCATGTGCCGGACTGGCTGCAGTGGCTGAACTACCTGCTCTGGCCGGTGGCGGTGATTTCCGTGCTGCTGGTGTTTGGCTATTTCTTCTCGACGATTGCGAACTGGATAGCCGCACCGTTTAACGGTCTGCTGGCGGAACAGCTGGAAGCGCGGCTTACCGGCGCGACGCCGCCGGACACGGGCATATGGGGGATCATGAAAGACCTCCCTCGCATTATGAAGCGTGAATGGCAGAAGTTTGCCTGGTACCTGCCCCGCGCGGTTGTGCTGCTTATCCTCTACTTTGTGCCAGGCATTGGCCAGACGGTGGCACCCGTGCTGTGGTTCCTGTTCAGCGCCTGGATGCTGGCCATCCAGTACTGTGATTATCCGTTCGATAACCACAAGGTGCCGTTTAAAACGATGCGCACCGCCCTGCGCAGCCAGAAGGTCGCCAATATGCAGTTTGGCGCGCTGACCAGCCTGTTCACCATGATTCCCTTCCTGAATCTGTTCATCATGCCCGTCGCCGTCTGCGGCGCGACGGCGATGTGGGTCGACTGCTACCGTGCTAAGCACGCGTTATGGAAATAATGCAAAAATGTGTAAAGCAGGGGTGGCTTATGCCGCCCCTTATTCCATACTGATCCCCATTATTTCCTTGCAGTATATAGATATGCGAATTCCTTACTTCCCCCTACCTGCTCAACAGGTATGCTGGGTCGGTATCCCAATTTCATACAGTTAAGGACAGGCCATGAGTAAGATTTATGAAGACAACTCGCTGACTATCGGTCATACGCCCCTGGTTCGACTGAACCGTATCGGTAATGGACGCATTCTGGCGAAGGTCGAATCACGTAACCCGAGCTTCAGCGTAAAATGCCGTATCGGTGCAAACATGATTTGGGATGCTGAAAAACGTGGCGTACTGAAGCCAGGCGTTGAGCTGGTGGAACCGACCAGCGGCAATACCGGTATCGCTCTGGCCTATGTGGCTGCCGCGCGCGGCTACAAGCTGACGCTGACCATGCCAGAAACCATGAGCATCGAGCGTCGTAAGCTGCTCAAAGCGCTGGGCGCGAACCTGGTGCTGACCGAAGGCGCGAAGGGCATGAAGGGCGCCATTCAGAAAGCCGAAGAGATTGTGGCCAGCGATCCGGCTAAATATCTCCTGCTGCAGCAGTTCAGCAACCCGGCTAACCCGGAAATTCACGAGAAGACCACCGGTCCGGAAATCTGGGAAGATACCGACGGCCAGGTTGACGTCTTTATCTCCGGCGTGGGTACCGGCGGTACGCTGACCGGCGTGTCGCGCTATATTAAAGGCACAAAGGGTAAAAAAGACCTGATCACCGTTGCCGTTGAGCCAACCGACTCACCGGTTATCACCCAGGCACTGGCGGGTGAAGAGCTCAAACCCGGCCCACACAAAATTCAGGGTATTGGCGCAGGCTTCATTCCGGGCAACCTGGATCTGAAGCTGATCGATAAAGTGGTTACCATCACTAACGAAGAAGCCATCTCTACCGCGCGTCGCCTGATGGATGAAGAAGGCATTCTGGCGGGTATCTCTTCCGGTGCGGCCGTTGCGGCAGCGCTCAAGCTTCAGGAAGATGAAGCCTTTACCAATAAGAATATTGTGGTTATCCTTCCGTCCTCGGGTGAGCGTTACTTGAGCACCGCACTGTTTGCCGATCTGTTTACCGAAAAAGAACTGCAACAGTAGTGCCAGCATGTTAATAACGCGTAAAAAAGCACCTTTTCAGGTGCTTTTTTGTGGCCTGCTTCAAACTTTTACCCCTCCTGGCATTGCTTCACCCCGAAGGGTCTGGTATTTAAACCAGCAATTATTTTGATGCGTGAAATTAATCGGCAAACGAAATAGCCTTGCTGAATCGATTTTATGATTTGGTTCAAGTCTTGCTTTCGCTGCATAATGTTTAATGACGATCGAAACGTCAGCGCTAACAATACAGGCTAAAGTTCAGTCGCCAGGCTAGACTTTAGTTCCACAACACTAAACCTATAAGTTGGGGAAATACAATGTTCCAGCAAGAAGTTACCATTACCGCTCCGAACGGTCTGCACACCCGCCCTGCTGCTCAGTTTGTTAAAGAAGCAAAAGGCTTCACTTCTGAAATCACTGTGACTTCCAACGGCAAAAGCGCGAGCGCAAAAAGCCTGTTCAAACTGCAGACTCTGGGCCTGACTCAGGGCACCGTTGTCACCATCTCTGCAGAAGGTGAAGACGAGCAGAAAGCAGTTGAGCATCTGGTTAAACTGATGGCTGAGCTCGAGTAAGTTTCCGGGTTCTTTTAAATATCAGTCACAAGTAAGGTAGGGTTATGATTTCAGGCATTTTAGCATCCCCGGGTATCGCTTTCGGCAAGGCACTGCTGCTGAAAGAAGACGAGATCGTCATCGACCGGAAAAAAATTTCTGCCGACAAGGTTGATCAGGAAGTTGAACGTTTTCTGAGCGGTCGTGCCAAGGCATCTGCGCAACTGGAAGCAATCAAAACTAAAGCTGGCGAAACTTTCGGTGAAGAAAAAGAAGCCATCTTCGAAGGGCACATCATGCTGCTCGAAGATGAGGAGCTGGAGCAGGAAATCATAGCCCTGATTAAAGATAAAGGCATGACGGCCGACGCGGCTGCGCATGAAGTTATCGAAGGTCAGGCAACTGCCCTGGAAGAACTGGATGATGAATACCTGAAAGAGCGTGCGGCTGACGTACGTGACATCGGTAAGCGCCTGCTGCGCAACATCCTGGGCCTGGCCATCATCGACCTGAGCGCGATTCAGGATGAAGTGATCCTGGTTGCCGCTGACCTCACCCCGTCTGAAACCGCACAGCTGAACCTGAAAAAGGTCCTCGGTTTCATCACCGACGCGGGCGGCCGTACCTCCCACACCTCTATCATGGCTCGTTCTCTGGAACTGCCTGCCATCGTGGGTACCGGTAGCGTCACCTCTCAGGTGAAAAATGGCGACTATCTGATTCTGGATGCCGTAAACAATCTGGTTTACGTCAACCCAACCAATGAAGAGATCGATAAACTGCGCGCGGTTCAGGAGCAGGTTGCGACTGAAAAAGCGGAACTCGCTAAGCTGAAAGACCTGCCAGCCATCACCCTGGACGGCCATCAGGTTGAAGTGTGCGCAAACATCGGTACCGTCCGCGACGTTGATGGCGCTGAGCGCAACGGTGCGGAAGGTGTCGGTCTCTATCGTACAGAATTCCTGTTCATGGACCGCGACGCGCTGCCAACGGAAGAAGAGCAGTTTGCTGCTTACAAAGCCGTGGCTGAAGCGTGTGGCTCTCAGGCGGTTATCGTCCGTACCATGGACATCGGTGGCGACAAAGAGCTGCCGTACATGAACTTCCCGAAAGAAGAGAACCCGTTCCTGGGCTGGCGTGCCGTGCGTATCGCGATGGATCGTAAAGAGATCCTGCGTGACCAGGTTCGTGCGATCCTGCGTGCCTCTGCTTTCGGTAAACTGCGCATCATGTTCCCGATGATCATCTCTGTTGAAGAAGTGCGTGCACTGAAGAAAGAGATCGAAATCTACAAACAGGAACTGCGTGACGAAGGTAAAGCGTTTGACGAGTCAATCGAGATCGGCGTGATGGTGGAAACACCGGCGGCGGCGACCATTGCGCGTCATTTAGCCAAAGAAGTTGATTTCTTTAGTATCGGTACCAATGATTTAACGCAGTACACCCTGGCAGTTGACCGTGGTAATGATATGATTTCACATCTCTACCAGCCAATGTCACCGTCCGTACTGAACTTGATCAAGCAAGTTATTGATGCTTCTCATGCAGAAGGTAAATGGACTGGCATGTGTGGTGAGCTTGCAGGCGACGAACGTGCTACACTTCTGTTGCTGGGTATGGGTCTGGACGAATTCTCTATGAGCGCCATTTCCATCCCGCGCATTAAGAAGATTATCCGTAACACGAACTTCGAAGATGCGAAGGTATTAGCAGAGCAGGCTCTTGCTCAACCGACAACGGACGAGTTAATGACGCTGGTTAACAAGTTCATTGAAGAAAAAACAATCTGCTAATCCACGAGATGCGGCCCAATTTACTGCTTAGGAGAAGATCATGGGTTTGTTCGATAAACTGAAATCTCTGGTTTCTGATGATAAAAAAGACTCCGGAACTATTGAGATTGTTGCTCCGCTCTCCGGCGAGATCGTCAACATCGAAGACGTGCCGGATGTAGTGTTTGCTGAGAAAATCGTTGGTGATGGCATCGCTATCAAACCAACTGGCAACAAAATGGTTGCTCCAGTTGACGGCACCATCGGTAAAATTTTTGAAACCAACCATGCGTTCTCTATCGAATCTGATAGCGGTATCGAACTGTTCGTTCACTTCGGTATCGACACCGTTGAACTGAAAGGCGAAGGCTTCAAACGTATCGCGGAAGAAGGCCAGCGTGTGAAAGTTGGCGACCCGGTGATTGAATTCGATCTGCCACTGCTGGAAGAAAAAGCCAAGTCTACCCTGACGCCGGTTGTTATCTCCAACATGGACGAAATCAAAGAACTGATCAAACTGTCTGGCAGCGTCACCGTGGGTGAAACCCCGGTTATCCGCATCAAGAAGTAATTCTTGCCGCACAGAAAAATGGCGCCTTCGGGCGCCATTTTTGTTTATGCGGGAAGAATGAGCTCGTCGTAGCCTTTCGACTGGGTATAAAGCATCACGTCCGTCACCCGATCGCCGGCCATGCGAATGGCATCGGCAACGGTTTTCCCCTCAACAATGCCGCTCACCAGCTCTGAACAGAACAGGTCTCCCGTCCCTTTCAGATTGGTTTCTACCCGCGGATGCGCGCTGACGGTCACGCCTTCATTCGTCACCAGCACCACGTGGATGTTTTGCGGGTCGTCAGCGACCGGCGCGCTGGTGATCGCCACCCACTTCAGGCTGTCAGAGAGCAGTCCCTGTGCCGCCGCGATGGCGCTTTCCGGCGTGCGGCACGGTTTGCCGCTTAACACTTCCAGTTCATAGACGTTTGGCGTAATCCCCTGCGCCAGCGGCAGCAGGTGCTCCCGATACGCTTCGGGGATCTCGGGCTTCACGTACATTCCGCTGTCGATATCGCCGATAACCGGGTCGACAAGCACCAGCAGGTCGGGATGCTGCGCTTTGACCGCCTTCAGCCACTGCGCCAGCAGAACGATCTGGCTGGCACTGCCCATATAGCCGGTGGTGACCGCTTTAAGCTCGCGCAGGATCTCGCGCTCTTCCAGCGCCTTAAGGTAGCCGCTGAACCACTCGTCGGGGATCACTCCACCATAAAATGTGTCGTAGTGCGGCGTGTTGCTAAACAGTACCGTCGGCACGGCGGTAACGTTCAGCCTGTGGGTACGAATATTCGGTACCGCAATGCTGTTCCCCACGCTGCCGTAAACCACCTGCGACTGCACGGCGACAATATCGGTTTGCTGCGCCCGGGTATTATCCCGGAATAGAATCATCTCCATGACGCTTAAATCCCCGCCCCCTGCGAATAACTCTCTTCACCAAAGACGCCGGTAGACAGATAGCGATCGCCGCGATCGCAAATAATCGCCACCACCACCGCGCCCGGATTTGCCTTTGCTACCCGAATCGCACCCGCTACCGCGCCGCCCGAGCTGACGCCGCAGAAGATGCCTTCGCGCACGGCCAGCTCACGCATGGTATTTTCCGCCTCGCGCTGGTGAAGATCCAGCACCTGGTCCACAAGCTGCGCATTAAAGATGCCGGGCATATACTCCGCCGGCCAGCGGCGAATGCCCGGAATGCTGCTCCCCTCTTCCGGCTGCAGGCCGACAATGGTGACGGCTTTATCCTGCTCGCGCAGAAAACGCGATACCCCGGTAATGGTGCCGGTAGTGCCCATGCTGGAGACAAAATGGGTGATACGCCCGTCGGTTTGCTGCCAGATTTCCGGGCCGGTGGTGGTGTAGTGCGCGTACGGGTTGTCCGGGTTATTAAACTGATCGAGCAGTTTACCTTCGCCGCGCTCGGCCATTTCTAACGCCAGGTCGCGCGCGCCTTCCATCCCCTGCTCTTTGGTCACCAGAATCAGCTCGGCTCCGTAGGCACGCATCGCGGCGCGGCGCTCCTGACTCATGTTGTCCGGCATCAGCAGCTTCATGCGATAGCCTTTCAGCGCCGCAATCATCGCCAGCGCGATACCCGTGTTCCCGCTGGTGGCTTCAATCAGCACGTCGCCCGGCTTAATCTCGCCGCGCTTTTCGGCCTGGACAATCATCGACAGCGCCGCGCGGTCTTTCACCGACCCCGCCGGGTTATTGCCTTCGAGTTTGACCCAGATTTCGCTGCCGTTGTCTGGCCCCATGCGCTGAAGCTTGACCAGAGGCGTGTTGCCGATGGTGTTTTCGAGTGTATTCACGTTTTTTACTCAATAAAAAAGCCGGGCGCGCGCAGCGATCCCGGCCTACAAGACGCAGTGATAACTGTAGGCCCGGTAAGCACAGCGCCACCGGGCGATAAACATCCTAATAACCTATCAGGCTGACTCCGCCAGAGCAATATCCTCGCGCGTCTCGATGCGCTCCTTGCCGTGATAGATACGGGCATGCTGCAGTCCGACAAACAGGCGCTCTCCCCGGTGCGGCGGTACGTCGTCGCGCATGACCACGGTCAGCGGCTCGGTATACCAGCCCAGGGGCTGTACCACCAATTGGGTGTAGTGACCTTTAGGGCTAGCTTCCAGCACCTGCACCGGCAGCGGTGAATCCAGGCTGGTTCGGCGGCTCACGTCCACTTCCCACGGACGCAGGAACAGATCGACCGGTCCCTGATGCGCGGAGGTATAGCCCAGCGGCCAGCGGTGCGCGCCCACGTGGAACTGCCCACCGCGAATAGTACCCTGAAGACGGTTTACCTCGCCCATAAACTCCAGCACGAAGCGGGTCGCCGGTTCGCGCCAGAGCTGTTCAGGCTCGTCAACCTGCTCAATGTTGCCCTGGCTCATGACCACCACGCGATCCGCGACTTCCATCGCCTCTTCCTGGTCATGGGTTACGAAGACGCTGGTGAATTTCAGCTCTTCATGGAGCTGACGCAGCCAGCGGCGCAGCTCTTTACGCACCTGTGCATCCAGCGCGCCGAAAGGTTCATCCAGCAGCAGAATTTGCGGCTCAACGGCCAGCGCACGCGCCAGCGCCACACGCTGTTTCTGCCCGCCGGACAGCTGGGCCGGGAAACGATCCGCCAGATGAGCCAGCTGCACCATCTCCAGCAGTTTGGTCACCTTCGCCTTAATGGTTGCCGCATCCGGGCGCTCGCGACGCGGCAGCACGGTCAGGCCAAACGCGATGTTGTCGAACACGGTCATGTGGCGGAACAGCGCGTAATGCTGGAACACAAAACCTACTTTACGATCGCGGGCATGCAGGCGGCTCACGTCGGTGCCGTGAAAGCGGATATGCCCGCTGGTCTGATGCTCAAGCCCGGCGATAATACGCAGCAGCGTAGTTTTACCCGAGCCAGACGGCCCCAGCAGCGCCACCATTTGTCCGGAAGGGATATCCAGCGAGATATCATTCAGCACCTGGGTGCGACCAAAAGACTTCTTAATATTGGCAATCTCAATGCTCATGATTTCCCTCCTGATGCTGACGTTTTTCCTGATTTTCTAAACGCCACTGCACCACACTCTTCAAAAACAGGGTCAAAATGGCCATCAGCGTCAGCAACGCTGCGGCAGTAAACGCGCCGATGGTGTTGTAGTCCTGCTGCAGCAATTCAATCTGTAGCGGCAGCGACAGGGTTTCACCGCGAATGGAACCGGAAACAACGGAAACGGCCCCGAACTCCCCAATCGCGCGGGCGTTGGTCAGCACCACGCCGTAAAGCAGCGCCCAGCGAATATTCGGCAGCGTCACGCGGCGGAACATCTGCCAGCCCGAAGCCCCCAGCAGCACCGCCGCTTCGTCTTCGTTGCTCCCCTGGCTTAACATCACCGGCACCAGCTCACGCACCACAAATGGACAGGTCACGAAGATGGTAACCAGCACCATACCCGGCCAGGCGAACATGATCTGCAGGTTATGCGCATCCAGCCAGCCGCCAAGCGGACCGTTGGAGCCGTAAAAGAGCAGGTACACCAGACCCGCCACCACCGGCGATACGGCGAAAGGAATATCCAGCAGGGTCAGCAGCAGCTGACGTCCCGGGAAGTTAAAGCGCGTCACCAGCCAGGCCAGCAGAGTCCCGAACACGAGGTTCACCGGCACGGTGATCAACGCAATCATTACGGTCAACCAGATAGCATGCAGCATATCCGGGTCTGCCAGGTTTTCCAGCGCGGGCATCAGGCCCTTGCTGAACGCCTGAACGAAGATATAAACCGTCGGCACGACGAGAATGAGGGCGGAAACCAGCACGCCCGCCCCAATCAGAAACCATTTACCCCAGTTGATGCGGGGTGCATCGTATCGCTTCAATTGCGTAACTTCCGCCATCAGTGACCTACCACACGTCGACCAAAGCGACTTTGCAGAGTGTTAATTGAGTACAGCAGCAGCAGCGAGGCCGCCAGGATCACCGAGGCAATTGCGCTCGCCGCCGGATAATCAAACTCCTGCAAACGGATGAAAATCATCAGCGAGGTCACTTCCGTTTTCCAGGCGATGTTCCCGGCGATAAAAATCACGGCGCCGAACTCACCAAGGCTGCGGGTAAACGACAGCGCGACGCCCGCCATCAGCGCCGGAGAGAGCTCCGGCAGCACCACCTTGCGGAAGCTCTGCCAGCGCGTGGCGCCCAGCGTTTCCGCCGCTTCTTCGTATTCCGGACCCAGCTCTTCCAGCACCGGCTGCACGGTACGGACCACAAACGGGATGCTGGTAAAGGCCATCGCCACCGCGATACCGAGCCAGGTATAGGTCACCTTGATGTCAAATTTCGCCAGCCACTCGCCGTACAGCCCGTTCACGGAGAAGAGCGACGCGAGGGTTAAGCCCGCCACCGCCGTCGGCAGCGCAAACGGCAGATCCATCAGGGCGTCAAGCAGCGTACGGCCCGGGAAGCGATAGCGGGTTAAAATCCACGCCATCAGCAGGCCAAACACGCCGTTAAAAATGGAGGCGACAAACGCCGACAGCAGCGTCACCTTATAGGCCGCCACCACCTGCGGGTTGGTGACCACGTCCCAGTACTGCGCCCAGCTCATCTGCGCAAGCTGCATCACCAGCGCGCTGAGCGGCAACAGCAGGATCAGGCAGACGAACAGCAGGCTGGTCCCGAGGCTTAAGGTAAAGCCCGGCAGCACGCGTTTTGTCGATACTGCAAACATTACTTATGCCCCGCCGCCAGCAGTTTGTCTAACTCACCGCCGCTGGCAAAATGCGTTTTCATCACGTCTGGCCAGGAGCCAAAATGATCTTCCACGCGGAACAGCGCGGTCTGCGGGAATTTATCTTTCAGTTTGTTCATTACGTCCGGGTTGTTCACGCGGTAGTAGTAATCGGTAATGATGGTCTGCGCCTGCGGGCTGTACAGGTAGTTGAGATAGGCTTTTGCCGCTTTCTCGGTACCGTTTGCCTGCACGTTTTTATCCACCCATGCGACCGGGAATTCGGCCAGAATGTTGGTTTTCGGGATAACCACCTCGAAGCCCTGCGCTTCGTACTGTTTGCGGATGTTATTCACTTCCGATTCAAAGCTGATCAGCACATCGCCGAGACCGCGTTCTGCGAAGGTCGTGGTCGCCCCGCGGCCGCCGGTATCAAACACTTCGACGTTTTTCAGGAACTGGGTCATGAACTGCTCGGTTTTGGCTTTATCGTTACCGTCAGCCTTGTCCGCCGCGCCCCACGCGGCTAAATAGGTATAACGCGCGTTACCGGAGGTTTTTGGGTTTGGGAAAATCAGCTTCACGTCGGAACGGACCAGGTCGCTCCAGTCGTGGATATTCTTCGGGTTGCCCTTACGCACCAGGAAGCCCATGGTGGAGTAGAACGGCGAGCTGTTGTTCGGCAGACGGCTCTGCCAGTCGGCCGGAAGCAGCTTGCCTTTGTCGTGCAGAATCTGCACGTCAGTGACCTGGTTGTAGGTCACCACATCCGCTTTCAGGCCCTGCAAAATCGCCAGCGCCTGCTTGGACGACCCGGCGTGGGACTGCTTGATGGTCAGCTTATCGCCGTTATTGTCTTTCGCCCACTGCTGTTCGAACGGTGGGTTAAGGGCGGCAAACAGCTCGCGGGAGACGTCATACGAACTGTTTAACAGTTCAGTCGCCTGCGCCTGTGCCACCAGCAGTAAACCTGCCAGCGCCAGAGTTCCTTTTTTTAGTACAGTAACGGCCATTGCGCACCCTTATAAATGTGATGACTATCTTATAGTCATAATATTTATAACGGGGATGAAAGGAGTAACGGTTTTATATACCGTTTGGTGATTTAGAAGCAGAAAAGGGAATAAGGGGCGCGGCCTGATGCCCTCACCCCAGCCCTCTCCCACAGGGAGAGGGAGAAAGGCTATTAAAGCGCCAGCAGACGCTCAACGGACGGCGCAAAGTAGTAGCCGCCGGTCACCGGTTTGGTGAAGCGCAGCATGGCGTCGCGCTTGCCGTCGGTATCGCCGAACATGCTCAGTAGCTGCTGCTCAATGTTATACAGGCGCGCGCAGTAGGCGCAGAAGTAGAGGCCGTGCGTGCCGCTTGCGGTACCGTACGGCAGGCTCTGACGAACAATCTTCAGCCCTTTGCCGTCTTCTTTGAGGTCAACGCGGGTCAGGTGCGAGGTAACGGGACGGTCATCGCCGTCGATCTCTTCGTTGGCTTCTTTAGTACGACCAATCATCATCTCCTGGTCGTGCACGCTCATGCGGTTAAGCTGCTTGAGGTTGTGCTCCCAGCGCTGCACGAACACGTAGCTGCCGCCCGCGTCCACGCCGTCTTTAATCACCGCCACGTCGCGACGAACCTCTTCACCCGCCGGGTTTTCCGTCCCGTCGACGAAGCCGCTCAGATCGCGCTCTTCCACCCAGCGGAAGCCGTGAACCTCTTCCTGCACTTCAATGCTGTCGCCAAAGGCCGCCACCGCCGCCTGGGCAACGGAGAAGTTCACGTCGTGACGCAGAGAAAGAATGTGGATCAGCACGTCGTACTGGGTCGCCGGAGCCAGGCCTTTGCCGTAAGGGATGAAGTCCTTCAGCTCTTCCGCCCCTTCGCCGCCGCTCAGCTGACGCCAGACGTTATTGCCAAACGCAACAACGGCGCCGAGGTGGGCTTCCGGGAATTTGGCCTGGAAGGTCGCCAGTTTATCAATAAACGCTTTGCTGGCCGCACGCAGGGCATCCACGTCCCCTTTGACATTGGCTTCAATCCAAATCGCCGCGCGGCAATGTTCTGGCAAAATGCCACTCTGAACCTGAGACATCGCTCCTCCTGAAATAAAGATGCCACGTCAGCGTGGCATTGATGGCGGCTATTATACCCGGATTTCAGCGAGGCGGTTTGTTCAGACGCAAATTACTGCTTCCAGAGTATTTTGCTCACTTTCCAGCTCTTCAGCGTGTCGTCAGACGGCATCAACCCTTCCGGGCCGCTCCAGGTGCCGGTAAAAATATAGCTGATGTGCTGGCTGCCTTCCGCCTTACACTCCACCGCCACTTCATCGTCGGATGGCGCGCTGGAGCAGTTGCCAAAGGCCTGCTTATAAAGATCGCTAAACGGGGTCCCGACTTTCACGCCGCTGGCGGTCGGAATATCTTCATCCATGACGGCAATTCGGTTTACCGTGCCTTTGTCACCGTTGATCACCAGCGCCAGCTTGTCGCCCTTCAGCGCTTCGTAATAGCGAACAATATTGCCATTCTCCGTTTTCATGCCGCTGCGCAGACGGTAATCGCTGCTGAGCGCATCCTGAATAGCATTCTGATCCAGCGCCGTCGCGGCGGTAATTTTCCCCACGCCCTGCTCGGTCACTTCCGTTGATGAGCCAAACCAGTTCCACGGATACGCGGCGGACCAGTTAATGGAGGAGAGCGTCGAACAGCCGGTCAACGCCAGCGGGAGAGCGCATAAAAGTAAACGCAGCGATTTCATTGAAACGTCCTTTCTAATTAAATCAACGCTTGTTGGAGTGCGACATCGGCAAAAAGTGCCGGATTAATCATCCTGAGGCGCAAAACAGGCGCGAAGACGCGGATTCGTCAGCAGCCACAGCAGCGCCACAATATCGGCAACCACCAGCGCAATACCGATGCCCGTTAGCGGTTCACCGTACCACCAGAGTACCGGCTGCCAGAAGAGCAGCGCAATCTGGGCAAGGATCAGCAGCCCGCGAAGCGCGCGCCACAAACGCGGGATCGCCTGCCGCCGGCCGCTGCACAAAAACGCCACCACCGCCGGTACGCCCGGCAGTAGTCCGAGCCAGAAGGCGTCGTGATCGGGGTAAAAGAGATTCAACAGCGTGTCGCCCTGCCCGCGCGACGCGGCGGCCATCACAAACAGCACCCAGGTCCGGGCCTGGAGCAGCAGAACGCACCAGAATAAAAAGGGCAGCCTGACGCGGCCCTGCGCGTCAAAGTCAGCCGGATGGATCTCAGTACTCTTCATCTTCGATCAGACGCTTGCCCAAAGTCAGCACGTCAGCATGTTCATAGCCCAGACGCTCATACATGCCCAGCACGACGTCGTTATCTTCCCGCACCATGATCTGGATTTTTGGGCAGCCGCGGGCGATCAGCTTCTTCTCAAGTCGGTTCAGCAGCGCATTGGCAATGCCGCGGCCACGGTATTCCGGGTGAACGCCCAGATAATAGGCCGAGCCGCGGTGGCCGTCGTAACCGCCCATTACCGTCCCCACAACCTCGCCATTAACTTCCGCGACCAGAAATAGACTGACGTCGTGATTCACCTTACGTTCGATATCCATTTCCGGATCGTTCCACGGACGCAGCAGATCGCAGCGCTCCCAAAGGGTGATCACCTCTTCGAAATCTTCCTGGCGAAAAACGCGTATCTCCATGGTATTAACCGCCTTTTCGGGTTTAAAAACAGTGATTATGGCGCGAAGCACGCCTTTAGCCAATAACCGGGGAAAATCTCGCCAAAATTTGGCATAATGTCACTTTGTCACGTATTGAAATGAAAAGTAAAACAATTCTCAATATGGACTGTCGTAACGGGAAACACGATACGATATAACACCAGGACCCCATTTTTTAGTATTCAGGCCGCATGAGCACATTCAAACCATTAAAAGCACTCACATCGCGTCGTCAGGTTCTCAAAGCGGGGCTGGCGGCCTTAACGTTAACGGGCATCGCAAAGCAGGCTCAGGCGAAAGACGAGAGCACGCTCAAAACCAGTAACGGACACAGCAAACCGAAAGCCAAAAAGCCGGGCGCGAAGCGTCTGGTGATGCTCGACCCAGGGCACGGCGGCATTGATACCGGCGCCATCGGCAAAAACGGGTCGAAAGAAAAACACGTCGTGCTGGCAATTGCAAAAAATGTGCGCGCAATTTTACGCAGTAACGGCATTGACGCCCGTCTGACGCGCTCTGGCGATACCTTTATTCCGCTGTATGACCGCGTAGAGATCGCCCACCAGCACGGGGCGGATCTGTTTATGTCGATCCACGCCGACGGCTTTACCAACCCTTCTGCGGCCGGTGCCTCGGTGTTTGCGCTTTCCAACCGTGGCGCCAGTAGCGCCATGGCGAAATACCTCTCCGACCGCGAAAACCGGGCGGATGAAGTCGCCGGGAAGAAAGCCACCGACAAAGACCACCTGCTACAGCAGGTGCTGTTCGACCTTGTGCAGACGGATACGATCAAAAACAGCCTGACGCTCGGCTCGCATATTCTGAAGAAGATTAAGCCAGTGCACCGTCTGCACAGTAAAGGCACCGAGCAGGCAGCGTTCGTGGTGCTGAAATCACCGTCCATCCCGTCCGTGCTGGTGGAAACCTCCTTCATTACCAACCCGGAAGAGGAGCGACTCCTCGGCACCACGGCGTTTCGTCAGAAGATCGCCAACGCCATCGCCTCCGGCATTATCAGTTACTTCAACTGGTTCGATAACCAAAAAGCGCACTCCAGGAAACGTTAATGAAACCCGATGCTCAACTGGTCAAAACCTTCCTGCTGCAGCTGCAGGATGAAATCTGCCAGAAACTGGCCGCCGCAGACGGCGGTGAATTTCAGGAAGATACCTGGCAGCGCGAGGCCGGAGGCGGCGGGCGCAGCCGCGTGCTGCGAAACGGCGGCATCTTCGAACAGGCGGGCGTGAATTTTTCCCACGTTCACGGCGACGCCATGCCTGCGTCTGCGACGGCACATCGTCCCGAGCTCGCAGGCCGCAGCTTCGAGGCGATGGGCGTCTCGCTGGTGGTGCATCCGCACAACCCGTTTGTGCCGACCAGCCACGCCAACGTGCGCTTTTTCATTGCGGAAAAACCGGGCGCCGACCCGGTCTGGTGGTTCGGCGGCGGTTTCGACTTAACGCCCTATTACGGCTTCGAAGAGGATGCCGTGCACTGGCACACCACCGCGCGGGATCTTTGCCTGCCGTTTGGCGAAGACGTCTATCCGAAATTTAAAAAGTGGTGCGACGACTACTTTTACCTGAAGCACCGCGACGAGCAGCGCGGCATCGGCGGGCTGTTCTTTGACGATCTCAACACGCCGGATTTTGATACCGCGTTCAGCTTTATGCGCGCGGTGGGTGAAGGCTATACCGACGCGTACCTGCCGATTGTCGAACGCCGTAAAAACACCAACTATGGCGTGCGCGAACGTGAGTTCCAGCTCTACCGTCGGGGGCGCTACGTGGAATTTAATCTGGTGTGGGATCGTGGGACGCTGTTCGGCCTGCAGACCGGCGGGCGCACGGAGTCGATTTTAATGTCGATGCCGCCGCTGGTGCGCTGGGAATATGACTGGCAGCCGGAAGCGAACAGCCCGGAAGCTGCCCTTAGCGAGTTTATTCAGATCCGCGACTGGGTGTAGTTTACCTGACCTGATGACGGCTAGCGCCTTATCAGGCCTGCAACGACTGAGGCACCGCCCCGCAGGCTGGATAAGGCGCAAATCGTCGTATCCGGCACAATAATGTCATCACGCCCACTGGCGCATACGCTGATGCAGCGTCAACGACGGTTTCTCCGCAAACAATTGCTGATAGTCAGTGGCAAACTGCCCCAGATGCCAGAATCCCCACTGCATGGCGGCGTCTTTTACCGTCACGCTTTGCGACCACGGGCTTATCAGCTCGCGACGCACGGCGTTCAGACGAATACGTTTTAACCAGGCATTCGGACCAATTCCGAGTATCGTATGAAAGGCGTTTTGCAGCGTCCGACGGCTGACGTGCAACTGATTACACAGGTCAAGTACGGTCAGCGGCTCTGACATATTTTCCAGCACATATTCGCGCGCACGCGACAGCAGGCGACGATAGCTCTGATGGCTGATACTCTCGGCCGTGATTATCGGCTGCGCTTCTTCCAGCATTGTGCCCATCGCCAGCAGCAGGTTATCGCCCAGCACTTTGCGTACCGCAGGTTGATGGAGGTTTACCGGATTCTCGCTAAATGTCGCCAGCGCCTGCTGCACAAAGCCCCATAGAGCAGCTTTGTGTTGTTCTTTCACTTCCAGCGCCGACTGGTTACGCAGCATATGCATCACCCTTTCCGGGTTATGCAGGAAGTTGGCCTGACGGGCAATCGCCTCTTCCGAAATAACGACGCCCAGAATGGTGTAATCATCTGGCGTACTCAGTTCAAACTCCGTCCCGCCCGGGCGGGTGGCAATTTCAGCGTTACCCAGACACTGGGTGCCGATAAATCCCTGTTCGCCGCGCGTGGCCGGAATACCAAACCAGAACGAGTTCGGCCAGACAAGACATGACTGACGCAGCGCCAGTCCGGTGTATTCACGGAAAACCTGAATATCGTCGAGCAGGATTTCCGTGAACTCGCCATGAAATTTTCCCGGATGCAGCTGGTCGTAGATTTGCTGCCAGGCGGTAATCGTCAGCGCATGCTCATACACATCCGTTGTGCGCCGCTGATGAACGTTGTCCACCTCCACTTTCGGCGTAAGTTTAACGTCTTCGGGTAATGCTTCATGATAAAGATGGTGCAGGTTTGCAGTTCGGGTCTTTTTCATGATCTTTTAAGCCGGAAGCCTCCACGAAGCCCCCGGCCCTCCGACAGGTTAATTTTTTAAGCGATAGCGACTACTGCGTTTACGCAACGCTCCGTGAGAAAAGAGCTGTTCCAGCGCCTTTCTGGCTTCATCCAGTGACCAGCCAAAGTGGGCAGCCACTTCCCCTGCCGTCATTCCTTGACGGACCGATGCCAACAGCGTCAGAAGTTGCTCAGAGGATTCAGACGTCAACGGGGCATCCTGCGTCTTCTGCGGATTTACCTCTGTTTTCACTTCTGGCTTCTGTTCTGGTTTCTTCGGCTGGCGCGTAAAACCGCCGATCAGCCACTGGGTGTCATCGTCCGGCCGGCCTATTTCCTTACGGCTGATAACACGGCCTGTACGCGCTGCGGCAGCGCTGCCTGCATCCAGCGCTGCGCGGCACGCAGCCAGATCGCCTTCCACCACCAGCGTCAGCCGGCCAGGATCGAGCACTTCGTGGCTCAGCAGACGCACGTTAGCGGCTTTCAACATGGCATCTGCCGCGTCGACGGCAGCCACCATGCCATCCACTTCCAGTAATCCCAGTGCATTGATCATCACTACCTCTCTTACGCGCGCTGGACTGGATTACGGGCAATATCCAGCACGGCATCGGCAAAGGCGTTACAGGCGGCTTTACAGGCAGCCTGGCTACCGGTCAAAAACGCGGCCGAATAGTTGGTTTCTGACGGTGGCGGCACATAGGTGACAATCTGCACATCAGCAGATTTCAGCGCAGCATCAATACCCAACGTCGCCTCCAGCGGCGGCGCCACCAGATACGCCATCGGATCGCCAGGTCGGCATCCTGCGGTCGCCGAGAGATACGACCCGGTACGCGAAACCACATGCGCCAGGAAAGCGGTATCTTCTGCGTCATTTGCCCACTGGAACGCCGCACCGCTTTCAATATTGGCCACCATCGCGTCCAGACCTGCGCGAACTTCGGCCGGGTTTGGCCCTCCGAGCATAATCAGCACTTCGCCCGAGGTTGGAGAGGGGCTGTGCGCCGCGCCGGCATACAGCGAGCGGCCATAAACCACTTCGACCATTGCCTGTTTTGTCGCTTCGTCTGCGGCAATATACGCCACGTCATCAGAATCTGCTGTGATGAGTCCAAGGCTACGTATATGTGGCGGTAATTTAAGTTCACGGGCAAAACCGTCATTTACCGAGGCAATCACGCGCATTGCGGTGACTGAAGGTCTAATCAAATCTAATGCTGGCATGATGCCTCCTTAACGGGTCATATTGATGCCGGATGCTTTTTGCTCCAGCATGCGCCTGGCCAAATCCACAATCACCGACGCCGCTTCAACCGGTGGCGTACCGCCCTGATGAATATTCGAGATACAGGTACGGTCAGCTTCAACGGTCGTCGCCACGCGCGGCGAATAGACGGCATAGCAGGAAAGGCTTTCAGACTGGCCAAGGCCCGGACGTTCCCCAACCAGCAGGATCACCGCTTTCGAACCAAGCAGTTCGCCGATCTGATCTTCGATTTTCACGCGACCATAGCGAACAAAGAACGGCGTCCCAACCTTCAATCCGGCCTGTTTTAAGCCCGACAACAGCGGCGGCAGGATCTCTTCGTAGTTGGCGGTGATGGCGTCGGTAGACAGGCCATCAGAGATAATCACCTGCACATCCGGGTTCATTACACACTGTGATTTCAGCGCTTCAATGGCTTCCGCACTCAGACGACGCCCCAGATCCGGGCGCGTCAGGTACAGGTTTTTGTCACTGATTTCCGAGCGTACTTCCAGCAGCCCCTGGGCTTTTACCCACTCTTCGGGCACTTCTTTCAACACCGTGTCTTTTGAACGCGAGTGATCGGCCAGGAAACGCAGCAGCGCCTGAGTGCGCGGGCGTGGACCGGCACGGCCGGTACATACACGCGCGGCGGTGCTGCGGCGCAGCTCGATCAACACCTCTGCGCGGTGCGGGTTCTCAACGCCAATCCACGCTTTGGCCTCGGCTGAGCCTAAATCCATTGCACAGCTTTCACCCGTTGGTGCAGCACACTGCGCAGTGCTACATTTCTCTTCAGGTGACGACGCTTGCGCCTGCGGCTGCGACTCTCCCATTGACGCCATAACGCTGCGTACAATTTCTTCAATCTGTTTTTGATCCATCGTGTGTCATCCCCGCGTCATCAGAAGAACAGTGACGGATCGCCCGCCCGTTTGGTCAGGCGACCGTTTGCCATAATGCCCATGGTTTCCAGCCAGCTTTCAAACTCCGGCGACGGCCGTAAATTCAGCAACTGACGGACGGTGGCGGTATCGTGAAAGGCGGTGGTCTGATAGTTGAGCATGATGTCGTCACCGAGCGGCATGCCCATGATGTAGTTGCAGCCAGCGGTGGCGAGCAGAATCATCAGGTTTTCGTTGAGGTTCTGGTCAGCATCAGCATGGTTGGTGTAGCAGCAGTCGCAGCCCATTGAGATGCCACTCAGCTTGCCCATAAAGTGATCTTCCAGACCCGCGCGAATAATCTGACGATCGTTGTACAGATACTCCGGCCCGATAAAGCCCACCACGGTGTTCACCAGAAACGGATCGTAGTGACGCGCCAGCCCGTAGTTACGCGCTTCCATCGTCACCTGATCGGCACCGAAGTTAGCGCCTGCGGAGAGCGCAGACCCTTGTCCGGTTTCGAAGTACAGGCAGTTTTCACCGGCGATGCGGTTGAACTCCGCGCCCACTGCACGTGCTTCATCCAGCATAGCCAGCTCAACGCCGAACTCTTTTAAGCCTTTCTCGCTGCCGCAGATACTCTGGAAAATCAGCCCGCCCGGCGCGCCGCGACGAATCGCTTCGATCTGGGTGGTAACGTGTGCCAGTACGCAGCCCTGGGTCGGGATGTTGAACTTATCGATAACGCCGTACACGGTATCCAGTACGCGGCTTAAGTTTTCCACATCATCCGTTACCGGGTTTACGCCAATTACCGCATCGCCCGCACCGAAGGAGAGTCCCTCGTAGATTTGTGCCGCAATACTCTGCACGTCATCACGGGTGTCGTTCGGCTGTAAACGGCAGCTGAAAGTGCCAGGAAGACCAATAGTGGTGTTGGCCTTTTTGATCACCGGCATTTTCTTACCGCCGTAGATCAGGTCCGCGTTAGAGCAGATTTTTGCTACCGCGGCGACCACTTCCGACGTTAACCCTTTACGCGTAAACGCAATGTCATCAACGGAGGTTTCATCGCTCAGCACGTACTCGCGCAGTTCGCTGATGCTCCAGTTTTTGATGCGGTTATAGGCCGTTTCGTTGACGTCATCCTGAATCAGACGCGTGACGCAGTCCTCTTCATAGGAAATCACCGGGTTATTGCGGATATCCGCCACCGTCATTTCTGACAGCACCTGCTTGGCCGCCACGCGCTCCTGCGAACTGGTTGCAGCTACCCCTGCCAGCACATCCCCCGAACGCAGTTCGTTGGCTTTTGCCAGCACCTCTTTCACATCCTTAAACTGATAAACATTGCCGAACAATGTGGTCTTTAGTTTCATAAGTCGTTCCCTCAGGAAGGAAATGCGAGTGATTTCACCGTCACCGGCACAACCGATCCGCCAAAAAGAGGCGTACCAATGTCGATATAGTCCCCCGCCCGGACAACCACCTCATCGATGACCGCCAGCGGGTGTTGCTGTAACTGTGGGCGTAACAGCATGCCCAGGGCTTTACCAAAATCCTGCTCGGCTACCACCAGCAGGGGATGCGGATTCGGATAGCGCGCGACGAAGGCCAGCAGCGCATCAATCACCGTTAATAGCGCGGCGTAGCGCACCGGCAGCGAACCGGGTAGCGCCAGCACGTAGGCGTCCGTTTGCGGATCCAGATCGAGTTGCATCAGCGCTTGCTGCCAGGCGGCAACCAGATCAGCCTCATCAACCGGAATCGCCACCGGCAGATTGCGCAGCGGAAGCGTCACGCCTTCCAGCCAGATAGTGCTGCCCGAAAGCGACAGCGTATGCGCACCGGCACCAATCACCGTGGCACGCACGGTCTGCGCCGGGAACTGCACGTTCATCTCACGCAGACGCGGATGTTCATGCAGCGCCGTGGCGAGGAGCGGCCCGATATCGGAAAAACAGAACGGATCGGCAGGTTGGTTGCGGTAGCATTCGCCCACTCCCCCTGAAAGCGTAATCACATCCGGTTTCACACCCGCAGGCAGTAAACCGGTTTGCATCATCGCCTGCGCCAGCGGTGAAAGCGTGCCGTCAATCACCTCCACAATCAGCGCCGCCATCCGTCGGGCCACCTGAACAAGCTGCGCCGCATTGAGGGCTCGGGCGTCAAAGCCCGGACCAAATACGTCATCAACAATCATCTGTCCCGGTTGATGCGCATGCACCACTCGCCCCTGACCGTCCGTTTCCAGAAGCCTTCCACCAACGTTCAGGCAGGCCGAACCGCTGACCTTTCCGGCATCGAACAGGACGTAGTTCGACGTCCCGCCGCCGATGTCGATATTCAGTACCCGGCACATTTTTTGCTCGGACAGGGTTTGCACTCCCGCGCCTTGACCGGCAATCACCGATTCCAGATGCGGGCCGGCGCTGGCAACCACAAAGTCCCCCAGCGACTGGGAGAGCGCCATCACTGCGGGTCGTGCGTTGCGGGTTTTGGCGCTTTCTCCGGTAATGATGATCGCACCGGAATCGACGGCCTCAGGCTTGATGCCCGCCGCCTGATACTGGGCGAGGATCAGCGCCTTAAGTTCGGCCTCTTTCAACCCGCCCTGCTTATCAACCGGGGTAAAAAACACCGGGCTTTGCCAGCTAATTTCGCGTTTGATGAATTCGTAGCGCGGCACCTGCGACACTGCCGCACGGTTGACCAGCTCAAGGCGCGAGAAGATCACCTGAGTGGTGGTGGTGCCGATATCGATACCGACGCTGAGTAGCTGGCGAATATTCACGATTGCGCCTCCGGATGAGTGTCTGCTGTTGCCGGAACATCTTCGTCTTTCGGTACTAACAGCATAGCCACGCCAATCGCCGTCACACCGCCGATCAACTTGCCGACAATCATTGGGAAGATCATCGCGTTCATGTTGGCAGCGGCGAAGCCTAAGTGGTCCCCCAGAGCAAAGGCCGCGGAGACCGCAAAGGCACAGTTGATCACTTTGCCGCGGGTATCCATATTCTTCATCATGCCGAACATCGGGATGTTGTTCGCCAGCGTCGCGACCATCCCCGCAGCCGCAATGTTATTAACGTTTAACAGGTTGCCGACGCTCATCAGCGGTTTTTCAAACCAGCGGGTCAACAGCAGCACCATCGGGTAGGCGCCCAGCAGCACACAGGAGATAGAACCGATAACTTCGATGGCGCGCATCACTTCACCCGGCCTGTCTCCCGGTGCCATGAAGATAGGATCAAGACCCGGAATCAGCTCCCAGCCGAGCAGGAATTTGATCACCGCAGCCGCCAGACCGAGGGTGATCAGCGCCACGAGGAATTTCGCGAAGATCTGGAAGCCGTTGATCATTTTTTCCGGGATGAATTTCAATCCCAGCGCCACCAGCACGGCCACGATCAGCACCGGGATCATGTTCATCAGGATCAGCGCAAAGGTGAACTCCACCGGCTGACCATTGATTTCGACGCCGGAGTACATCGCGACCAAACCACCCGCAATACAGCCAACTGGAATGGTGACAATACCGGCCAGCACGCCCAGCGCCAGATAACGACGATCGGACGGTTCAATAATTCCCAGCGCAACCGGAATGGAGAAGACCAGCGTCGGCCCCATCATCGCTCCGAGGATCAGGCCAGAGTACAGCCACGCCGCAACGTCGCCGCCCGCCAGTTCTTTCGCCAGGAAGAAGCCGCCCATATCGCACGCCAGCAGCGTTCCGGCAAACATCGACGGGTTTGCGCCCAGCATTTCGTACAGCGGAATAATCACCGGCCCAAGCACATGCGCCAGTACGGGTGCCAGCGCGGTCATACCGACCATTGCCAGGCCCAGCGCGCCCATCGCCATGAAACCTTCTTCAAACTGGCCGCCCGAACCCTCAATACTCTTACCGAACTTACCGAGGAAGCGCGCCGAACCACCGAACTGCGACAGGATCCTGTCCACGGCGGCAATCAGCATAAAGAACATCATGATGTACATGATGATTTCGTTAATTCCCATAACCTTCACTCCCTGTCATATGTGTATTTATTGTGCCGTCGCATACAACGCGATAATGTCGGCCTGCGTGGCGGTGCGTGGGTTACTGCGAATACAAATATCCTCCAGCGCGGCATGCGCCCATGCGCTGTAATGCTCGGGCTTTGCCCCAACGTCAGAGAGTCGTTTTGTCTGGCCCACTTCACTAATCAACTCGCTGACGGCGTCGATGGCATCGCGATCGTCCGACCTCTTGTTAGTTAACGCCCGTCCGATATGACTGAAGCGCTCACGACACACCATGCGGTTGAACCCCATTACCGTGGGCAGCAGCATGGCGTTAGCCTGTCCGTGCGGGATATGCAGCGCAGCGCCCGGCTGGTGCGCCATCGCATGACACAAGCCCAGTCCCGCGCTGGAAAACGCCATTCCCGCCATGCAGGACGCCAGCAGCATGCTTTCCCGCGCCGCCAGATCCTGACCGTAGCCGACGGCCTTCGGCAGCGATTTACCGATCATCGCAATCGCGCCAATCGCCAGGCTGTCGGTAAACGGCGTCGCGTTCAGCGCGCTATATGCTTCAACGGCGTGCGTCAGCGCATCGATCCCGGTCATCGCCGTGACGTGTGCGGGCACACCTTCCGTCAGCGCGGCGTCAAGGATCGCCACATCCGGCATCAGCAGTGCGTGGGCCAGCACTTGTTTAAGTCCTGTCGCGGCGTCGATAATCACCGTGACGTTAGTGGTTTCTGAGCCTGTTCCGGCGGTAGTTGGCACCGCAATCAGCGGCAGACGCGCACGCAACACGCTGTGCTCCGTCATGTCAGCCAGCGTCTGCGTGGGGTTGGTCACCAGCAACGCGACTGCCTTTGCGGCATCCAGTACGGAACCGCCGCCGAAGGCCACAACGCTATCGCACTTCGATTCACGCAATTGCGCGACCGCCGCGCAGACGTCCGTAATGCACGGTTCGCCCGCCGGACATGGCCACAGCGTCATCGCCACGCCTTTCATCGCCAGGCTGCGCTCCAGTGCAGCGGTCATCCCCGCCTGATGCAGGAAACGATCAACCATGACGAACATATGCGTCAGTCCGCGCGCTTTTGCTTCCTGCCCACAGGTACTCAGCGCTCCCAGTCCACATAACGTAACCGGTGGAACGCTAAACGTTTTTACGCGTTGCAGATTCAGGGTATCGAATGCCTGAAAGAGCGCGGTCTGCAATTCAGCTTGCATAGATTCCTTCCGCTTTTTCTTTTCCGCTATTTGCAATCGCCAGCGGAGTCATAAACAGGCTGTGCTGGGGTAAATGCACCTGCAGCTTCGGGAAACGCTTACGGAACAGTTCATCAACGCCCGGCTGCATACAGGAGCCACCGGCCAGCCACAAGTCAGCGACGCCCTGTCCGGCTATATGGTGAGCCACGATTTCCGCCATCTTTTCGTAGACCGGCTTAACCACTGACCAGATTTCTTTGCCATTGCTGCGCTTGTACTGCTCGGCTTCCTCCAACTGGATGCGACGGTTCCCGGCGAGCGTCAGGGAAATATGGTGCCCGCCGGTCGCTTCATCGGCGGAATAGATCACTTTGCCCTGTTTAACAATGGCAATCCCGGTGGTACCGCCCCCGATATCCACCACGCCAGCGTTATCGAGCTGCAACAGGTCCGCCACCGCGGTCGGTTCGTCAAGCACATGACTCACTTCAAGTCCGGCAGACTCCAGCACGTTGATCGAAATGCGCCGGTCCGTTCCCGGTGGAAACGAGGTTGCCGCATGGGTAAAGCGGCAACCCAGCTGTTGTTCGAGCGTATCGAGATGGCGACGAACGAGGGTCACCGCGCCGAAGAAATCCCAGACGATGCCATCGCGCACGACATCGGCCCAGTCCAGGCAAACCGCAACCGGCTGTCCGTCACTGTCGACAACCATCGACACCACATCACAGGTTCCCAAATCAACGCCCAGCCACAGCGGCGAATCGCTCGCAGCAGGCGTCTGGTTACATAGCGCTGCCGCTTTTAGCAGCCTGGGTGTCAGCCAACGCTGTTCGTCGTGCGCCATCCCTTTTACTCCTTATACAATTCTGAAGGCGTCCACCAACACACAGCGACGCAGACGCACAAACGTGCGCGCGCTGGTCACCCCTTCCCCGGTTGGTGTGGTAATGGTCATCGTGGTCCAGCCTTCGCCGCCGAGCCCAAGCCCCGCAATACACGGTCCGTTCTTGACGAAAATGCTGGTATCAATGGCGTTTGCCATGCGGTTCATGTTGTCGATATTGCGCGAATGCATCGCCGCCGTATGGTGACAGCCGCCTTCAAGCTTGACCGCCAGTTCAATGGCCTCATCGACGCTGGCGACCCGCACGACAGGCAACACCGGCATCATCAATTCGGTGACGGCAAACGGATGCGTCGCTGAGGTTTCGACGAATAACAGCCGCGTTTGCTCTGGTACGGTCAGACCAATCGTCGCCGCGATTTTTCCTGCATCGCGACCTACCCAGTCACGACTGACCGTGCCTTTACCGCGCTCATCGATATTTTTCAGCAGCACAGGTTGCAGCTGTTCGGCCTGAGCCACAGTCAGTTTCACCGCATGCTGGCTTTCCATCAGGCGCATCAGTTCGTCGGCAACGCTATCCACGACGATCAGGACTTTTTCATCGGCGCAGATGATGTTGTTATCAAACGATGCGCCTTTGACGATCGACTGCGCCGCGCGGGCCAGGTCGGCCGTTTCATCCACCACCACCGGCGGGTTACCCGCACCGGCGGCAATCAGACGCTTGTTGGTGTGCTTACGCGCAGCATCCACTACGGCTTCACCGCCGGTTACCACCAGCAGGCCGATGCCTGGGTACTTGAACAGGCGCTGGGCGGTTTCGATATCCGGATTGGCAACGGTCACCAGCAGGTTTGCCGGGCCGCCTGCGGCAACAATCGCCTGGTTAAGCAGCGTAATGGCGCGCTGAGAGACTTTTTTTGCCGCAGGATGCGGGGCGAAGACCACGCTGTTGCCAGCGGCAATCAGGCTGATGGCGTTGTTGATAACAGTTGCGGCAGGGTTGGTAGACGGCGTCACCGAGGCCACCACGCCCCACGGCGCATTTTCAATCAGCGTCAGACCGTTATCGCCGGTCAGGACCTGTGGAGACAGGCATTCCACCCCCGGCGTACCGCGTGCCTGCGCCACGTTTTTGGCAAATTTATCGTCAACGCGTCCCATGCCGGTTTCTGTGACGGCAAGTTCCGCTAATTCTCTGGCGTGCTTTTCGCCCGCCTCGCGAAGAGCCGCGATAGCCAACTGACGCATGGCGACGCTTTTCAACCCCTGCTGGGCCAGTTTTGCTGCCGTCACTGCGTCATCCAGGGAGGCAAAAACGCCCATTTCTTGAACGGCACTGACGGGCTGGCTGCTGTCTTTCATTTTCAGCAGCACCGCTTTCACGACCTGTTCAATATCCTGTTGATTCATGATTTTCTGCCTTATTTATGGAAGATCACCTGGCCACCAGCCACCACTTCATCGACGATGCCAATCACGCACAGATCGACAGGTGATGATTCGTGACGGTGCGCCTGACGGGCTGAGCTGCCGCTGACCAGCAGCACCCACTCCCCGGTTCCCGCTCCGATGCTGTCGATAGCAACAGCACACTGGCCGTCGGGATTACCCTGGGCATCAATCATTTCCACCATCAGCAACTTGTCGTGCGCGAGCCCCTGATGGCGTACGGTACAAACAATTTGTCCTGTGACGATTGCCAGTTTCATACGCGCCTCCGTGGCATATTTCAGGTAAAACCTCCCCCTACCCTCCGCAGAAGGTAATGTGAAAAGGAGAGAGGGTGACGCCAGCAATGAAATTTGTGGCGTCACATGGACGACTTACATGTCGTTGCTGTCGCCTTTAAAGCTAATCGGGAACACTTCTTCCAGATCGCCATGCGGGCGCGGGATCACGTGTACGGAAACCAGCTCGCCAATACGCTGTGCAGCCGCAGCACCTGCGTCTGTTGCCGCTTTACATGCCGCTACGTCGCCGCGGACCATAGCAGTGACCAGACCGCCACCGATCTGCTTCACGCCAACCAGTTTCACACGTGCCGCTTTAACCATTGCGTCAGAAGCCTCAATCAGTGCAACCAGGCCCCGGGTTTCAATCATTCCTAATGCTTCCATTTTGCTTTCCTCTTAAGTCAAAGGGGTCCAGAACGGGACCTTATACAACCAGTGTGTGCGAGGCGTTTTCACGACTCACGTCAGTCTGGCGCGGCACAGCGGCCACCAACGCCAGTTCGATAATTTCCTGTACGCTACAGCCGCGAGAGAGGTCGTGAAGCGGTGCGGCAAGTCCCTGAATCAAGGGTCCAACGGCGCGATACCCTCCCAAACGCTGGGCAATTTTGTAGCCAATATTGCCTGCCTCCAGCGACGGGAAAACCATCACGTTGGCATTGCCCTTTAACGGACTGGCAGGCGCTTTTTGCGCGGCGACTTCCGGAACAAAGGCGGCATCAAATTGCAGTTCGCCATCCACGATAAGCTGCGGGGCACGCTCACGAACAATCTCCGTCGCCTGCTGCACGTTAGCGACGTTGGGATGGCGAGCGCTGCCATTACTTGAAAACGACAGCATGGCCACGCGCGGCTCTTCCCCCGTGATCCCCTGCCATGTCTGCGCGCTGGCAATCGCAATATCCGCCAGCTGTGCGGCGGTGGGCTGCGGCACGACGCTGCAATCGGCAAATCCTAATGACGGCCCGAGATACTGTGGCAGCATCAGGAAAATTGACGACAGCGTTTTACAGCCTGGCTGTAGCCCAATAATGCGCAAACCGGCGCGCAGCACGTTGGCCGTCGACGATAGATTGCCCGCAATACAGACGTCAGCTTTACCCGCGCTGACCATTGCCGCGGCGAACATCAGCGGATCGTTGAGTTTTTCCCGGGCATCCGCAGGCGTTTTATCTCCCGCGCGGGCCAACCAGCGCAGCGCAAACTCTTCACGCATTGGCAGGTTGCTTTGCGGATCGATAACCTGAATGCCATCCATCGCCACCCGGTGGCTGAGAGCAAACTGGCGCAGCGCAAACGGACTGGCGACGAGAATGGGACGCGCCAGACGGTGCTGATGCAGATAATTTGCCGCCTTCAGTACCCGAACATCCAGCGCATCCGGAAACACCACCCGTGCAGGTGAGCGGTGGGAGAGTTGACGAGCACGTTCAATGATCACGGTTTCTCCTCCAGTCGCTGTTGAATTTGGCTAACCGTCAGCGGGTGCTTCGCAACGCTCAGAATCATCATGACGTAGACCGTACTGGAAAGGCGGTTGAGCGCCTGCATGATGTCCGGTCGCATGACTTCAAAACTACGGGTGATGAAAACCTGGGCCGCCACCGTCTCCGTTTCACGGACTTTGGTACGCAGCAGATTAAGCAGCGCGCAATCATGTCCGTGACTGGCTTCAGGCACCAGATGGTCGTGGTCCAGATAGCGCAGCGGCTGATGCGAAAGGCGGTGTAAATCGTCGTCACTTAAGCCGACGATAGCTTGTGCTCCCAGCAGCTCGTCCATCGCATCGGCGCGCATAATGTTGCCCAGGCGCGAACGGATATCCGAAAGCCACGGCTGCCACGGTTGCCCAAGCTCTATCTGCAACCACACGGCCAGCGCGATGGTGCTGTCCAGCGCGGCGCGAAATCCCAGGCGCGGATCACTTTTGGCAACCATCTTGTTCGCCGTCAGATGCGTCAGCGTGTCAGGTTTCTTCGCCACCGGTTGATGACACAGTTCGCAGCTGGCCTGTGGATGCGTATCGCTGCTGGTTAACCCATGCACCGGCTGCGGCTGCTGGTCTTCGTCAGCAATAAACAGGCTGCCCTGCTCGTCGATAAACTTAATGCGCAGATGTCGGCTTTCCAGTAATTCCCGGGCAGACGGCGTCAGGCGAGCGTCAGCGGGGAGATGAATTTCAGCCCCTTCGCTGAGCGTATGATTCGCTCTGAGCCATGCTTCGGTAATGAAATCCTTCATACATCCGCCTTAGCAGGACTGCCAGTTCGCAGGCCAGGCCACATACAGAAACTTCACCGTCGAGGGCGTACCAAATTCGATGCTGGAGCCTTTCGGGATAAACATCACGTCCCCGGCTTTAGCAATCATGGTTTCACCTTCGTGACGAACGTGCAGCTCACCTTCCAGAATCATGTCGATTTCGTCGTAGTTCAGCGTCCATGGGAAAAAGGCGTTATCCCACTGCATGAACCCGGCGGCCATACTGCTGCCGTCCTGGTCGGTCACCAGATCGGTTAACCCCACACAGTGCGGCTGTGCGCCGTCAAAACGACCAAACTTCACGCTACTGCCGTCGATGACTTTGACGCCGCCTTTGCCAGTCACCGAGTTAAAGCTCGGCTGCATTCCGCCCTGCTCCAGCGACTGTTTCTCCTTCATGACTTTGTCCATCAGTTGGGCAACCAGGCTTTCGGTAAACTGTCCTTCCGGTAACTGTGCAATGATGGTTTCGCGAATGCGTTGGTTTTCCGTTTTGCCATCAATCACCGCAGCCGGTTTAGCAGCGGCTGCGCATGGCGTGGATTCATCGCATTCGCTGATGGTGACGCCCAGCAGCTCCGCAACTTCGCGCGCCTCCGGGGTGATGATGCTGGCGCGCAGAACAACTGACATTTCCTGTTCACCGCGTGCGTGGGCCGCACGAATATCGTTAGCTGTGATGAGTTTTTTCACCTGCCCTTTCCTCCTTTTGGCTGAGCTCAGTCAGATAATCCACCAGATGCTGCACGCTGCGCGGGTCATGGCTATTGAGCTCAAAAATCGGCTCCTGAAACCCCATCCCGCAAAGAAGTTGTTGCGTTGCGGCGACGTCGGCATCCGGCAGGTCCGTTTTGCTGATAACGGCGATTTGTCGTTTACTTGCGCCAATATCCAGCAGCCCGGCAGGTAAGCGACTTTCTTTATCATTTGCCGCATGTATATAAATCAACGTATCGACATCCTGCAGCGTAGTAATTAAGGCGTGATACCAGCGAGGATGGCTAAAATATTCCCCTGGCGTATCGATATCGCCATTCTCATTAAACTCCACGGCCTGTGTTTTTCTGGCGAGGGAATAATTTCCCTGTAGCGCATTAAAGAGCGTCGTTTTCCCCGCCCCCACCGTACCGACAAACGCAATACGTTTCATCGCCGCCTCAGATTAACTTTTTGTCAGATTGCACAATGTGAAATTTAATAACCGGCCCAGACCACTTACCGTCTGTAATAACGCTTCTTCTACCGCGCCTACCGAGCCGTAGATAACCAGCGCACCGCTGAATCGATCGAGAAAACCGATATGTACATCTGCCGCCTTCAGGGCTAAGTCACCGGCAATCATCGCCGTTTCCCCTGGCGTCAGCGTCATGATGCCGATGGCACCGGCTTCGGGAACGCCGATCTTTTTCGCCAGTTCCTCTCCGGGGTGCGCAATGAGATGCGCCAGCGTGACCTGTTTCCCCGGCACAAATTCCTGGATAATGCGTTCTTTTTCCATTGCTCACCGCCTCCTCTAAAACTGCCCTCATCGTGGCAATTTTTTGTCAGAGCAAATAACAAAATTCGGCAACCAGGTTTAAAAGGTGAAGTGGATCACTAAGAAAGGGAAAATAAAAAGGCGCGGGAGAAACCCGCGCCGGAAATAAATTAAAGTGATATTACAGCGGCTGCGTCTGCGCCTCAACCACCGCCAGCGCCACCATGTTCACGATACGACGCACGGAGGCAATCGGCGTTAACACGTGCACCGGTTTCGCCACGCCCATCAGCACCGGTCCTACGGTCACCCCTTCAGAGCTGGAGACGCGCAGCAGGTTATAGCTGATACGCGCCGCTTCCACGTTCGGCATAATCAGGATGTTAGCCGATCCCTTCAGCGGGCTGTCCGGCATACGTTCGTTACGGATGCTCTCCACCAGCGCCGCATCGCCGTGCATTTCCCCGTCAATCATCAGCTCCGGCGCGCGCTCGCGCACCAGCGCCAGCGTCTCACGCATTTTGCAGGCCGCCGCGGATTTAGACGAACCAAAGTTAGAGTGCGACAGCAGAGCCACCTTCGGCTCGATACCAAAGCGACGCACGGTCTCGGCGGCCATCACGGTGATCTCCGCCAGCTCGTCCGGGGTGGGATCGTCGTTAACGTAGGTATCGGCAATAAAGGTGTTGCCGCTTGGCAGCAGCAGCGCGTTCATCGCCCCGGCGGTATGGACGCCGTCGCGATAGCCAAAGATCTCCTGCACCACGCTAAAGTGCTCGTGGTAATCGCCGATGGTGCCGCAGATCAGCGCATCCGCCTCGCCGCGATGGACCATGATCGCGCCGATCACCGTCGTGTTGCTGATCACCGCTTTCTGCGCCTGCTCCTGAGTGATCCCCCGCCGTTTCATGATCGCGTAGTATTCGCTCCAGTACTCTTTGAAGCGCGGATCGGATTCGTTGTTGACGATCTCGAAGTCGACACCCGCCTTAATCTGCAGGCCCAGCTTCTGGATACGCATCTCAATCACGCTCGGACGACCAATCAGGATCGGTTTCGCCAGGCCTAAGGTGATCAACTCCTGGGTGGCGTGCAGCACGCGCGCCTCTTCCCCTTCCGCCAGCACTACGCGCTTCGCGTCGGCGCGCGCCTGGGAGAAGATCGGCTTCATGAACAGGTTGGTTTTATAGACAAACTCGGTGAGCTTATCGACGTAAGCGTCGAAATCGTGAATCGGACGCGTCGCCACGCCGGAGTCCATCGCCGCTTTGGCCACCGCGGGAGCAATTTTGACAATCAGACGCGGGTCGAACGGTTTTGGAATGATGTAGTCCGGGCCAAAGCTCAGATCCTGATCGCCGTACGCAGACGCGACCACTTCGCTCTGCTCGGCGTGCGCCAGCTCCGCGATGGCGTGAACGGCGGCCAGCTTCATCTCTTCGTTGATCGCCGTTGCGCCGACGTCCAGCGCACCGCGGAAGATGAACGGGAAGCAGAGCACGTTGTTGACCTGGTTCGGGTAGTCAGAACGACCGGTACAGATAATGGCGTCTTCACGCACCGCTTTCGCCAGTGGCGGCAGAATTTCCGGCTCCGGGTTCGCCAGGGCCAGGATCATTGGCGCACGCGCCATCTTCTTCACCATCTCCTGGGTCAGCACCTTCGGACCCGAGCAGCCGAGGAAGATATCCGCGCCGTCGATCACGTCGTCCAGGGTGCGTTTACCGTCGTCTTCCACCGCATAGGCCGCTTTGGTTTCAGCCATGTTCGGCTCGCGGTCTTTATAGATAACGCCTTTGGAGTCGCAGACCACAATGTTGTGTTTCTGCATACCCAGCGCCACCAGCAGGTTCATACAGGCGATGGCCGCGGCGCCTGCGCCAGAAACCACCATGCGCACGTCGGAGAGATTTTTCTCTACCACGCGCAGGCCGTTCAGAATCGCGGCGGTGCTGATAATCGCGGTCCCGTGCTGGTCATCATGGAACACGGGAATGTTCATACGCTCGCGCAGCTTCTGCTCGATATAGAAACATTCCGGCGCTTTGATGTCTTCCAGGTTAATCCCGCCGAAGGTCGGCTCCAGCGCGGCCACCACGTTGATGAATTTGTCAGGGTCGAGCTCATCCACCTCGATATCGAACACGTCGATACCGGCGAATTTCTTGAACAGTACCCCCTTCCCTTCCATCACCGGTTTACCGGCCAGCGCACCGATGTTGCCCAGCCCCAGCACCGCCGTGCCGTTAGAGATCACGGCGACAAGGTTGCCACGCGCGGTGTATTTGTAGGCCGCCAGCGGGTCTTTTTCAATTTCCAGACACGGGGCAGCTACGCCCGGCGAATAGGCCAGCGCCAGATCGCGCTGGGTTGCCAGCGGCTTGGTTGGGGAGACCTGGATTTTCCCCGGGACAGGAAACTCGTGAAAATCGAGGGCACTCTGTTTTAACTGATCGTCCATCTTGTTATTCCTTTTACGTATCGGTCAGATAGTATCGCCGCAGGACAGCGCATAAACTTTGAAGGCTGCCAAACTCTCACCATCACACATTAAAAATTGTTATCAATTTATAACAGCCATGTTACCCGTCTCAAAAGCAATGCCTCCCCCGTCTGCTATGCTTTTTTGTTAAGTCCATCATGATTTTTCCAGAAGTGTGAACTAACGCACTCAGCTAACGCTTTTATTTCCAAGGAGTAATCATTTATGAACCAGCTAGACGGCATCAAAAAATTCACCACCGTGGTTGCAGACAGCGGCGATATCGAGTCGATTCGCCACTATCAGCCGGAGGATGCGACCACCAACCCTTCGCTGCTGCTCAAAGCGGCCGGGCTTGCCCATTTTAGCCATCTGATTGATGACGCCATTGCCTACGGTAAACAGCGCGGGAAAACGCAGGAGCAGCAGGTCGCCGAAGCCAGCGACAAGCTGGCGGTTAATTTTGGTGCAGAAATTCTGAAAAGCATTCCGGGACGCGTCTCGACCGAAGTCGATGCCCGCCTCTCATTTGATAAAGAAAAAAGCATTAATAAGGCACGTCGTCTGGTGGAGCTCTACCAGGATCAGGGCATCGATAAATCGCGCATTCTGATCAAGCTCGCCTCCACCTGGGAAGGCATCCGTGCGGCAGAGGTGCTGGAAAAAGAGGGTATCCACTGCAACCTGACGCTGCTGTTCTCGTTTGCCCAGGCGCGCGCCTGCGCGGAAGCGGGCGTGTTCCTCGTCTCGCCGTTTGTCGGGCGCATCTACGACTGGTATCAGGCAAAACAGCCGATGGATCCGTACGTGGTGGATGAGGATCCGGGCGTGAAATCGGTCCGTAACATCTACGACTACTACAAACAGCACCGCTACGAAACCATCGTGATGGGGGCCAGCTTCCGCCGTACCGAGCAGATCCTCGCCCTGGCAGGCTGTGACCGTCTGACCATCTCCCCTAACCTGCTCCAGGAGCTACAGGACAAAGAAGAGACGGTGATCCGTAAGCTGGTGCCCACCTCTACCGTTCTGCCAAAACCGAAAACCATGACCGAAGCGGAGTTCCGCTGGGAGCACAACCAGGACGCGATGGCTGTGGAAAAACTGGCGGAAGGTATCCGCCTGTTCGCCGTCGACCAGCGCAAACTTGAAGACCTTCTCGCCGCCAAACTTTAACCTTGCCACGGAGTGAACTATGTCCCGTAAAGAGCTCGCCAATGCCATCCGCGCCCTCAGCATGGATGCCGTGCAGAAAGCCAATTCCGGCCACCCCGGCGCACCGATGGGCATGGCCGATATTGCCGAAGTGCTGTGGAACGACTTCCTGAAGCACAACCCGAATGACCCCACCTGGTACGATCGCGACCGCTTTATTCTCTCCAACGGTCACGCCTCAATGCTGCTCTACAGCCTGCTGCACCTTTCCGGCTACGATCTGCCGCTTGAGGAGCTGAAAAACTTCCGTCAGCTGCACTCCAAAACCCCTGGGCACCCGGAGATTGGCTATACGCCGGGCGTGGAGACCACCACCGGGCCGCTCGGTCAGGGGCTGGCCAATGCGGTCGGGCTGGCGATTGCCGAGCGTACGCTGGCGGCACAGTTTAACCAGCCGGACCACGAGATTGTCGATCACTACACCTACGTGTTTATGGGTGACGGCTGCCTGATGGAGGGGATATCCCACGAGGTCTGCTCCCTGGCGGGCACGCTGGGGCTCGGCAAGCTGATCGGGTTCTACGATCACAACGGCATCTCCATCGACGGGGAGACCGAGGGCTGGTTTACCGACGACACGGCAAAACGCTTCGAGGCCTACCACTGGCACGTGGTGCATGAGATTGACGGTCACGACCCTGAGGCGGTGAAAAAAGCGATTCAGGAAGCGCAGAGCGTGAAGGACAAACCGTCCCTGATTATCTGCCGCACGGTCATCGGCTTCGGCTCGCCGAACAAGGCGGGCAAAGAGGAGGCGCACGGTGCGGCGCTGGGCGAGGAGGAAGTGGCGCTGACCCGGCAGAAGCTGGGCTGGAAATACCCGCCGTTTGAGATCCCAAAAGAGATCTACAGAGCCTGGGATGCCCGTGAAGACGGAGAGAAAGCCCAGCACGCCTGGAACGAGAAGTTTGCCGCTTATAAAAAAGCGCACCCGGAGCTGGCCGCCGAGTTCTCCCGCCGCATGAGCGGCGGTCTGCCGGAAGACTGGGACGATAAAACCCAGGCGCTGATTGAAAACCTGCAGTCCAACCCGGCGAAAATCGCCACCCGTAAGGCGTCGCAAAATACCCTGAACGCAATCGGCCCTATTCTGCCCGAACTGCTCGGCGGCTCGGCGGACCTGGCGCCAAGCAACCTGACGATCTGGTCCGGCTCGAAATCGCTGAAAGAGGACATTGCCGGGAACTATATCCACTACGGCGTGCGCGAGTTCGGGATGACCGCCATTGCCAACGGCATCGCCCATCACGGTGGGTTTGTGCCGTACACCGCCACCTTCCTGATGTTCGTCGAGTACGCCCGTAACGCGGCGCGCATGGCGGCGCTGATGAAGGCGCGGCAGATTATGGTCTATACCCACGACTCCATCGGTCTGGGAGAAGACGGCCCCACCCACCAGGCGGTTGAACAGCTGGCTAGCCTGCGCCTGACGCCAAACTTCAGCACCTGGCGTCCGTGCGATCAGGTCGAAGCGGCAGTGGGCTGGAAGCTGGCGGTAGAACGCCATAACGGCCCAACGGCATTAATTCTGTCCCGCCAGAATCTGGCGCAGATTGAACGCACGCCGGAACAGGTGAAAAACATCGCCCGCGGCGGCTACATTCTGAAGGACAGCGGCGGCAAGCCGGACGTGATCCTGATTGCGACCGGTTCCGAGGTGGAAATCACGGTGAAAGCGGCGGAAAAACTGACCGCCGAAGGCCACGCGGTGCGCGTGGTATCCCTGCCTTCTACGGATATTTTTGACGCTCAGGACGAGGCGTACCGGGAGTCGGTGCTGCCCTCTAACGTCGCGGCGCGCGTGGCGGTGGAGGCCGGTATCGCCGACTACTGGTACAAGTATGTCGGGCTCAAAGGGGCGATTGTGGGCATGCGGGGCTACGGTGAGTCCGCCCCTGCCGATAAGCTGTTCCCGTACTTCGGCTTTACCGTTGAGAACGTGGTGGAGAAGGCGCTGAGCGTGCTGTAGTGCGGTCTGCGTTGCCGGGTGGCGCTGTCGCTTACCCGGCCTGGAAAATCGGGTGGCATTGCCACCCTTTTTTTATACCACCCGGACACCCGCCGCCATCGCCCGCTCCGGCGTTAACAACACGCTTTCACTGGCGTCATCGGTTTCCGCGCAGAGCAGCATGCATTCAGACGTTTCGCCGCGCATCTTCGCTTTCGCCAGATTACACAGCACCACCACCGTTTTTCCCATAAGCTCTTCTTCCCGGTAATACGGCACCAGGCTGGTGACGGTTTGCAGCGTTTTTCCGCCCACATCAATCTGCGCGATATAGAGTTTGTCTGCGTTGGCGTGGCGCTTAACGTCCACAATCGTCCCCACGCGGATCTCCAGCTTTGCAAAGTCATCGTAAGCTATCGTGTCCATACTCTCTCCTTGGTAAAGTTTTACTAAATACTAGCACGCTATTTGCCGGAAGCAATGGGCAGGATATTTAGTAAAAACGGATGCATGTCCTGATTCATCCTTTACAATGGGTCATCACGTGGGGGAATAAGGACAAACATGGCTACGCTCAAAGACATCGCGACGGAGGCTGGCGTTTCGCTGGCGACGGTATCCCGGGTTTTAAACGATGACCCAACGTTGAACGTAAAAGAAGAGACCAAGCACCGCATTCTGGAGATTGCGGAAAAGCTGGAATACAAAAGCACAACGTCCCGCAAAATGCAGTCTGCCGCGGTGGGTCAGCAGCACATTCTGGCGCTCTACAGCTACCAGCAAGAGCTGGAGATTAACGACCCTTACTACCTTGCCATCCGCCACGGTATTGAGACACAGTGTGAAAAGCTGGGCGTCGAGCTGAGCAACTGTTACGCCAATGCCACCCTGCCAGAGAGTAAAAAACTTACCGGCGTACTGATTGTGGGCAAACCTTCTTCAGCAACTCGCCGTAGCGCAATGGCCCTGACGGACAACGTCTGCTTTATCGATTTTCACGAGCCCGGCAGCGCGTTCGATTCCGTCGACATTGACCTCTCGCGCATCAGCAAGCAGATCGTTGATTTCTTCATTGATCAGGGCGTTAAGCGCATTGGCTTTATCGGCGGGGAAGATGAGCCCGGCAAAGCCGATATCCGCGAAGCCGCTTTTGTCGAGTATGGTCGCCTGAAAGGGGTGGTGTCAGAACAGGATATCTGGCGCGGCGGTTTTTCCAGCTCATCCGGATACGAACTGGCAAAAACTATGCTGGCTCAGACAAGCTGGCCTACCGCCCTGTTTGTGGCCTCTGATTCGATAGCCATCGGCGTCTTGCGCGCTATCCATGAAAAAGGGCTGGCGATCCCGGAGGACATTTCGCTCATTAGCGTGAACGATATCCCAACCGCCCGCTTCACCTTCCCGCCGCTCTCTACCGTACGCATCCACTCGGAAATGATGGGCAGCCAGGGGGTTAATCTACTGCTGGAAAAATCCCGCGACGGCCGGACGCTGCCGCTTCAGGTTTTCGTGCCGAGCGTGCTGAAACTGCGCGGCACCACCCGCTAATTCCCCTCGTTTAACACACTGCCGGGCATGCCCGGCATTTTTTTATTTCGTGATCGAGTTAAAGCAAATCAATTTTACTGATTTTATTTAGTAAAATATTTACTAAAATCTCCAGCAATGATGTTTACCCCCTACAGGGAGATCGCATGAATCGCTGGGAAAATATTCAACTCACGCATGAGAACCGGCTTGCGCCGCGTGCATACTTCTTCTCTTACGACACCGTCGCGCAGGCTCGCACCTTTGCCCGCGAGGCCAGCAGCCGCTTTCTGTCTCTGAGCGGTAAGTGGAACTTTCGCTTTTTCACCCACCCCCTTCTGGTGCCGGAAAACTTTACCTCTGAGTATATGGCCGACTGGGGCGACATTACCGTACCCGCCATGTGGCAGATGGAAGGTCACGGCCAGCTGCAGTACACCGACGAAGGCTTCCCCTTCCCGGTCGACGTGCCGTGGGTGCCTACAGACAATCCGACCGGGGCGTATCAGCGCCACTTCACGCTATCGGACGGCTGGCAGGGGAAGCAGACCCTCATCAAGTTTGACGGCGTCGAAACCTATTTCGAAGTCTACGTGAATGGTCACTACATTGGCTTTAGCAAGGGCAGCCGGCTGACCGCCGAGTTTGATATCAGCCACGCAGTGCACGGTGGGCAAAACCTGCTGTGCGTGCGGGTGCTGCAGTGGGCGGATTCGACCTACATTGAGGATCAGGACATGTGGTGGACGGCCGGCATTTTCCGCGACGTCTATCTGATCGGCAAAAATCCCACTCACGTGCGCGACGTCACGATCAAAACCACCTTTGACGAGGCATGGAAAGACGCCACCCTTTTCTGTCAGCTTGAGCTGGAAAACCTGGCCCCGCACGCATCCGCCGTGTCGCTGGAGTATGCCCTGTATGATGGCGAAGCAGCGATCCATCAGGGCACTACCGACAGCCTGACCGTGACCCGCAGCGCGGAAACCGCCTTTAGCATTGAGGTCAAACAGCCTCAGCAGTGGTCTGCGGAATCGCCCTACCTCTACCATCTGGTCGTAACGCTCAAAGATGAACACGGACAGACGCTGGAGGTTATCCCTCAGCGCATTGGGTTCCGCGACATCAAGGTGCGAGACGGCCTGTTCTACGTGAACAACCGCTACCTGAAGCTGCACGGCGTAAACCGTCACGACAACGATCACCAGAAGGGCCGCGCCGTGGGCATGGATCGCGTCGAGCGCGACCTGATCCTGATGAAGCAGCACAACATCAATTCAGTGCGCACCGCCCACTACCCCAACGATCCGCGCTTCTACGAGCTGTGCGACCTCTACGGCCTGTTCGTCATGGCGGAGACGGATGTGGAATCCCACGGCTTTGCCAACGTCGGCGACCTGAGCCGCATCACGGACGATCCGGTGTGGGAACATGTCTACGTTGAGCGCATCAAGCGCCATATTCACGCCCAGAAAAACCACCCTTCCATCATCATCTGGTCGCTTGGAAACGAGTCCGGCTACGGCTGCAATATTCGCGCCATGGCCCGGGCTGCAAAGGCGCTGGACGACACGCGCCTGCTGCATTACGAAGAAGATCGCGACGCCGAGGTGGTGGATATCATCTCCACCATGTACACCCGCGTGCCGCTGATGAACCTGTTCGGCGAGTATCCCCACGCCAAACCGCGCGTTATCTGCGAATACGCCCACGCGATGGGCAACGGCCCCGGCGGTCTGAGCGAGTATCAAAACGTCTTCGATCGCCACGACTGCATTCAGGGCCACTACGTCTGGGAGTGGTGCGACCACGGTATTCAGGCGGCAGATGCCAGCGGCAATACGTATTACGCCTACGGCGGCGACTTTGGTGACTATCCGAATAACTACAACTTCTGCCTCGACGGGCTGATCTACTCCGATCAAACGCCGGGTCCGGGGCTGCGCGAATATAAGCAGGTGATTGCCCCGGTCAAACTGCGCTGGCAGAACGGCGAGCTGCACGTTGAAAACCGCTTCTGGTTCACCAGCCTGGACGATTACACCCTGCTCGTTGAGGTGCGTGCCGAAGGTGAAACCCTGCACAGCCAGCCGCTGACAATTACCGGGCTGGCCCCCAACAGCACCCGCAGCGTGAGCCTGAACCTGCCCGAACTCGACGAGCGCGAAACGTTCCTGACCGTGCGCATCAGCAAAAACAGCCGCACGCGCTACAGCGAAGCGGGGCACGAGATTGCGGTGTATCAGTTCCCGCTAAAAGCGTGCACGGCTCACGTCACGCCGTTTAGTAACGCCAACGCCACACCGCTGCGGCTGGCAGAAGACCGTCTGAACTGTACCGTGATCGGGCATAACTTCCGCGCACGCTTCTCAAAAGTGACGGGGAAACTCTGCTCCTGGCTGGTTAACGGTGAGGAAAACATCACCCGTGAACCGAAGATTAACTTTTTCAAACCGATGATCGATAACCACAAGCAGGAGTATGAGGGGCTGTGGCAACCCAACCATCTGCAGATTATGCAGGAGCACCTGCGCGGTTTTGAGGTCGAGCAGCAGGACGATGCGATCGTCATTACCACCCGCACGCTGATTGCCCCGCCGGTGTTTGATTTTGGTATGCGCTGCACCTATCGCTGGCGCATTGCCGCCGACGGGCAAATTAACGTTGAGCTGAGCGGTGAACGCTACGGTGATTATCCGCACATTATCCCGTGCATCGGATTTACCCTCGGCATCAACGGTGAATTCGACCAGGTGAGCTACTACGGACGCGGACCCGGTGAGAACTACCCGGACAGCCAGCAGGCCAGCACCATAGACCTGTGGCACACCACGGTGGACGAAATGTTCGAAAACTACCCGTTCCCGCAGAACAACGGCAACCGTCAGCAGGTGCGCTGGGCAACGCTCGCCAGCCGTCACGGCAGCGGCCTGCTGGTGATGCCTGAGCAGCCCATCCATTTCAGCGCCTGGCACTACACGGCAGAGAACATCCACGCCGCGCAGCACTGCAACGAACTGCGTCGCAGCGAGGACATCACCCTCAATCTCGACCATCAGGTACTGGGCTTAGGCTCTAACTCCTGGGGAAGCGAAGTGCTGGATACCTGGCGCGTCTGGTTCAGGCCGTTCCGCTACGGCTTCACCCTGCTCCCGCTGGAAGGCGGACACACCGCCGCGCAGGCACTGGCGCGCCATCGGTTCGGCAGCGGTTTCTTCTCCATGAATTCGCACAGCGAGGCAGAAAAATGATCGTTCTCGACAGCCTGGAACAGTTCCAGCAGCGTTATCGCACGGGCCGCAAATGGCAGCGCTGCACAGAGGCCATTAATAACATCGACCACATCCAGCCCGGCGTTGCCCACTCGATTGGCGACTCTCTGGCCTACCGCGTGACCAATGATGCCAGCACCGACGCGCTGTTCGTCGGCCATCGCCGCTATTTCGAGGTGCATTACTACCTGCAGGGCGCGCAGAAAATTGAGTACGCCGCAAAAGACGCCCTTCAGCTTGTGGAGTGCTACCGGGATGAAACCGACCGCGAATACCTGAAAGGCGTGGGCCATACCGAACAGGTGCGGGAGGGACAGATCGTGATATGTGAAAACCACGAGGCGTATCGCTTTATCAGCGAAACGCCAGCCAAAAAAGTCGTCCTCTATGTGACCATCGAAGACGGTTATTTCCATAACAAATAAAAAATCCAGCGGTGCCAATGAAGCACCGCTATCCTCCTCGTACCCGGAGATAGGTTATGTCTGAAACTACCAAGCGTAATACCATCGGCAAATTCGGCCTGCTGTCGCTGACGTTTGCCGCCGTATTCAGTTTTAACAACGTGATTAATAACAACATCGAGCTGGGGCTGGCCTCCGCGCCGATGTTCTTTTTAGCCACCCTGTTCTACTTTATTCCTTTCTGCTTAATCATCGCGGAGTTTGTCTCCCTGAATAAAAACTCCGAAGCGGGCGTGTACGCCTGGGTGAAAAGCTCGCTGGGCGGGCGCTGGGCGTTTATTACCGCCTACACCTACTGGTTCGTGAACCTGTTTTTCTTCACCTCGTTATTACCGCGCGTCATCGCCTACGCCTCTTACGCCTTTTTGGGCTATGAGTACATTCTTACGCCGTTTGCCACCACGGTACTGAGCATGGTGCTGTTCGCCTTCTCGACCTGGGTGTCCACCAACGGGGCGAAGATGCTGGGGCCGATCACGTCGGTGACCTCAACGCTCATGCTGCTGTTGACCCTCTCCTATATTCTTCTGGCCGGCGCGGCGCTGGTGGGCGGCGTGCAGCCAGCCGACCCGATTACCGTTGACGCGATGATCCCCAACTTCAACTGGGCCTTCCTCGGCATCACCACCTGGATATTTATGGCCGCCGGGGGCGCAGAGTCCGTTGCGGTATACGTTAACGACGTGAAGGGCGGCTCAAAATCCTTTGTCAGGGTGATCATTCTGGCGGGGATTTTCATCGGCGTGCTCTACTCCATCTCCTCGGTGCTGATTAACGTCTTTATCAGCAGCAAAGAGCTGAAATTCACCGGTGGTTCGGTACAGGTGTTCCACGGCCTGGCGGTATGGTTTGGCCTGCCGGAAGTGCTGATGAACCGCTTCGTCGGCCTGGTCTCCTTTACCGCGATGTTCGGCTCCCTGCTGATGTGGACGGCAACCCCGGTCAAAATCTTCTTTTCTGAAATCCCGAGCGGCATCTTTGGGCCAAAAACCGTGGCGCTGAACGAGAACGGCGTACCGGCGCGGGCGGCGTGGATCCAGTATCTGATCGTCATTCCGCTCATGATTATCCCAACTATGGGGTCGAATACCGCGCAGGAGCTGATGAATACCGTCATTAATATGACCGCCGCCGCGTCAATGTTACCGCCGCTGTTCATTATGCTGGCCTACCTGAACCTGCGCCGTAAGCTCGATCATCTCCCGCGCGACTTCAAAATGGGCTCACGCACCACGGGCATGGTAGTGGTGTCGATGCTGATTGTGATTTTTGCCATCGGCTTTGTGGCCTCAACTTTCCCCACCGGTGCCAATATTCTGACGATTATTTTCTATAACGTCGGGGGCATTGTGTTATTCCTCGGATTTGCCTGGTGGAAATACAGCAAATACGTCAAGGGATTATCAAAAGAACAACAACAAACAGAAGCGTCACCTGCCTCAAATCTTCACTAACGCTGAAGACATGGATATTTTTTCACTGGGATGAGTGCATGAAAATTAAAGAGAAAACAATTGGGGCACTCGCTGCCCTCTCTTTCTGCTGCCCGGCATTTGCCGCAGAAGAAGCCCGACCCGCTGAACATGACGATACCCGAACCCCGGAAATTACCTCTCCGTCGTTTCGTTTTTATGGCGAGCTGGGGGTTGGCGGATATATGGATTTAGAAGGTCAGAATAAACATAAATACAGTGACGGCACCTACATTGAGAGTGGTCTGGAAATGAAATACGGGCACTGGTTCGGCCTGATTTACGGCGAGGGCTGGACCGTACAGGCTGACCATCAGGGGAACGCCTGGGTGCCCGACCACAGCTGGGGCGGATTCGAAGGTGGGCTTAACCGCTTTTACGGCGGCTACAAAACCGACGGCAACACCGAGATCATGCTCAGCCTGCGTCAGGACTCCTCCCTTGATGACCTGCAGTGGTGGGGAGATTTCACGCCCGATCTGGGCTACGTGATCCCCAACACTCGCGACATTATGTACGCGCTCAAGGTACAAAACCGCTCCGGGAACCTGCGCTACAGCGTCACCGCCACGCCTGCGGGGCACCATGACGAGAGCAAAGCCTGGCTGCATTTTGGTAAATACGATCGCTATGACGATAAGTATACCTATCCGGCGATGGCGAACGGCTATATCCAGTATGACATCGTCAAAGATGTCACCTGGATGAACGGACTTGAGGTCACCGACGGCACGGGACAACTGTTTCTGACCGGCATTCTGTCGCCCAACCTGGCAGCGCGCGCCTGGCATCACACCGGACGCGCCAGCGGCAAGGACGTCTCCGGGACTGAAACCGGCTATATGGTCAGCGCCATGGTTGAAGCGTTAAAAGGCGTCTATCTCTCCACCGCTTACAGCTACGCAAAGCATCGCCCGGACAATGCCGCCGATGAAACGACCTCATTTATGCAGTTCGGCATCTGGTATGAGTACGGCGGTGGACGCTTTGCCACCGCAGCCGACAGCCGTTTCTATATGCAAAATGCCTCCGGCGACCCGAGCGACCAGGTCTTCCTGATGCAATACGTCTACTGGTAAAAGGATCTTCCAATATGAAACTCAGCCTTACACCGCTGGCCTGCGCGCTGGCGCTCAGCTTTTCGGCTCACGCCACCGCTCCTGCTGATTTTAAAAACGTCATCAACCGTACCGGTGCGCCGGAATACATGCACGATTTCGACGCTGACGACCACCAGCGGTTTAATCCCTTTTTCGATCTGGGTGCCTGGCATGGTCATTTGCTGCCGAACGGGCCGCAGACCCAGGGAGGATTTCCCGGCGTAGCGCTGCTCACCGAAGAGTACATCAACTTTATGGCGACCAATTTCGATCGCCTGAATGTGTATCAGAACGGCAAAAAAATCGATTTTACCCTTGAGGCTTACAGCCTTCCCGGCGCGCTGGTGCAAAAGCTGAGCGCGAAAGATGTGCAGATCGTGATGACGCTGCGCTTTGCCACCGCGCGCACCTCGCTGCTGGAGACCCGCATCACCAGCAAGGCACCGCTGGAACTGGTGTGGGACGGCGAACTGCTGGAGAAGCTGGAGGCCAAAGAGGGCAAACCGCTGTCGGATAAGACCATCGACAGCGCGTATCCGGATTACCAGCGCAGGCTGGTCCCCACCCGTGACGGCCTGAAAGTGACCTTTGGCAAAGTGCGCTCCACCTGGGATCTTCTGACCTCCGGCAGTTCCGAATATCAGGTGCATAAATCCCTCCCCGTCGAGACCACCGTCGACGGGCATCGCTTTACCAGCCGGGCACACATTACCGGCAGCACCACGCTGTATACCACCTACTCCCATCTGCTGAATGCCGATGAGGTGAAGCGCGAGCAGGTGCAGATCCGCGATATTCTGGCGCGCCCGGCCGCTTATATGACGGCCTCGGAGCAGCGCTGGGAGGGCTATTTGCAGAAAGGGTTAACTAACCCTAACGCCACGCCAGAGCAAACCCGCGTGGCGGTGAAGGCCATCGAGACGCTGAACGGCAACTGGCGCTCGCCGGGCGGCGCGGTACGCTATAACACGGTGACGCCATCCGTCACCGGACGGTGGTTCTCCGGCAACCAGACCTGGCCCTGGGATACCTGGAAACAGGCGTTTGCCATGTCGCATTTCAATCCGGATATCGCCAAAGAGAACATTCGCGCGGTCTTCTCCTGGCAAATCAAACCCGACGATCCGGTACGCCCGCAGGATGCCGGCTTTGTGCCGGATCTCATCGCCTGGAACCTGAGCCCGGAACGCGGCGGCGACGGCGGCAACTGGAATGAGCGCAATACTAAACCGAGCCTGGCAGCGTGGTCGGTGATGGAGGTATATAACACCACGCAGGATAAAGCCTGGCTGGCAGAAATGTACCCTAAACTGGTGGCCTACCACGACTGGTGGCTGCGCAACCGCGACCATAACGGCAACGGCGTGCCGGAGTACGGCGCGACGCGTGACAAAGCCCATAACACCGCCAGCGGGGAGATGCTCTTTACGGTCAAAAAAGGTGATAAAGAGGAATCGCTTTCCGGCCTGAACAACTATGCCCGGGTGATCGACAAGGGCCATTACGACAGTCTGGAGATCCCGGCGCAGGTTGCGGCCTCGTGGGAATCAGGCCGCGATGACGCCGCCGTATTCGGTTTTATCGATAAAGCCCAGCTGGATAACTACGTCGAAAACGGCGGCAAGCGCAGCGACTGGACGGTGAAGTTTGCTGAAAATCGCGATAATGAGGGCAAGCTGCTGGGCTATTCGCTGCTGCAGGAGTCCGTCGACCAGGCGAGCTACATGTACAGCGACAATCACTATCTGGCGCAGATGGCGAGCCTGCTGGGTAAAGAGCAGGAGGCCAGCCGCTACCGCCAGCTGGCGGATAAGCTCGCGACCTACATCAATACCTGTATGTTCGACGCGAAGAGCGGTTTTTACTATGACATCCGTATCGAGGATAAACCGCTGGCGAACGGCTGCGCAGGCACCCCTATCGTCGCGCGCGGTAAAGGACCGGAAGGCTGGTCGCCGCTGTTTAACGGTGCGGCAACACAGGCGCATGCGGATGCCGTGGTGAAGGTGATGCTGGATCCGAAAGAGTTCAACACGTATGTGCCGCTCGGGACTGCAGCGCTAACCAACCCGGCCTTTGGTCCGGATATCTACTGGCGTGGCCGGGTGTGGGTCGACCAGTTCTGGTTTGGGCTGAAAGGGATGGAACGCTATGGCTACCGGGAGCAGGCTCAAACGCTGGCAGAAAACTTCTTTAAGCACGCGAAGGGGTTAACGTCCGACGGCCCGATTCAGGAAAACTACAACCCGCTGACCGGTGCGCAGCAGGGCGCACCTAACTTCTCCTGGAGCGCGGCGCATCTTTACATGCTGTATAACGACTTTTTCCGTAAACAGTAACGAGGGTGCGGTCTGCTTTGCCGGGTGGCGCTGGCGCTTACCCGGCCTACGGTTCGGGCTTTTGTAGGCCGGGTAAGGCGAAGCCGCCACCCGGCAGAAAAGCTACCGCGTAATCCACAGCGTGGGCCAGGCATCTGGCCCATTCCAGTTGTCGCAGCTGGGCTCCTCGGCGTAGCGCACCAGGCGGAAACGCTGGCCGTCAAAACGCCAGCGCGTCTGGATCCCACAATCGCCCATACCGCGTCCCAGCGCGAGCGTTGTCAGCTCGCGCGTCTTCTCATCGAAGCTGGCGTTCATCAACTCCATCTCACTGCCGTCGCTTGACGGCGTAAACGGCAGACGCAGCCTGACGCTGCGGGCGGTGAACGGTTTTTCACGTGATACCAGCCACGCCAGATCGACCGTGTTATAGGCCCCCGCCTCGCAGCTGACGATCAGCAGCGCTTTGTCATCGGTTAACGCGGTGACGCGCACTTCCCGGCGGTTAGGATCCAGCGAACACTGGCTGCTGTTCATCCGTCCGGTACCATAGTCCAGCAGGTCGTTCAGTTCGGCGTGGGAGAGTGGCGTCGGGGTCGGATTGACAACCGCCACCTTTTTTAAGGCGGGTGCGGGCGGAACGCTTAACGGCGGATCGTCACCTTTCTTGATCCACGCGGTTTCGCTGCCGACGCGCTTTTGCTGCGCATCAATGAACAGCAGCGCGGCTTTCAGACCGCTCAGTGAAATGACCTGCTTACCGCCGCGCAGGGTCAGGGACTTCCCTTCCTGGATGTTTTTCAGAAAGGCGGTGATGGTGGCCGCATCGTCCGTTTTCAGATGCCAGGGCGTGAGCTGCCAGCGCTGTTTGTCGAGCTTCAGAGGAATGTTATCCAGCAGCAGGCGGGGAGCAATCTCAGGCTCTTTAACGGAGGGAGTATCAAGACCGCCGAGATCGATACGCAGCGTGGCATCCGTTTTCGCCCCGGCGCTTCGGGTGAGCGTCATGACCAGACCACGATGTTCGCCCGTGTTGCGGGCAAGGCAAAAGTTCTGGTTATTGCAGGTCACCTGCCAGTCAGAAAAGGCTTGCTGCGCGGGTGCAGCCCGCACCTGCGGCGCGAGGAGCACCCAAAACAGGGAAAATAAAAAGACGCTGTAGCGCATGAATGACACAATCCCGGAACGAAAACGCATAACTGGGCAGTATCTTCGTGTTCCCGCCGGGGTTGCTCAATCGGATTTATCAGATATACCCGAAAAACAGGCTATATCCGTTCGAAAGGGGTATTCATCAGCCCGGTAGTCTGTAAATACTGCAGTAATATCACCGCCTTACCGTCCCTGATTTCTCCTGTTCGCACCATCTCCAGCGCTCGGGCAAAAGGAAGCTCCAGCACTTCGATATCTTCATCCTCGACGCCACCGCCCCGGTGAGTGCGCTGCGCGTCGCTGTATTCCGCGATGAAGAAATGGACGATTTCCGTCACGCCGCCGGGCGACATAAACAGCTCGAAGACCTTTTTGACCTCGCCCACTTCGAAGCCGGTTTCTTCAACGGCCTCTTTGCGGATGCAGACTTCCGGTTCATCATCATCGAGCAGGCCCGCGCAGGTTTCAATCAGACGTCCGTCAGGGTTGCCATTGACCCATGTCGCCACCCTGAACTGGCGGATCAGCACCACGCTCCGCTTTTCACGGTTATAGAGCAGAATAGTTGCTCCATTGCCACGGTCGTAGACCTCGCGTTTGTGGCGGATCACTTCACCGTTGTTACGTGTAAGATCATAGGTGATGTTACGCAGGACAAAGTAGTTTTCAGAGAGAATTTTGTCTTTGATAACGTCAATTTTCAGGGTCATACTGGCTCCACGACACAATGAGTCGTCCTATACTACGCCGTGAATCCCGCTTTGTCGCCCGCCGGTTTAATGATGTTTTGGCGCGTTAACCCCAAGCCAGTCGAGTATCCCTTGCGCCGCATGACGCCCTTCCGCCATGGCGGTCACCACCAGATCCGCGCCGCGTACCGCATCGCCCCCGGCGAAGATCTGCGGGTTAGTCGTCTGGTAACGGTAACGGCTCTCGACGGAGGCTACGATCCGCCCCCAGTCATCCGTTTCGACACCCTGCGCCTGCAGCCACGGCATCGCGTGCGGGTTAAAACCAAACGCCATGATGACTGCATCCGCGGCCATCACGAACTCACTGCCCGCCACGGGAACCGGTCGCCGCCGTCCCTGCGCATCCGGCTCTCCGAGTTCGGTACGCAGCATCCGGATACCGTTGACTCTACCGTTCGGATCCAGCGTCAGCTCAACCGGCTGGACGTTAAATTCAAACGCCGCGCCCTCTTCTCTGGCGTTCTTCACCTCTTTCTTCGAGCCCGGCATGTTGGCCTCATCCCGACGATAGGCGCAGGTCACCTTCGCCGCACCGTGGCGTAACGCGGTGCGGACGCAGTCCATGGCGGTATCGCCCCCGCCAAGCACCACCACGTTTAAGCCATGGGTGTCGATGAACGGTTCGCTGGCCGTCGCCTCCAGCCCCATAACATGCCGCGTGTTGCCCACCAGGAAAGGCAGCGCGTCATAGACCCCTGGCGCGTCTTCATGCGGGATACCCGCCTTCATCGAACGATAGGTTCCCACGCCAATAAACAGGGCGTCGTAATCGTGCTTTAACTGCGACATCGACACGTCCTGGCCCACCTCGCAGTTCAGCTCGAAGCGGATCCCCATCGCAGTAAATATCTCTCTGCGCCGCGCGAGCAGCGATTTGTCCAGCTTGAATGCCGGGATGCCAAAGGTCAGCAATCCACCGATTTCCGGATGCCGGTCATAGACCGTCACGCTCACGCCGCGACGCGCCAGCACGTCGGCGCACGCCAGCCCGGCAGGCCCCGCGCCGACAATCGCGACACGTTTATCTGTCGGCGTGACGGCGGACATATCCGGCCGCCAGCCCATCGCCAGCGCCCGATCGGAGATATAGCGCTCGATGTTACCGATGGTCACGGATCCCGCCTCTTCACGTATTGCGCAGGCCCCTTCGCATAATCGGTCCTGCGGGCAGACGCGGCCGGTAATTTCAGGTAAACAGTTGGTCTGATGAGAAAGCTCGACCGCGCCGGCGATATCCCCCGCGTTGAGGCGCTCAATCCACTGTGGGATGTGGTTATGCAGCGGGCAGGTCCATTCGCAAATGCTGTGCTCTCCGCATTTCAGGCAGCGCGACGCCTCGCGGGCGGCCTGCCCGTCCCGGAACGGCAGGTAAATTTCGTTAAAATGGCTTACGCGCTCTGCGGCAGCCAGTTTATCGGGCTCGCCGCGTGGCGCCGTCCCCTGCATCTGCTGCAGTTTGGTGCGCGGAGCATCTTCTCCGACGGCCTCCGCATGCCAGGGCCGCGCCTCCAGGCAGGCCGTGCGCTGTCGGCGCGATTTCGCCAGATGATCAAGGACAGCAGGCGTCGCCAGTGAGAGGACATCTGCCGGGCAATTTTCGATACAGGCCGGGCCGTGTGGCCGCGTCAGACAGAGATCGCATTTATTCGCCGAGGCCTTCACGCTGCCGTTGTCGAGCGGGGTGACGATAATCTCCATCGTGCCAAACGGGCAGGCCACCACGCAGGCCTTACAGCCGATGCATTTTTGTTGATTCACCTGTACGCTGTCATCGCATTTGCTGATGGCACCGTTCGGGCAGCTTTGCGCGCAGGGTGCATTTTCACAATGATGACAGGTCACGGGGCTGCTCTTCTCACCGGATCTCAGGACCGTAATACGGGGATGAAAATGGCGCTCGCTCAGGACATGCTGCTCATCGTTGTGCGCCATCACGCAGGCCACTTCGCAGGCGCGACACCCGATGCACTGCTGGCTGTTAGCCATAATAAAACGATTCATAACCACACCTGTTTTTGGTTCAATAACCTTTCTCTTTATAAGAGTATGGTATTTACGCATCACGGCGCGATCGGGCAATGTTCAAATGCCCGGAATGCCCAATTATTTCCAGTGAACCTGTGGCAGATCAATTTTATTCAGAGAGCCGTTCTGTGACCGTTAAACGACCCGTTTCCGGAAGCCTTGCCTGGGCTTTCTTTTCGATCATTGTCTTATCCGTGCTGACCAGCACCGTCGCGCTGCTGACGCTGGCCAGCAGCCAGCGTGATGCCGAAGCCATTAATATCGCCGGCTCGCTGCGCATGCAGAGCTATCGTCTGGGCTACGAGATGCAGCGCAACAGCCCTTCCCTTGCTGCACATCGCGAGAGCTGGCAACAGACGCTCGGCGCGCCTGCGCTGCAGAAGCTGAACCGCTGGTACGTTCCGGACAATGTTAAAGCACGCTACCAGCAGCTGCACGTGGCCTGGCAGGAGATGGATGCTCACATCGCCCGCGGCGACAGCGCGTGGTATCAACACAATATTGAAGATTTTGTCGGCCGCATTGATGCCTTTGTCCTCGCCCTTCAGCACTACACCGAACATAAAATTCAGACGGTGACCCTGCTTTCCCTGGCAGGCGCTCTCGGGATCCTGCTGCTGACGCTGTTTACCCTGCGACGCATCCGTCGCCAGGTGGTGCTGCCGCTTAACAATCTGGTGGCGGCCAGCGAACGGGTTGAGCGCGGGGAATTTGCAACCCCGGCGCCGGATTCCGCCCTGCCGAATGAGCTGGGCCAGCTCTCCCGCGCCTTCAACCACATGTCCGCCGAATTAGATACGCTCTACCGTTCGCTTGAGGCTTCGGTCGCGGAAAAAACGCGGCACCTGCACGAAGCCCACCAGCAGCTCGACATGCTGTTCAAGTGCTCGCAGGCGCTGAATACCGGCCAGATAGACAGCCACTGTTTCCGGCATATCCTGCAGATTGTCCATGACTATACGCAGATGAATTATCTGGAGCTGCGCACCAGCGACGACTGGCGGCTGTGTGAAGGGAAGGAGTCCAGGGGGATCCCTCTACAAAACCTGCCGGTACTGATGCAGGACACCCTTTACGGCGAGCTGCGCTGGCAAAGCGAAACGGACAGCGTCCCCCTTCCGCTGATGCGAAGCGTGGCGACCATGCTCGGGCGCGGGCTGTACTTTAACCAGGCGCAAAAACATTACCAGCAGCTGCTGCTGATGGAAGAGCGCGCCACCATCGCCCGCGAGCTGCACGATTCGCTGGCGCAGGTGCTGTCGTATCTGCGCATTCAGCTTGCGCTGCTCAAACGCGCCGTGCCGGAGGAAAATACTCCGGCGCAGACCATCATCTCCGACTTCTCCCGCGAGCTGAACAACGCCTGGCAGCAGCTGCGCGAACTGCTCACTACCTTCCGCCTGACGCTGAACCACGCGAATTTACCCGCGGCGCTACAGGAGTCCCTCGACGTCCTGCAGAGCCAGACGCAGGCTAAGCTGCATCTCGACTGTCGCCTCTCCTCGCTGGCGCTGGACGCGCAAAAGCAGGTGCATCTTTTACAGATCGTGCGTGAGGCCGTGCTGAACGCCATTAAGCACGCGCAGGCCAGCGAAATCGCGGTGAACTGCGTGACGGCAGCGAACGGTACGCACTGCGTCAGCATTCGTGACAACGGGATCGGAATTGGCGAGGCCAGCGAGCCGCCGGGACACTACGGGCTGAACATTATGCGTGAACGCGCGCAACGGCTTGGGGGAACACTACACTTTTCACAGCCGCAAAACGGCGGCACGCTGGTCAGCGTGACGTTCCCGGTGCCCACACCGTTAACAGGTAAATAACGGTAAAGGGGCAAGCGCAGGGAAAAGCGCATGATAATTTACATTATCTCCTTTATTTCTCCACGTTTGACCTGGCCCTTACCGCTAAAGTTATGCGGGCAATAAACAATAATGACGTGCAGCAAAACGAGGTCACACTTTCATGGCGAATTTCTTCATCGATCGCCCCATTTTTGCCTGGGTGCTTGCCATCCTGTTGTGTCTGACAGGTGTCCTGGCGATTACTTCACTTCCCGTTGAGCAATACCCCGACCTGGCACCGCCGAACGTGCGCGTCACCGCCAACTATCCCGGCGCGTCGGCACAAACGCTGGAAAATACCGTGACGCAGGTTATCGAGCAGAACATGACGGGTCTGGATAACCTGATGTACATGTCCTCGCAAAGTAGCGCCACGGGTCAGGCGACGGTGACCCTGAGCTTTAAGGCGGGTACCGATCCGGACGAAGCGGTACAGCAGGTCCAAAACCAGCTGCAGTCGGCCATGCGCAAGCTGCCCCAGGCGGTGCAGAACCAGGGCGTGACCGTGCGTAAAACTGGCGATACCAACATATTGACCATCGCGTTTGTCTCGACAGATGGCTCGATGGATAAACAGGACATCGCGGACTACGTCGCCAGTAATATTCAGGATCCTATCAGCCGGATTAACGGCGTCGGGGATATCGACGCCTACGGCTCACAATACTCCATGCGTATCTGGCTCGATCCCAACAAGCTGAACAGCTACCAGATGACGGCAACCGACGTGACGGATGCCATTAAAGCCCAGAACGCCCAGATTGCAGTGGGGCAACTGGGGGGAACGCCTTCCGTTGATAAGCAAGCCCTGAACGCCACCATTAATTCGCAATCCCTGCTGCAGACGCCGGACCAGTTCCGCAATATCACCCTGCGCGTGAATCAGGACGGGTCGGAAGTGCGTCTGGGCGATGTCGCCACGGTGGAAATGGGGGCGGAGAAATACGACTACCTGAGCCGCTTTAACGGCAATCAGGCCTCCGGCCTGGGGATTAAACTGGCCTCCGGCGCGAACGAAATGGCGACGGCGAAACTGGTGTTAGATCGTCTGGACGAGCTGTCGCAGTATTTCCCGCACGGGCTGGAGTATAAAGTCGCCTATGAAACCACCTCCTTCGTTAAAGCGTCGATTGAGGACGTGGTGAAGACCCTGCTGGAAGCCATCGCGCTGGTGTTCCTGGTCATGTACCTGTTCCTGCAAAACTTCCGCGCGACGCTGATCCCCACCATTGCCGTCCCGGTGGTGCTGCTGGGGACCTTTGCGGTGCTGTACGCGTTCGGGTACAGCATTAATACCCTGACGATGTTTGCCATGGTGCTGGCGATTGGCCTTCTGGTGGATGATGCCATCGTGGTGGTTGAAAACGTCGAGCGCATCATGAGCGAAGAAGGACTCACTCCGCGCCAGGCGACGCGCAAATCCATGGGGCAAATTCAGGGGGCGTTAGTCGGGATTGCGATGGTGCTGTCGGCCGTCTTTATCCCGATGGCCTTCTTTGGCGGCACTACCGGGGCGATTTACCGTCAGTTCTCGATAACCATTGTCTCGGCGATGGTGCTCTCCGTGCTGGTGGCGCTGATCCTCACCCCCGCGCTGTGCGCCACCATTCTGAAACCGCTGCACAAAGGGGAGCATCACGGTCAGAAAGGCTTCTTCGGCTGGTTTAACCGGATGTTCAACCGCAACGCCGCGCGGTATGAATCTGCCGTCGGTCGCGTACTGCATCGCAGCCTGCGCTGGATGATGATTTACGTTGTGCTGCTGGGCGGCATGGTCTGGCTGTTCCTGCACCTGCCCACCTCGTTCCTGCCGATGGAAGACCGGGGGATGTTCACCACCTCGGTGCAGCTTCCGAGCGGCGCAACGCAGCAGCAGACGCTGAAAGTGGTCCAGAAAGTAGAACAGTACTTCTTCACCAAAGAGAAAGATAACGTGGTGTCGGTCTTCTCCACCGTCGGCTCCGGTCCGGGCGGGAACGGTCAGAACGTCGCCCGCATGTTCGTCCGTCTGAAGGACTGGGACGAGCGCGATACCAGAACGGGAACGTCATTTGCCATCATTGAACGTGCGACTAAAGCCTTTGCGCACATCAAAGAGGCGCGCGTCTTTGCCAGCAGTCCGCCGGCGATAAGCGGGCTGGGCAGTTCTGCCGGTTTCGATATGGAGCTGCAGGATCACGCAGGGGCGGGCCACACGGCGCTGATGGCGGCACGCGATAAGCTGCTAGCGCTGGCGGGCAACGATCCGGGCCTGACCCGCGTTCGCCATAACGGTCTTGATGATAGTCCACAGCTCCAGGTGGATATCGATCAGCGTAAGGCACAGGCGCTGGGCGTCTCGATCAACGATATCAATGACACCCTGCAGACGGCGTGGGGCTCGAGCTATGTGAATGACTTTATGGACCGCGGCCGCGTGAAAAAAGTGTATGTCCAGTCCGCCGCGCCGTTCCGCATGCTCCCGGACGATATAAACCGCTGGTTTGTCAGGAATAACGCTGGCGGCATGGTGCCATTCTCCGCCTTTGCTAATTCGCACTGGGAGAGCGGCTCGCCGCGCCTGGAGCGCTATAACGGCTATTCTGCGGTTGAAATCGTCGGGGAAGCCGCGCCGGGCGTCAGTACCGGTACCGCCATGGACACCATGGAAAAACTGGTGCAGCAGTTGCCCGCCGGTTTTGGTCTCGAGTGGACGGCCATGTCTTACCAGGAGCGTCTCTCCGGGGCGCAGGCCCCTGCGCTTTACGCGCTCTCTCTGCTGGTGGTCTTCCTCTGCCTTGCCGCACTGTATGAGAGCTGGTCGGTCCCGTTCTCGGTCATGCTGGTGGTACCCCTTGGGGTTGTCGGTGCGCTGCTGGCGACCTGGATGCGCGGCCTGGAGAACGATGTCTACTTCCAGGTGGGCCTGCTCACCGTTATTGGGCTGTCGGCGAAAAACGCCATTCTGATCGTTGAGTTTGCCAACGAGATGAATGCCAAAGGCCACGAGCTGATGGCCGCTACGCTGCACGCCTGCCGTCAGCGCCTGCGTCCGATCCTGATGACGTCGCTGGCGTTTGTCTTTGGTGTTCTGCCAATGGCAACCAGCACGGGCGCGGGCTCCAGCAGCCAGCATGCGGTCGGGACCGGGGTGATGGGCGGCATGATTTCGGCCACCATTCTGGCCATTTACTTCGTTCCGCTGTTCTTTGTGCTGGTGCGTCGCCGCTTCCCGCTGAAGGAACGTCCTGAGTAAGTGGTTGAAATAAAAAAAGGCGGCTTTATCGGCCGCCTTTTTATTGTGTGATTAATTCACACTATGGTTATTTTACTTATTTTAGTGCTCTTGCAATTCTTACTGAATGTCATTTACGAAGCATGCCTTCGATAAAATCTTTCCAGTTCCCCAGTTCACGTTCAATCATAACAACCTCTCTTATTATTATGCGCATTCTACAAAAACGTACCATCATTGTGAAGACTATTTAACCAATTGCTGTGATTGTACCCCACGTCCTGCGGGGATTTATGATAAATATGAACGGAGAGCCCTCAATTTTTTGTGACGGCCAGCAATATTTTGAAATAACCCTACGGACGGGTGAGTTTTATTTTATTGGCTGACTTTATTGGGTTTTTAAAGTTTATGGACATCTATGCTTAAATGATGAAAGAATATTCAGCGTACAGTTGTGAGTCGAATTAAGAAGACACATTAATCCAGACGATTCCTGAATGTGTTATATTCCACTTAAGGATATATCTTCGAATTTACTGAACATTTAATTATCAGAACATCAAAAGGATTCACCATGGTTGTGATGTACGGCATTAAAAATTGCGACACCATCAAAAAAGCCCGCCGCTGGCTGGAAGCAAACAGCGTGGAGTACCGCTTCCACGATTACCGTGCCGATGGGCTCGATGCAGAATTCCTGCATAGCGCTATTCGCGAACTGGGCTGGGAAGCCCTGCTGAATACCCGCGGTACCACCTGGCGTAAACTGGACGACTCTCTGCGCGCCAGCATCAAAGATGCCGACAGCGCGGCAAAACTGATGCTCGAGATGCCGGCAATTATCAAACGCCCATTGCTCTGCGCGCCAGGGCAGCCTATGCTGCTGGGTTTCAGTGAAACCCTTTATTCCGACTTTTTTCGTTGAGGTGTAGTTTATGTCATGCCCGGTCATTGAGCTGACTCAGCAGCTTATTCGCCGTCCTTCCCTTAGCCCGGACGACGCAGGTTGTCAGGCTCTTATGATTGAACGCCTGCGTGCCATCGGTTTTACCGTTGAACGCATGGATTTTGGCGATACCCAGAACTTCTGGGCGTGGCGCGGACAGGGCGAAACGCTGGCCTTTGCCGGGCATACTGACGTCGTTCCCGCCGGTGACGCGGATCGCTGGATTAACCCGCCGTTTGAGCCGACCATTCGCGATGGCATGCTGTTTGGTCGCGGCGCGGCAGACATGAAAGGCTCTCTGGCGGCGATGGTCGTAGCGGCAGAGCGCTTTGTGGCGCAGCATCCGAACCACAAAAACCGTCTCGCGTTTTTGGTCACCTCCGACGAAGAAGCCAGCGCCCATAACGGTACCGTAAAGGTCGTTGAAGCGCTGATGGCGCGCAACGAGCGTCTCGACTACTGCCTGGTCGGTGAGCCGTCCAGTACCGAAGTGGTGGGTGATGTCGTCAAAAACGGGCGCCGTGGCTCGCTGACCTGTAACCTGACCATTCACGGCGTTCAGGGGCACGTTGCGTATCCGCATCTGGCCGATAACCCGGTACATCGCGCTGCGCCGATGCTGAACGAACTGGTGGGCATCGAGTGGGATAAAGGCAACGAATTCTTCCCACCAACCAGCATGCAGATTGCGAACGTCAAGGCCGGGACCGGCAGCAACAACGTGATCCCGGGTGATTACTTCGTCCAGTTTAACTTCCGCTTCAGCACCGAACTGACCGATGAGATGATCAAGGCGCGCGTTATCGCCCTGCTGGAAAAATATCAGCTGCGCTACACCGTGGAGTGGTGGCTTTCCGGCCAGCCGTTCCTGACGCAGCGCGGTAAGCTGGTGGATGCGGTGGTGAACGCCATCGAGCACTATAATGAAATTAAGCCACAGCTGCTGACAACGGGTGGCACTTCAGACGGACGCTTTATCGCCCGTATGGGCGCCCAGGTTGTCGAACTGGGGCCAGTAAACGCAACCATTCATAAAATAAATGAGTGTGTCAATGCGGCAGATTTGCAACTGCTGGCCCGTATGTATCAACGTATTATGGAGCAACTCGTCGCCTGACGAACGCTCTGAGAGGAATAGCGAATGGATTGGCTTTCAAAGTACTGGTGGATTCTGGTGTTGGTTTTTCTGGTTGGCGTATTGCTGAACGTGATTAAAGACCTTAAGCGCGTTGACCATAAAAAATTTCTCGCCAACAAACCGGACCTTCCCCCGCACCGTGATTTTAACGATAAGTGGGACGATGACGACGACTGGCCGAAGAAAGACCAGAAGAAGTAATCGGTCTGTATCCCCTCTCCTGTGGAGAGGGGATAACCTCACATAAACTCAACAATATCATCATTATCCGGCTTACCGCCGCTGAGCGCTTCATCAAAGTAGTGCTTCGGTACGGTATAGCGCAAACGATCGAGCGCGAACTGCATGCTGCGGTCGTCGATGGCGTGGCCCAGATCGTCAACGATATCCAGCGTCACATCCCCACCTTCGCGAATCAACGCTTCCTGGGCAGCAACCGCATGCGAGAGCTCGATCACCCGGTCTTCGCCGCCGTGGATCAGGTGGATCGTGGTCTGCGTGGTTGCGCTTGTCGGTAACGTCGCAAAACGGCCGTTAAACGCGATTACCCGTGAAACCAGACCCGGCTGCGCTTTAACGCTTTCCAGCGACATGATTGACCCCTGTGAGAAGCCAATCAACGCGGTCGCGTCGGCACCCACGCCGCTCTGCTGTTGCCAGTAGCGGACGATATCGATAAAGGTGGGCATGATGGCATCGATGCGCGCCTGACGGTTCTCTTCCGTCACGCCCTGAACCGAGAACCACTGGCGTCCGTTCGGACCGCATGGCTCAACGCCACCGATGCTTACAATCAGCGCTTCGGGGAAAACGGGCGCAAACCAGCTGCCAATCTGACCCATATTGACGGCATTATCGCCAACACCATGAAACAGAAGCAGTAACTGTTTAGCCGGTTTGTCAGGGCTTTGAACAACAAAATGGTCGTGTTTCATGGTGGTCTCCTTAATAGATGACCTGGATTCTACGCCTCCCGGCGGGAATGACCATGCCACTTTACTGAAGAAGTCATTGAAAAAATTGCCATTGCAAAATGGCTTCCTTCAACCGCTGGCAGCGCGGATAATCAAGGCTTTCAAGCGCTTGCGCGGTTTCACTGCGCAGCTTTGCCAGCAACGCTTTTCGCCCGACCTCATCCGCTTTTCCTGCCATTTTCCCCCGTAGGGCCGGAAGCGGCATATCAACGGTGAGCAACAACCGCGTCAGCGCGGCAACCGAGGTTGAAAACGCCCGATGGGCAAACGCAAATCCCGCCAGCTCCAGCCAGTCGTCACTATTAAGGGTAGCTTCCCAGCCGTCTTCCACCGGGATCTTTTCACCGTTCCGGGCCGACAGGACGCGCATATCCCGGCACAAACGCTGATGTTCCTGCGCGCACAGCTGACGCCCGGCTTCGCTCAGCGGCAGCAGCGCCATCGCCGTGTAGCAGCCGCTGCTGGCTTCCCGATGGCTCCCCATCCGCACCAGAACAAACCCACATTGATGCCAGAAATGCCACAGCTCGTCGGTATAACCGAAACTCACCGAAAGATAGTCTTCCCCGCTGGCGCTACGGATAAGCCGTTGCCCGATGCCTTCCCGCTGGCGCAGGGGGTGAACCGCAATGCGGCTAACCCGTCGCCCTTTCAGCGTCGCCGCGAGTGGCGATCCGCCGTGCGCCGCCAGCGACTGCGCCACGAGATTCCCGCGTGGACGCCGGTATCCCGCCCACACGGCGCGGCTAAGCTCAGGGGACAGCCCGCCCTCTTCCACCAGCCAGAGCGCGCCTGCAATCTCTGCCTCCGTTCCGGCAACAGCAAAGTGCTGGCCGGGCGCGTCCATCATCCGGCGTAAATCGAGCGGTGAAGTACGGTAGTGTGCAGCACACAGCAGTTCATAAACGCTTGCCACGCGTGCCGGGTCACTCTCCCACATCCGCGGCGCCAGCGGCGTTATACGCACGTCGCCTTCCGGTTTGCGATCGATAAGCGCATCATCAAATAACAGTGCATTCGCCACGAATCGCTCAAGCGGGCATCCGGCAGCCCAGCGAATGGGGGTCGATAAGGCATAATGCCGCAATCCGCTAAAACGGGCGCAGAACTTCAGCAGGAATCCCCTGCCCGTCCCCTCATAGCCCTGGACCGTGGTGGTTAACACTACGCGCGGAAAACGCGTCACCAGCTTCTCCAGCAGCGGACCAGGGATCGCAGCCGCTTCATCGACAATCAGCCAGTCAGCCTGGCGTGAAGAGGCCAACAGCGCGTCCGGAGCCATAAAGTGGAAATGCTCGCCCGCAAAGCGCGCAATGACATCCGTTGCCCCTTTAGCCGGTGCCGTGACCAACGCACTCCCCTGAATGCGACTGAGCAGCATCCCCGCCAGCGCTGACTTTCCGCGTCCGCGCGGTGCCGTTACCGCGGCAATGCCCGCAGGCATGGTCAGAAGCACGTCGAGGATCTCCGCCTGCTCGCGCTGCGGTGCGCCGCTGGCAGGCTGCCAGGCGGGTAAATCCGGCGCAACGGGAACGGACAAGGGACGATACTGATGCCAGACAATCGCATCCGAATCGGCGGCAAGCGTCCGGCAGAAGTGGTGCACAAAGTGTGGAGTGGCGATCGGCTCCGCGCTGTCGCTCCAGCGCAACGAATCGCTGTCAGGCCTGTCGGCCCAGTCAGCAAGCGGCGGAACTCGCAGCACCAGAAGGCTTCCGGCGCTCAGCGTTCCGCTCAGGGCGGCAAAGGCGGCGACATCAAACCCGGTGCTGGCGTCAAAAACGGCATGCCGGAACTCGCGTCCCAGCAGGCCGCTGATGGCTTTTGAAGGATGTTCGTCAAGCCTTACCCAGTCTCCGGGCAAGGCGTCACGCAGGGCAACCGCCTGGCTTAACGTCCACTGCGCCTCACCGCTGAGCACCACCAGCCGACGATGGCCGGTGCGCTCAAGCTCGCGTATCAGCTGATCAAACGCCAGCATTACATCGCTTTGCCGAAGGTATTACACTGCGCCGGGTCGCCGCTGTCGAAACCGCGTTTAAACCAGCTGTAGCGCTGCTGTGAGGTACCGTGAGTGAAGCTGTCCGGTACGACGCGCCCCTGGCTCTGCTGCTGAAGACGGTCGTCACCGATCGCCTGAGCGGCATTCAGCGCCTCCTCAAGATCGCCGGATTCCAGCACGCCCTGCTGCTGCATGCTGTGACCCCAGACGCCCGCGAAGCAGTCCGCCTGCAGCTCCATTTTGACGGACAGGCGGTTCACTTCCGCCTGAGACGCATTTTGCTGCAGCTGGCGTACTTTTGGCTCAATCCCCAGCAGCTTTTGCACGTGATGGCCAACCTCATGTGCGATCACGTAGCCCTGAGCAAAATCACCGTCGGCACCAAGCTTGCGTTTCATGTCATCGTAAAAAGAGAGATCGATATAGACGGTACCGTCTGCCGGGCAGTAGAACGGCCCCATAACGGATTGTCCGGTGCCGCATCCGGTGCGGGTTGCCCCCCGGTACATCACCAGCTTCGGCTGCTGGTAGGTACGCCCCATTTTCTCAAACAGCTGACTCCAGGTGTCTTCTGTTGTGGCGAGAATAACGGAGGTAAATTTGGCCGCTTCATCTTCATTCGGGCTGATGGAGCGCTGAGAATGCTGCTGCTGTTGCAGCGGCTGACCGGTCATCAACCCGGTGAGGTCAACGCCGTAGTAACCCGCGACTAACACCACAATCAGCAGGATGATGCCGCCCTTGCCGCTGGGTAACCGGAAGCCGGGCCCCCCCATTGAAGGACCGCCGCCACCATCACTGCGTCTGTCTTCTACATTGTCACTTTCACGACGCCCTTGCCAGCGCATAACCACCTCGAACTATTCCATTTATAATAGCTATGATCGTAGGCGGTTAACGGCAAGATTACCATAGGAAACAAAGGTAAGACGCCAAAGGATGCGAACATCCTTTGGCAGGTGAGGGAGTTAGTCGAGCTTAACGCCTAAACGGTGAGCAACCGCTTCGTACGCTTCAATCAGGCCACCCAGGCTCTGACGGAAACGGTCTTTGTCCATTTTATCCAGGGTTTCTTTGTCCCACAGGCGGCTACCGTCTGGTGAGAACTCATCGCCCAGCACCACTTCGCCTTTGAACAGACCAAACTCGAGCTTGAAGTCGACGAGGATCAGGCCCGCGTCATCAAACAGTTTTTTCAGCACGTCGTTGGCTTTATAGGTCAGCTCCTGCATACGCGCCAGGTTCTCTTTGCTCACCCAGCCGAAGGTTTCGCAGTAGGATTCGTTGACCATCGGGTCGTGCATGGCGTCGTTTTTCAGGAACAGGTCGAACAGCGGTGGGTTCAGTTCGATACCTTCTTCAATGCCGAGACGCTTCACCAGGGAGCCCGCCGCACGGTTACGAATAACGCACTCAACCGGAACCATATCCAGTTTCTTCACCAGACATTCCGTATCGGACAGCAACGCTTCCATCTGGGTCGGGATACCCGCTTCGGCCAGTTTGGTCATAATGAAGTGGTTGAACTTGTTGTTCACCATGCCTTTACGATCGAACTGCTCAATGCGTGCGCCATCCCCTGCTGACGTATCATTGCGGAACTCGAGCACCAACAGATCCGGGTTTTCCGTGCTGTATACGGTCTTCGCTTTGCCACGATACAACTCAGCTTGCTTCTGCATCTTCATTACTCCTGGTGTGATGATTTGTGTTCAAAACTGGGCATATTATGCCACGCACACGTTTGCGTAGCACGAAAATAAAAAGGGCTGGATTCACCAGCCCTCGTATTTATTTGCTGAATGCTGCCTGGAAGACAGCGACCAGCGCATCGTTCTGCGACTGGGTCAGCGTGTGACCTTTTGGATCGATAAACTGCAGGCTACTGCGGTTATCAAGGTCACCGACCTGAATTTTGTAGTCACCGGAGGCAAGCTGAGGATCTTTCGCGCCCAGTTCCTGCCATGCGCTGTCGGAGAGCGGCTTATAGGTTGCCGTCATGCTACCGGTTGAGCGGGTGCTGTCGGTCACTTTCATGCCCACTTTTTCCAGCGTCGCTGGCAAACGCTGCCAGGTCTGGTTAAACGGTGCACGAACCACCAGCATTGGCAGGCCGGTATCATCCGCACCGCTTTGCACATCGAAGGTCACACCGTTGCGGCTCTGCGCGGCGTTGGCGGCATCGGTCGCGGTTTTATCCAGACCCGCGGCAATCACGTTCAGCATTTCGGTGCTGTAACGCTGCAGGGACGCGGCATCCGCAACCGGTTTACCCGCCTGCTCCAGGTTCAACAGCTTAACGTTGACCGCCTGCTGGTAACCCTGTGGTTTTACGGAGACTTGATAACGACCGCGGTATTGCTGGTCTTCATCCAGACGGTTCCACTCGATCCAGTCGGTGGTTAACGTCTGGCTGGCGTCATCGCGTTTATCGATGGTGTAGTTCTTCGACTGAATGACGCTGACAACCTGCGGCCACAGCGTGCTACCGCGCGCGCTCTCAACCATCAGAGACGCCGTATCACCGGTGAACTGGGTACGCGCCCCGTTAACCAGCGCCAGAGGCTGTGCTGGCGGACGAATATCAAGCGCTTTACCGACCGGGCCGCTGCCGTTGGTCACGGGAATATTATAATCGCCGTTCTGAATCGGCAGGATCATACCAGCCGGTGCGTGAAGTTCAGCAAGCGGGGTCGCATCCAGATAGGATTCATCACCGCTCACCTGGCGCTTGTAGCGCGAGTCTGAACTACAGGCAGCGAGCAGCATAACAAGCGAAACACTCGCAACCTTCGCCAGGCGCGACTTCTGTACTGAATAAGCCATCAAATCTCCCTAAACTCTACAGCAAACCGGCATGCTTCAGCGCCGCTCTGACGATGTCACGACCGTGGTCGGTAATCGGTGTCATTGGCAGACGCAGCGTATCGGTTGCTACAAGCCCCAACTCCTTACATGCCCATTTCACTGGGATCGGATTGGGTTCGACAAATAATTTATTGTGCAGCGGCATCAGACGCTGATTAATGACACGGGCTTCATCAAAGTGACCGGCTGCGGCCAGTTTGCACATTTCAGCCATATCGCGCGCCGCAACGTTTGCCGTTACGGAAATCACGCCATGGCCACCGAGCTGCATAAAGTCCAGCGCGGTCGCATCATCACCACTCAACAGGATAAAGTCGTCTGAAACCAGCTCTTTGATCTGATGAACGCGGCTTAAGTTCCCTGTCGCCTCTTTAATACCGATAATATTTTTTACTTCCGAGAGACGACCAACGGTTTCCGGCAGCATATCGCAACCGGTACGGGACGGCACATTATACAGAATTTGTGGCAAGTCAGTATGTTCAGCGATGGCTTTGAAGTGCTGGAACAAACCTTCCTGAGTAGGACGGTTGTAATAAGGGGTCACCGTCAGACAGCCAACGATGCCGCTGTCGTTAAAACGTTTGGTCAGGCTGATAGCTTCTGCGGTTGCATTAGCCCCTGTCCCCGCGATGACCGGAATACGTCCGTCAGCCAGTTCCAGGGTCAGCATCACTACATCGCCGTGCTCGTCGTGGCTCAGCGTTGCGGATTCACCGGTAGTCCCTACCGAAACGATCGCCGAGGTTCCATTGGCGACATGGTAATCAATGAGCTTCTTCATGCTTGACCGGCAGACATTACCTTTTTCATCCATCGGTGTAACAAGCGCGACAATACTTCCCGTGAACATGAGCCATCCTCTGTGCGAACAAGAGCCTCAATGTTACGTTTGGAACTGTAATAAAAGCAAGCGACCTGAGGCTCTCAGGCGGTTGTATGCATGTTTTTTTTATGCTTTCCTTAGGAAGACTTAACCATGCAAAGGAAGAACAGGTTTGACAACCTCATCACAACATTACCTGGTTATCACTGCGCTGGGTGCCGACAGGCCGGGTATCGTGAACACCATCACCCGCCACGTAAGCAGCTGCGGCTGTAATATCGAAGACAGCCGTCTGGCCATGCTTGGCGAAGAGTTCACATTTATTATGTTGCTTTCCGGGACATGGAACGCCATTACGTTGATTGAATCGACCCTGCCGCTGAAAGGCGCCGAGCTGGATTTGCTGATTGTCATGAAGCGCACCACGGCGCGACCGCGTCCGGCTATGCCTTCTACCGTCTGGGTGCAGGTTGAAGTGCCTGATTCTCCCCATCTGATAGAGCGCTTCACCGCGCTGTTTGACAGCCATCAGATGAACATTGCCGAGCTCGTTTCCCGCACACAGCCGGGCGACGCAAGCACGGTTCCCACGCTCTTTATTCAAATTACCGCGCACAGTCCTGCATCACAGGATGCGTCAAATATCGAGCAAGCGTTCAAAGCCCTCTGTACAGAATTAAACGCGCAGGGCAGTATAAGCGTCGTCAATTATTCGCAGCACGAACAGGATGGAGTTGAGTAATGAACCCACTGAAAGCCGGTGACATCGCACCGAAATTTAGCTTACCGGATCAAGACGGCGAGCAAGTAAATTTGACCGACTTCCAGGGACAGCGTGTTCTGGTCTATTTCTACCCGAAAGCCATGACCCCCGGCTGCACCGTACAGGCCTGCGGCTTACGCGACAACATGGACGAGTTGAAAAAAGTCGGCGTGGAAGTGCTGGGTATCAGCACGGATAAACCAGAAAAGCTGTCACGATTTGCTGAAAAAGAGCTGCTGAACTTCACGCTGCTTTCTGATGAAGACCATCAGGTGTGCGAGCAGTTCGGCGTCTGGGGCGAGAAGACGTTTATGGGTAAAACCTACGACGGTATTCACCGCATCAGCTTCCTGATTGACGCTGACGGAAAAGTTGAACACGTGTTTGACGACTTCAAAACCAGCAATCACCACGACGTGGTGTTGAACTGGCTGAAAGAAAGCGCCTGATAAACAGCAAAACGGCAACCCAGGTTGCCGTTTTTCGTGTTTTCCCCCTCTTCCCGTGGGAGAGGGTCGGGGTGAGGGCATCAGGCCGCTCAAAACTACTTCTCTTCCACCGCCGGCACATCCGGCCACGCGTGAACCACGGCTTTAATCAGCGTCGCCAGCGGAATGGCGAAGAACACGCCCCAGAACCCCCACAGCCCGCCGAAAATCACCACCGATAAGATAATCACCAGCGGATGCAGGTTCACCGCTTCGGAGAACAACACCGGTACCAGCAGGTTACCGTCCAGCCCCTGAATAATCAGGTACACCGCGAAGCAGCTCCAGAACTCAGTCCCCAGCCCAAACTGGAACAGCGCGACCCCAACCACCGGAATGGTCACCACAAACGCGCCGATGTACGGAATCAGGACAGACAGCCCCACCAGCACCGCCAGCAGCAGCGAGTAGTTCAGGCCGAAAATCAGGAAGCCAATCCAGGTGGCGACCCCTACGACAATCATCTCCAACACCTTGCCGCGAATGTAGTTGGTGATCTGCTGGTTCATCTCTTCCCAGACCTGCCCCGCCAGCCCGCGGTTACGCGGCAGAATACGGCGCACGGCGTTGAGCATCTGGTCTTTATCTTTCACCAGGAAGAAGACCATCAGCGGCACCAGCACAAGGTAAACCGCCAGCGTCAGCAGTCCGACCAGCGAGGCCAGAGAGTATTTCACCACCGAATCGCCCATCGTCATGATGCGGGCGCGCATATTTTCCGCCATCGCGTCGATAATCCCGGCATCCATCAGGGCCGGGTAACGGCGCGGCAGCGTGGCGGCAAAATCAGAAAGCTTGTTGAGCATGCCGGGCATATCGCGAATAAGGTAGATCCCCTGCTGCCAGGCAACCGGCATCACCACAAAGGCCATTAACAGCAGGATGCCGACAAACAGCACCAGGACGATGCTGGTCGCCCAGCGACGGGAACAGCCGATGTGCTCCAGGCGCGCCGTTGGCCACTCCAGCAGGTACGCCAGCACAATCGCCACCAGCAGGGGCGCGAGCAGGCCGCTGAAAAAGAACAGAATACCGAACCCGGCAACCAGAATAACCAACAAAGCAATGGCTTCCGGGTCGCTGAACCGACGCCGGTACCACTGCATTAACATTTCGAGCATACAACCCTTCCCTGAATCGAATGGCGGGAGTGAGACGATGAATTGTATCTAACTGTCACAAAAAAGACTTTCGCTTTTTGTATCCCGATCACAATCCGCAAAAGCCTGATGAATGGGATTTTCTTCATGCTACAACACGGCTACACTCCCAGAGCAGCAGAGATGAACGATATACCGGTTCATCGGTCAAATTAGCACATCCAACATACAGGACAGTGGTTATGTTCAGGCAGTTGAGAAAAACACTGGTTGCGACACTGATTGCCGCGGTGACGGTCGGTCAGGTGTTGCCCGCTTTTGCTGACTCGTCCGATACATTGCCGGACATGGGCACCACAGCAGGAAGCACGCTCTCTATTGGGCAAGAGATGCAAATGGGGGATTACTATGTTCGCCAGCTGCGCGGCAGCGCCCCGCTGATTAACGACCCTTTGCTGGTACAGTACATTAACGGGCTGGGGATGCGTCTGGTTTCGCACGCCGACTCGGTAAAAACCCCCTTCCATTTCTATTTAATCAATAACGACGAAATCAACGCCTTCGCCTTCTTTGGCGGTAACGTGGTGCTGCATTCGGCGTTATTCCGTTACTCTGACAACGAAAGCCAGCTGGCCTCGGTAATGGCGCACGAAATTTCGCACGTCACCCAGCGTCACCTGGCGCGAGCGATGGAAGACCAGAAACGTAACGCCCCCCTCACCTGGGTGGGTGCACTGGGCTCTATTCTGCTGGCGATGGCCAGCCCGCAGGCCGGGATGGCGGCCCTGACCGGTACGCTGGCGGGAACACGCCAGGGGATGATCAGCTTCACCCAACAAAACGAGCAGGAAGCGGACCGCATCGGGATTCAGGTGCTGCAGCGTTCGGGCTTTGACCCGCAGGCCATGCCGAGCTTCCTCGAAAAACTGCTCGATCAGGCGCGTTACTCTTCCCGTCCGCCGGAAATTCTGTTGACCCACCCGCTGCCGGAAAGCCGTCTGTCGGACGCGCGTAACCGTGCCAACCAGATGCGCCCGGTCGTGGTCCAGTCTTCACAGGATTTCTACATGGCGAAGGTGAGAACCCTGGGGATGTACAATTCCGGGCGTAACCAGCTCACCAGCGACCTGCTGGATACCCTGGCAAAAGGCAACGTGCGAGAAAAAAACGCCGCGCAGTATGGTCAGGCGCTCCAGGCGATGGAAGCCAGCAAATACGACGAGGCGCGTAAGGCGCTGCAGCCGCTTCTGGCAGCCGATCCGAACAACCCGTGGTACCTCGATCTGTCGACGGATATCGATCTGGGGCAGAAGAAGCCTTCCGATGCGATTAACCGCCTGAAAGGAGCGAAAGACGTCCGTACCAACCCGGTGCTGCAGCTTAACCTGGCGAACGCTTACTTGCAGGGCGGCCAGCCTGGCGAGGCGGCGACCATCCTCAACCGCTACACCTTTAATAATAAAGACGATCAAAACGGCTGGGATCTGCTCGCTCAGGCGGAAGCCCAGCTCGGCAACCGCGATCAGGAGCTGGCGGCGCGTGCCGAAGGTTTTGCCCTGGTGGGCCGCCTCGATCAGGCGATTTCCGCGCTCAGCAGCGCCAGCTCGCAGGTCAAACTCGGCAGCCTCCAGCAGGCTCGCTACGACGCGCGTATCGATCAGCTACGCGGCCTGCAGCAGCGCTTTAAGCCGTACGAGAAGATGTAATAAAGGAGAATTCACGTCATGACAGACGCCGTAAAAATCTATCATAACCCTCGCTGCTCCAAGAGCCGCGATACCCTGAGCCTGCTGAAGTCTAACGGCGTGGAGCCGGAGGTGGTGCTGTACCTTGACACCCCACCTGACGCGCAAACCCTCCGCCAGCTGCTGCACATGCTGGGAATGGGCAGTGCAAGAGAACTGATGCGCCAGAAAGAAGATCTGTATAAGTCGCTTAACCTGGATGACAACCGTCTCACCGAGGCTGAACTGGTCCAGGCGATGGTTGAAAATCCAAAGCTGATTGAGCGCCCGATTGTGGTGGCGAACGGCCAGGCGCGCATTGGACGCCCGCCGGAAGACGTGCTCGAGATCCTCTAGTCCTTATGCCGCAGCGCTTCCAAGAAGGCCTGCGGCGTACTCTCTCCCAACTTTTTCTGGGCTTTCTCCCGGTTGTAAAATTCGCACAGCTGGATCAGCAGCTCGCCTGCCGGTTCACTGTTCAGACGTGGAATGATGTCGCATAGCGGCAGAGCAACCTGAACGGCGGGGTATTGCTGTGGATGTACTGTCACGGCGGTATTGCGTTTCTCAAGCTTCACCTCGAAACCAAAAGTCTCAATAGATTGAATATCAGCCGGACAGGCTTCCAGCACGTCGTTCACCCAGTGGACCAGCAGCTGTGGAGAAATGCCCGCGTACAGCCGAACGGAGCACCAGCCGCTCACGGGTTCACGCGCCCAGAGCAGATGCTGTTCACCGCCATCGTCCATATGCAGAGACAGAGGCTGATGATGTAACAGGAGTTTTTGCGGCACGATACCTGCCCTCAGCGCCTTTTTCCCCTGCAACGTCGCGCCCTTCTGCTTTACCGAAGCCGGTTTGAGGTAGCGATTGAGGGTCGCGCGGGATACGGCGATCCCGAGTCCGTTATTGACCATCTGCAGCAGTTCGTCCAGCGGGGCACCCGTGATATCCCGCAGGGCATTGACCAGCGCAACCTGCTCCTGTCTCAATGCTTTGTGTATCACTTTTGGCGTCGTGTGGTTATCCGAAACCTGATCGCGGTTACGCCAGCGCCTGACTGTAGTGACCGAGATCCCCAGCTCAACGGCCAGCTCCCTGTCGCTTTTATCTGATTGCTGAAGATAGCGACGGATGCGCGGCGTCGTGGTGGCATTAGCATGCAGTTTAATTTCCATCGCAGGATCCTCAGAACCAATCTTGTGAGATTTATACTATACCAGCGATTGCTTTGTGACCGATTTCACCTTTCGCTCACCACGCTTCACTGATAATCCTCAGACATAACACAAACAACACCCCTCAATCTTGTACGGAGTTCACAATGAACAATGTTCTGGGATTTCTTGAAGCAAAACTGATGCCGCTGGCGGCCAAAACGGCCCAGCAGCGGCATCTCGGGGCCATTCGCGGCGCCTACGTCTCCTTCATGCCGTTTATCATCGTCGGCTCTATTCTGCTGGTGATCTCGTCGTTCCCGAATCAAGCCTATCAGCAGTTTATGTCTCAGGCCTTTGGTGAGAGCTGGAGCGCCATTATCGAAATCCCGTTCAACGCGGTGTTCTCCACCATGTCGCTGTTCATCAGCTTCCTGGTCGCCTTCCGCCTGGCGGAACACTATGGCGAGGATCGCATCTCCTGCGGCATCCTGGCGCTGGTCGCCTTTCTCATCCTGACGCCCTTTATCAAAGTGGCGGAGAACGGCGGTATCACCGTCATTCCAGTGGAGTGGATTGGCAGCAAAGGGCTGTTCGTGGCGATGATTGGTTCTCTGCTCTGGACGGAGCTGTTCTGCTGGCTCAAGCGCAAAAAACTGGTGATCAAAATGCCGGACGGCGTGCCTCCGGCGGTGCAGGAGTCGTTCGCCGCGCTGATCCCGGCCCTGCTGGTGATGATTCTGGTGCTGGGTATCCGCATCGTGTTTGAAAACACCCACTACAACACCATCCACCAGTTTATTTACGAAGTGGTTGCCACGCCGGTGCGCCACTATGGCACCTCATACTTTGGCGCGCTGATGACGGTGTTCAGCATCACCATTCTGTGGTCCGTGGGCATTAACTCCGGCTCGATGATCAACGGCATCATTCGACCGCTGTGGATGGAGAACCAGACCGACAACATCGCCGCGATTCAGGCAGGCACGACGCCGCCGCACATTATCACCGAACAGTTTTTTGACATGATCTGGATGGGCGGCGCGGGGGCCACGCTGTCGCTGGTGATTGCAATGCTGATTTTCGCCCGCAGCAAAAACATGCGTGAAGTGGCGCGCCTCGGCGCCGGGGCATCGGTGTTTAACATCAACGAACCGATCCTGTTTGGCCTGCCGGTGATCATGAACCCGATCATGCTTATCCCGTTCAACCTGGTGCCGCTGGTGCTGGTCACCGTGCAGTATGCGGCGATGAAGATTGGCGCGGTTGCCGTCACCACCGGGGTGTTTATTCCCTGGACGCTGCCGCCGGTCATCAGCGGTTTTATCGTCACCGGTCACCTGAGCGGCAGCGTGATGCAGCTTATCAACCTGCTGATTGGCGCCATGCTGTATCTGCCTTTTATGCGTATCGTGGACAAACAGTACCGCGCGGCGGAAATGGCCACCGTTACGCAAACCGACACCACCCTTGCAAAACAGGAGTAACGCATGTGGGGAATTATCGCGACCTGGCGAATGGCGCTTGAAGGCGTCACCGAGTCTGCATCTGCGCTGGCTGCGGGGAAACCGGTCTCGGCAGCGGTGGTGGATGCCGTCGCCGCCGTCGAAGACTTTCCGTTTTATAAATCCGTCGGCTACGGCGGGCTGCCCACCGAAAATGGCGAGGTGGAGCTGGACGCCGCCTATATGGACGGCGACACGCTGGCGTTTGGTGCCGTGGGCAACCTGGTGGATATCGCCAACCCGGTGCGCGTGGCGCATGCGTTAAGCCGCCAGCGCTACAACAGCCTGCTGGTCGGCCAGGGCGCGAGGGAATGGGCGCTGAGCCAGGGCTTTGCCGACAAAACCATGCCCACTGACCGCGCCATGCAGCACTACCGCAAACGCTGCCGCGAAACGCTGGATAAGGGCTTAAGCCCTTACGACGGACATGACACCGTCGGCATTATCGGCCTCGATAAACAGGGCTCAATGAGCGTCGCCACCTCCACCAGCGGCCTGTTCATGAAAAAACGCGGTCGACTCGGGGATTCGCCCATTATCGGCTCCGGCTTTTACTGTGACAGCGAAACCGGCGCCGCCACCGCCACGGGCGTCGGTGAAGATCTGATGAAAGGCTGCACCAGTTACGAAATCGTTCGCCGCATGGCGCAGGGTATGACGCCGCAGCAGGCGGCGGATTCGGTGGTGTTCGAACTGGAGGACAAGCTGATGTCGCGCTTTGGCCGCGTGGGCGATCTCTCCGTGGTGTGCATGAACAACAGGGGCGAATTTGGTGCCGCTACCAACATCAAAACCTTTTCGTTCGTGGTGGCGACGGCTCGCCAGCCCCTCACCGTTTTTCGTACCGAACGCCTGCGGGAGAAAACACATTATCACGCGGTAGACGATGAGTGGATGCAGGCCTATGCCGCGCGGATCCGCGCGCCGATTGAGGAGTCATGATGATTACGTATCAGTTTATCACCGCGCTTTCCGACGCGAAGCCGCAGAGCCATTTGATTGCCTCCGCCTCCTGTACGCATTTGCCCGAAACGGCGCTTGTCGCGGAAATGCGCGAGTCTGCCAGCGTCGCTGACACCCGATTTGGCTGCGCCCCGTTTGCCCGGATCACCCTGCTGCCCGATGCGCTCTGGCAGGATAGCCTAACCGAAGAATTACTGACGGCGCTGCGCCCGCTGCTGGCCTCGCCCGTCAGTCCCGAGCTGATACTGGACGTGACTGATATTGACGATGTGGTGCTGGCGCAGGTGCTGCGTTTTCTCTTTAATCAGGCGCACAGGCTAAGCGATTTGCAGTTGAAGAAAACCAGTGACAGCGTCCGTCTTGAGCGCATCACCGCGCTCTGCTTACCCAAACAGCAGGAGCGACTGGCGGTTATTTTCCGCCAGCAGCAGGCCATCGCCCACGGCATGGTCGCGGCGCGACGTCTGGCGGATACCCCGTCCGACCAATGCACGCCGCAGTTTGTGGTGGAAGAGGCGCAAAAACTGTGTGCCGCCTTCCCTGCACTGCGGTGCGAAGTGCTGAATGAAAAGCAAATCGTTGAGGACGGTCTGGGGCTGCTGCACGCCGTCGGCAAAGGGGCGACCTGTCCGCCGCGCCTGCTGGCGATTCATTATGACGGTGTCAACGACGGCCCGGTGCGCTGCTATGTGGGTAAAGGCATTACCTTTGATACCGGCGGCCTGTGGCTGAAGGAAGGCGCGGGCATGTACACCATGAAATACGACATGTGCGGTGCGGCTAACGTGCTGGGCCTGATGCTGACCGTCGCAGAGCTGGCGCTGCCCGTACGCATTATGGGCGTGCTGGCGCTGGCAGAAAACGCCATCGGCCCGGACGCCATGCAGCCCGGCACGGTAGCAACGGCCTGCAACGGGATCACCGTTGAAATCAACAACACCGATGCCGAAGGCCGACTGGTGCTGGCGGACGCCATCGCCTGGGCCAGCCAGCGGCATCCGCAGGCGCGCTATATCATTGATATGGCCACCTTAACCGGTGCGGTCGTGAAGGCGCTGGGGTATGAGCTGAGCGGGCTGATGACGCAGGATGAACCGCTGCGCGCGGCGCTGACGCTGGCGGGTAAGCAGAGCGGCGATGAAGTGTGGTCCCTGCCGCTGGATGCGCGGCTGAAAAAGCAGACCGACAGCGCGATTGCCGATCTGTGCAACACGCCGACCAACAATGCGGCGATCAGCGCCTCGGCTGCGTGGCTGCTCCATTACTTCTGCCCGCCGACAATTCCGTGGGCGCATCTGGACATCAGCGGTACGGCGCTGTGGCGTGAAAACGGACGGAGCGTGGCGTCGGGAAGACCGATTCCACTGCTGGTTGAGCATCTAATGGGGGATCTTTAGCCGGGTGGCGGCTGCGCCTTACCCGGCCTACAAAGTGCGGCAGGTTTTCGTAGGCGCGGTACACCGGGCGAACAAACTCAAAGCTTGAGAATATCTTTCACAAACGGAATGGTCAGCTTGCGCTGGGCAGTAATGGAGGCGCGATCGAGCTGATCGAGCGTATCAAACAGGGTGCGCATTTCGCGATCCAGACGCTTCAGCAGGAAGCGCCCTACGTCCTCCGGCAGCTCAAACCCGCGCTGCTTTGCACGCAGTTGTAACGCCTGAAGCTTATCTTCATCCGACAGTGGCTGAAGCTTGTAGATTTGCCCCCAGTCCAGGCGAGACGCCAGATCCGGCAGTCCCAGATTCAGCTGGCGAGGCGGACGATCGCCGGTAATCAGCAGCCGGGTTTTCCCCGATTCCAGAATGCGGTTGTAGAGGTTAAAGATCGCCATTTCCCACGGCTCATCCCCCGCCACGCATTCGATATTATCAATGCACACCAGCGAAAGATGTTCCATTCCCTCAAGCACCTCAGGCACGAACCAGGTACGTTTATCCAGCGGCACGTAGCCTACCGCATCGCCGCGCGCCGAAAGCTCCGCGCAGGCGGCATGCAGCAGGTGGCTGCGCCCCGCGCCTTCGCGTGACCAGATATAGATGTATCCGCTGTGTTCCTGGCGCAGCACGTTTTGCAGTGCAGCCAGTAAAGAGGGGTTATCACCCGGCCAGAAACTCGCGAAAGTTTCGTCGTCAGGGAGATAGAGTGGCAGAGAGAGCTGTGCCGGTCCGTTCAGAAGTACCTCAACCAGATCTTACATAAAATCGGAACGGAGTTTAGCACGGAACCTGCAAGGAGAGAACCGGGCGGATCGTCCACCCGGTTAAAGGATCAATGTGGTGCTTTTTCGCTGTCGTCCGCGTCCAGAATTTGTTCTTCCGGGCGAATTACCGAGATCAGCTTGAAAATCAGGCTCAGGCCCACGCCGACGATGGTCGCCAGCGCCATGCCTTTCAGCTCGGCCGCACCAATGTGCACCTTCGCACCGCTGACGCCGATAATCAGGATCACCGAGGTCAGGATCAGGTTCTGCGCCTTGCTGTAATCCACTTTGGATTCAATCAGCACGCGAATACCGGAGGCACCGATCACGCCGTACAGCAGCAGAGAAACGCCGCCCATCACCGGAACCGGGATGATCTGAATCGCTGCCGCCAGCTTGCCGACGCAGGAGAGCAGAATGGCGATGATCGCCGCGCCGCCGATAACCCAGGTGCTGTAGACGCGGGTAATCGCCATCACGCCGATGTTTTCACCGTAGGTGGTGTTTGGCGTAGAACCAAAGAAACCGGAGATGATGGTGGAGAAACCGTTCGCAAACATGGAGCGGTGCAGACCCGGGTCGCGGATTAAATCGCGCTTAACGATGTTCGCCGTTACCACCAGGTGGCCGACGTGCTCCGCAATCACCACCAGCGCCGCAGGCAGAATGGTGAAAATCGCAAACCATTCGAAGCGCGGCGTGTAGAAGGTTGGCAGCGCGAACCAGTGCGCCTCGGCAATCGGGGTGGTATCCACCACGCCCATCACGAAGGAGAGCGCGTAGCCCGCCAGCACGCCGATCAGGATCGGGATAATCGCCATAAAGCCGCGGAACAGCACGGAACCAAACACCGTTACGCCCAGGGTCACCAGCGAGATGATAATGGTTTTGGAATCCGGTGACTGGCCGTCAGCAGGCAGCAGACCGGCCATATTCGCCGCGACGCCCGCCAGTTCGAGACCGATGACGGCCACGATGGCGCCCATCGCCGCAGGGGGGAACATCACGTCCAGCCAGCCGGTACCGGCTTTCTTCACAATGAAGGAGACCAGGCAGAACAGCACGCCACACATGATAAAGCCGCCCAGCGCGACCTCATAACCCAGCGGCAGCGGCAGCAACAGCAACACCGGCGAGATAAAGGCGAAGCTCGACCCGAGATACGCCGGAATTTTGCCTTTACAGATGAAGAGGTACAGCAGCGTACCGATGCCGTTGAACAGCAGCACGGTAGCCGGGTTAATGTGGAACAGGATTGGCACCAGCACGGTTGCGCCAAACATGGCGAACAGGTGCTGCAAACTAAGCGGGATAGTCTGTAAAAGCGGCGGTCTTTCACTCACCCCGATAGCACGGCGCGTCATAGTGTTTTCCTCTGAGTAGTATCGTTGTTGGTGTTTTATTCAAAAAAAAGCCGACTATCAAAGTCGGCTTATTTATCGTTATTCGATTATTTCGTACCAAAGATCTTATCGCCGGCATCGCCGAGCCCCGGGATGATGTACCCGTGCTCGTTCAGGCCCTGGTCGATAGAGGCGGTATACAGCTCAACGTCCGGGTGCGCTTTTTCCAGCGCCGCGATCCCTTCCGGTGCCGCAACCAGCACCAGCACTTTAATGCTGCTGCAGCCCGCTTTTTTCAGTAGGTCGATGGTGGCAATCATTGAACCGCCGGTTGCCAGCATCGGGTCAACCACCAGCGCCATACGCTCGTCGATGTTGGACACCAGCTTCTGGAAGTAAGGAACCGGCTCGAGGGTTTCTTCGTTACGGTAGATCCCGACCACGCTGATGCGCGCGCTTGGCACGTGCTCCAGCACGCCTTCCATCATGCCGAGACCGGCACGCAGGATTGGCACAACGGTAATTTTCTTACCTTTGATCTGCTCAACCTGCACCGGGCCGTTCCAGCCTTCGATGGTGACTTTTTCCGTTTCCAGATCGGAGGTCGCTTCGTAGGTCAGCAGGCTGCCGACTTCAGAGGCCAGTTCGCGAAAACGCTTCGTGCTGATGTCATGCTCACGCATCAGGCCCAACTTGTGTTTAACGAGTGGGTGTTTCACTTCCACAATCTTCATTCTCTTTCTCCTCTGAATGGCATCCGCAAAAAAATCGCGGGATTATACCGCTTTTTTCGGATTAGGCCATACCCATGTTGCTTGACAGGGATCAAGCAAAGACAAAAAAGCCGGAGGCTGAGTTCCGGCTTGGGTGCGGGTTCTGCCCGGTGGCGCTGCGCTTACGCGGGCCTACGTGTATTGTAGGTCGGGTAAGCGTTAGCGCCACCCGACAATTACAGGTTATCCCCGTTGCTCGCAATCACCTGCTTATACCAGTCGAACGACTTCTTCTTGCTGCGGTTCAGCGTGCCGTTGCCTTCGTTGTCTTTATCGACAAAGATAAAGCCGTAGCGTTTTTTCATTTCACCGGTACCGGCAGACACCAGGTCGATACAGCCCCACGGGGTATAGCCCATCAGGTCTACACCATCTTCCACCACCGCTTTTTTCATCTCGCGGATGTGAGCGGCCAGGTAGTCAATGCGGTACTGGTCGTTCACCGTGCCGTCGCTCTCCTGCACGTCGATTGCGCCAAAGCCGTTCTCAACGATAAACAGCGGCAGCTGGTAGTGATCCCAGAACCAGTTGAGGGAGTAGCGCAGCCCCACCGGGTCAATCTGCCAGCCCCAGTCGGATTTTTGCACGTACGGGTTAGAGACCAGGCTCTTGCTCTCGTCGTAATCCAACTGCGGGTTGTCCGCCGTCGCCTTGGTGGCGAAGGACATATAATAGCTAAACCCGATGTAGTCCACGCAGCCCTGCGTCAGCGCCGCTTTATCTTCTTCGGTAATATCCAGCGCGAAGCCGCGACGTTCGAAGTAGTTGAGCAGATGCTGCGGGTACTTGCCGCGCACGTGCACGTCGGTGAACCAGTAGCGGCGGTGCATGGCATTCATCGCCATCATCATATCGTCCGGCGCGCAGGTCAGTGGATAGATAGGACACATGGCAATCATGCAGCCGATCTGCAGGGACGGGTTAATCTCGCGCCCCGCCTTCACCGCCAGCGCGCTGGCCACCAGCTCATAGTGCGCGGCCTGGAACATTACCGGCTCGCGATCTTCGCCCGGCGCGTACTTCAGCCCCGAGTTGGTGAATGGGGCAAAGTCTTCGTGGAAGTTGGCCTGGTTGTTGATCTCGTTAAAGGTCATCCAGTACTTCACCTTGTGCTGATAGCGCTGGAAAACCACTTTTGCAAAACGAACGAAGAAGTCGATCAGCTTACGATTGCGCCAGCCGCCGTATTCCGTGACCAGATGGAACGGCATCTCGAAGTGAGACAGGGTAATAACCGGTTCGATGCCGTGCTTCAGACACTCGTCGAACAGGTCGTCATAGAATTTCAGGCCTGCCTCGTTCGGCTCAAGCTCGTCGCCTTTCGGGAAAATCCGCGTCCAGGCAATAGAGGTGCGGAAGCATTTGAACCCCATCTCGGCAAAGAGTTTGATGTCTTCTTTATAGCGGTGATAGAAATCGATGGCTTCATGGTTAGGGTAGTTTTTCCCGTCCAGCACGCCGTTGGTGATTTCACGCGGCACGCCGTGCGCACCTGCGGTCATCACATCGGCCACACTCACCCCCTTGCCTCCCTCTTTCCAGCCGCCTTCGAGCTGGTGCGCCGCAACCGCACCGCCCCACAGAAAATCTGCTTTAAATCCTGACATTCACTTTCCCTCATTCTGCGTTATTTTCTGCAAAAACAATTACAGAAACCGGTTTCAGTTGAATGATGTGCAAAGCCGTTTCGGGTTGCAAGGAGAATACCGAAACCGGTTTCATTTTCGTGAACAGACGCAAGTTTGGGCGCACTGGCAGGCTGCGCGTAAAAAAAGATCCCTACGTCCAGAATAGGCTCGCAAACGTTTGCCTGGACTGTTAGAATTGCGCCGATTTTTCTTACTAGCTATGCAATCGCGTGGGGATTTAAGCCGTGACCAACAAAACTTCTCTCAGCTACAAAGATGCCGGTGTTGATATTGACGCAGGTAATGCGCTGGTTGACCGAATCAAAGGTGTGGTGAAAAAAACCCGCCGCCCGGAAGTGATGGGTGGTCTGGGTGGATTCGGCGCACTGTGCGCGCTGCCGCAAAAATATCGTGAACCTGTTCTGGTCTCGGGAACTGACGGTGTAGGCACTAAACTGCGCCTGGCGATGGATTTAAAGCGTCACGACACGATCGGTATCGATCTGGTCGCGATGTGCGTGAATGACCTGGTGGTTCAGGGCGCAGAGCCGCTGTTCTTCCTCGATTACTACGCGACCGGCAAACTGGACGTAGATACCGCGGCAAGCGTGATCAACGGTATCGCCGAAGGGTGCCTGCAGTCTGGCTGTGCGCTGGTTGGCGGTGAAACCGCGGAAATGCCGGGCATGTATCACGGCGAAGATTATGACGTCGCGGGCTTCTGCGTCGGTGTAGTAGAAAAATCAGAAATTATCGACGGCAGCAAAGTGGCCGATGGCGATGTGCTGATCGCGCTGGCCTCCAGCGGCCCGCACTCCAACGGCTACTCCCTGGTGCGTAAAATCATCGAAGTGAGCGGCTGTGACCCGCTGACGACCGAGCTTGACGGTAAACCGCTGGCTGACCATCTGCTGGCCCCGACCCGCATCTACGTGAAAAACGTGCTTGAGCTTATCGAGAACGTCGACGTTCACGCTATCGCTCACCTGACCGGCGGCGGCTTCTGGGAAAACATCCCGCGCGTCCTGCCGGACAACACCCAGGCGGTGATCGACGAATCCTCATGGCAGTGGCCAGCCGTGTTTAACTGGCTGCAGACCGCAGGCAACGTGAGCTCCCACGAAATGTACCGCACCTTTAACTGCGGCGTGGGCATGGTTATCGCCCTGCCGGCAAGCGAAGCGGATAAAGCGGTCAAGCTGCTGACTGAAAAAGGTGAAAACGCGTGGAAAATCGGTACGATTAAAGCCTCCGATTCCGAACAGCGTGTGGTCATTGAATGAAAAACATCGTGGTGCTCATTTCCGGCAACGGAAGCAATTTGCAGGCGATAATTGACGCCTGCAAACAGAAGAAAATCAATGGCACCATTCGGGCAGTTTTCAGCAACAAGGCCGACGCGTTCGGCCTTGAGCGCGCGCGGGAAGCGAACATCCCTGCGCACGCGCTGGAAGCCAGCCAGTTCGCCGGGCGTGAAGCCTTTGACCGCGAGCTGGTGCAGGAGATTGATGCCTACGCACCGGACGTGGTCGTACTGGCGGGCTATATGCGTATTCTGAGCCCGGCTTTTGTAGAACACTTCGCCGGACGTCTGCTGAATATCCACCCTTCTCTTCTGCCGAAATATCCCGGCCTGCACACCCATCGTCAGGTCCTGGAAAACGGCGATGAGGAGCACGGCACCTCCGTGCATTTCGTTACCGACGAGCTGGACGGCGGTCCGGTGATCCTGCAGGCTAAAGTCCCGGTCTTTGACGGCGATAGCGAAGAAGACGTGACCGAACGTGTGCAGACCCAGGAGCACGCCATTTACCCGCTGGTGGTAAGCTGGTTTGTCGACGGGCGTCTCGAAATGCGCGACGGCGCAGCCTGGCTGGATGGCGTGAAGTTACCCCCGCAGGGTCATGCTGCCGAAGAGTAGTTTGTTATGTCGGGTAGCGCAGCTGCGCTTACCCGACCTGTTCATTGCATTACCCGATATCCCCTTCTCCAACCTTCTAAAATCCCCAACAAAAAAAATAACTGTCATACTTTTCTGGCACTGTTGGACATATCGTGGAAATGCTCGCCATAATAAGGACGAGACGGATTTACCACGTCCTGTGATTGAACTGGAGTGTGAGCTGTAATGGGTCAGGAAAAGTTATATATCGAGAAAGAGCTAAGCTGGTTAGCATTTAACGAACGTGTACTCCAGGAAGCGGCAGACAAAAGTAACCCGCTGATCGAGCGCATGCGTTTTTTGGGCATCTATTCCAACAACCTGGATGAGTTCTACAAGGTTCGCTTTGCCGAGCTGAAAAGACGCATCATCATCAGCGAAGAACAGGGCCTAAACTCGCACTCGCGGCACCTGCTGGGCAAAATCCAGTCCCGCGTGTTGAAAGCCGATCAGGAATTTGACGGCCTGTATAACGAACTGCTGCTGGAGATGGCGCGTAATCAAATCTTCCTGATTAACGAACGTCAGCTTTCCGTTAACCAACAAAACTGGCTGCGCCACTATTTTAAACAGTACCTGCGCCAGCACATTACCCCGATTCTCATCAACCGCGAAACCGATCTGGTGCAGTTCCTGAAAGATGACTACACCTATCTGGCTGTGGAAATTATTCGCGGTGAATCCATCCGCTACGCGCTGCTGGAGATCCCGTCCGACAAAGTGCCGCGCTTTGTGAACCTGCCGCCGGAAACCCCGCGCAGACGCAAGCCGATGATCCTGCTCGATAACATCCTGCGCTACTGTCTGGACGATATCTTCAAAGGCTTCTTCGATTACGATGCGTTAAACGCCTACTCGATGAAGATGACCCGTGACGCCGAATATGACCTGGTGCACGAGATGGAAGCCAGCCTGATGGAGCTGATGTCGTCCAGCCTGAAACAGCGCCTGACGGCCGAGCCGGTACGCTTTGTCTATCAGCGCGATATGCCGGACGCCATGGTGGAAATGCTGCGCGAGAAACTGACCATTTCGCGCTATGACTCCATCGTACCGGGTGGTCGTTACCACAACTTTAAAGATTTTATTGGTTTCCCGAACGTCGGCAAAGCCAATCTGGTGAACAAGCCGCTGCCGCGCCTGCGCCATCTGTGGTTCGATAAATTCCGCAACGGATTCGACGCCATCCGCGAACGCGATGTCCTGCTCTACTATCCGTACCACACCTTCGAGCACGTGCTTGAGCTGCTGCGTCAGGCCTCGTTCGACCCGAGCGTGCTGGCGATCAAAATCAACATCTACCGCGTGGCAAAAGATTCCCGCATCATCGACGCGATGATCCATGCGGCGCACAACGCCAAAAAAGTCACCGTGGTGGTTGAGCTGCAGGCGCGCTTCGACGAAGAGGCGAACATTCACTGGGCGCGTCGTCTGACGGAAGCCGGTGTGCACGTCATCTTCTCTGCGCCAGGGCTAAAAATTCACGCCAAGCTGTTCCTCATCTCCCGTAAAGAGGGCGACGAGGTGGTGCGTTATGCCCACATCGGTACCGGGAACTTTAACGAGAAAACGGCGCGAATCTATACCGACTACTCGCTGCTGACTGCCGATGCCCGCATCACTAACGAAGTGCGCCGGGTCTTTAACTTTATTGAGAACCCGTACCGTCCGGTGAACTTTGACTATCTGCTGGTCTCGCCGCAGAACTCGCGCCGTCTGCTGTACGATATGATCGATAAAGAGATCGCCAATGCCCAGAAAGGGCTGTCGTCCGGCATCACGCTGAAGCTTAACAACCTGGTTGATAAAGGGCTGGTGGACAGGCTGTACGCGGCGTCCAGCTCCGGCGTGCCGGTTAATCTGCTGATCCGAGGTATGTGCTCGCTGATCCCGGAACTGGAAGGCATCAGCGACAATATTCGCGTGATCAGCATTGTTGACCGCTACCTGGAACACGATCGCGTCTATATTTTCGATAATGCGGGTGATAAACAGGTCTATCTCTCATCGGCAGACTGGATGACGCGCAATATTGACTACCGAATTGAAGTCGCGGCACCGCTGCTGGATCCGCGCCTGAAGCAGCAGATCCTCGACATCATCGAGATTCTGTTCAGCGATACCGTGAAAGCACGCTATATCGACAAAGAACTCAGTAACCGCTATGTACCGCGCGGCAACCGCCGCAAAGTGCGGTCGCAACTGGCGATTTACGACTATATCAAATCACTCGAGCAACCCGATTAACCTATGCCGATAAATGATAAGACCCCACGCCCGCAGGAATTCGCCGCGGTCGATCTTGGCTCTAACAGTTTCCACATGGTCATCGCCCGTGAGGTGGATGGCGCACTGCAGATCATCGGTCGTCTGAAGCAGCGGGTACACCTGGCGGATGGCCTTGATGAACGCAGCATGCTCAGCGAAGAGGCAATGGAGCGTGGGTTAAACTGCCTGTCGCTGTTTGCTGAACGCCTGCAGGGCTTCTCGCCCTCCAGCGTGTGCATCGTGGGCACCCACACCCTGCGCCAGGCGCTGAACGCGCCGGAGTTTCTCAAACGGGCCGAAAAAGTGATCCCCTACCCGATTGAGATCATCTCCGGCAACGAGGAAGCGCGTCTGATTTTCATGGGCGTTGAGCACACCCAGCCGGAAAAAGGGCGCAAGCTGGTTATCGATATCGGCGGCGGCTCAACGGAGCTGGTGATCGGCGAAGACTTTGAGCCACGCCTGGTGGAAAGCCGCCGTATGGGCTGCGTCAGCTTCGCGCAGATGTATTTCCCGGGCGGCACCATCACCCGCGAGAACTTCCAGCGTGCGCGTATGGCGGCCGTCCAGAAACTGGAAAACCTGGCCTGGCAGTACCGAATTCAGGGCTGGAACGTGGCGCTGGGCGCGTCAGGCACCATCAAAGCGGCGCATGAAGTGCTGCTGGCGATGGGTGAAAAAGACGGGTTTATCACGCCTGAACGCCTGACATTGCTGACAGAAGAAGTGCTGAAGCATAAAAGCTTCGACGCCCTGAGCCTGCCGGGTCTTTCCGACGAGCGTAAGGCGGTCTTCGTGCCGGGGCTGGCCATCCTCTGCGGCGTGTTTGATGCCCTCGCCATTAAAGAGCTGCGCCTTTCCGACGGCGCGCTGCGCGAAGGCGTGCTGTACGAAATGGAAGGCCGCTTCCGCCATCAGGATATTCGCAGCCGCACCGCGCAAAGCCTGGCTAACCAGTACAACATCGACCGCGAGCAGGCGAAGCGCGTGCTGGACACCACGGTGCAGATGTACGAGCAGTGGGAAGAGCAGAATCCGAAGCTCGCGCACCCGCAGCTTGCCGCGCTGTTAAAATGGGCCGCGATGCTCCATGAGGTGGGGCTGAACATCAACCATAGCGGGATGCACCGTCATTCGGCCTACATTCTGCAAAACAGCGATCTGCCCGGCTTCAACCAGGAGCAGCAAACCATGATGGCGACCCTGGTGCGTTATCACCGCAAAGCCATCAAGCTCGACGATCTGCCGCGCTTCACGCTGTTTAAGAAGAAGCAGTTCCTGCCGCTTATTCAGCTGCTGCGCCTGGGCGTGCTGCTCAATAACCAGCGCCAGGCCACCACCACGCCGCCCACGCTGAAGCTTAAAACTGACGATCATCACTGGACGCTGAGCTTCCCGCACGACTGGTTCAGCCAGAACGCGCTGGTCCTGCTGGACCTGGAAAAAGAGCAGCAGTACTGGGAAGCGGTCACCGGCTGGCTGCTCAAAATTGAAGAAGAGAGCGCCGACGTCGCCGCGTAACGGCTCAGGCGTCCGCGCAGGACGTCTCAGCTTCCAGCAGTGACTCAAGCGGTGCCGGCCTGCCAATCAGATAGCCCTGCACATAATCGATACCTAGCGCGTGAACCGCGCTACGTATCTCTTCCGTCTCGACATACTCAGCCACCACCAGCATCTTCTTCATGCGCGCCAGATGGCAGATAGACGCTACGATCTGATAATCCAGGCTGTTATTGACGATATTGCGGATAAAGCTGCCGTCAATCTTGAGAATGTCGGCATCCACGCTTTTCAGCCGCGCATAGCTCGCATACCCGGTACCAAAATCATCAATCGCAATGCGTACCCCCATTTTCTGCAACTGCTGGAGGATGTGTAGCGCCTGCTCCCCGCTGCCGAAGGTGCTGCACTCCGTCACTTCAAAAATCAGCTGCCACGGCTCAATGGCGTATTTCGCCAGCAGGCGACTTACCTCAAGCGGGAACTGTACCCGACACACGGTCGACGGGGCCAGATTAATGGCAAAGCGCTGACCGGGAAGTGTTTCGCGATGCGCTGCAAGGAAGCGCAGGGTATGCTCCAGCACCCACAAATCCACCCGCGAGGAGAGACCAAACTCCTGCGCGACGGGCAGGAATTGGTCGGGGGAGATCAATAGCCCGTTGATATCCGGCATCCGCAGCAGAACTTCGTGATAGCGATCGCCACGCAGGCCGCGAACGGGTTGAACCAGCAGGGCGAATTCGTCGTTATCGAGTGCCTTTTGCAGGCGGCTCATCATCGCGACTTTATCCTTCAGGCTGCGCTGCAAATGGATGGCCCCACGCTGCTGAAGATTTTCCGGATGGTTGGAGGAGAGCGACAGATCGGCAACCACGCCCAGTTCGCCCAGCACCAGATAAAGATGGTTAACCGGGGACCGGACATAGCAATAGCTCACGCCCACCTGCGGCTGCAGCGGCATCCCGTCCCAGACAAAGCGAAACTGTTTGATATGCTCGTCCAGGGCTTCAATCCGCTGCTGGTGTGATTCCGCATTGAGCCGTACCGCCATGTCATACCCGGTGAGGTGATACACCTGCTCATTGGGCTGGAGCGTGCCATTCACCCACTGCGCCAGCTGCTGTTTGTACTGAATGCGCAGCAACACGCCATAATTTCGGCCCAGAATTTCCAGCTCCGGAATGCGCAGCAGGCAGAGCGCCGACCACGGGTTTTTCGCCAGTTCGCGCGACAGCGCCCGCAGGTTAGGCATATGGACGACCGGGTCGAGTAGCGCCAGCCTGCGGGAGCGTTTGTTCACCGCGCGCTGCCGGGTCGCCAGCATCGACATATAAATCACCACAAACGAGAAGACCAGGTAACTGGAAGAGGTGATCGCCAGCTGAATGTCATACCCCTGGTTCACCGGGATATAGTGGTAAAAATAGTGAATAGACACCAGCAGCACCGGTATCCAGATCAGCGACACCAGCTTATAGCCAAAACGCATCGCGCCCCAGAGCATCACCGGCATCAGCAGCGACAGGGTGTAGTTAGTGGTAAAAATGGAGCTGTTTTCATTCATCGGGAGCAGCAGCAGCGAAAGCAGCCCGCCAAGCGCGATTGCCCACACCAGAAACTCAACGATCGTCACCTTTTTGTCTATCTGGGAACGGACCTGCGAGATAAGGCTTTTAAGATAGCGCGGATGACGAATCAGGCGGATCAGCAGATAGCTCAGCGGCACGCCCGTCAGTCCGCTGACCAGCAGCGCCTGGTAGTTGATGAGCGTGCGAATATTAAGAGGGTTTAATCCCGCCAGGCTCTGGCGGCTCTCATACACGCCTAAATACACCGCAAACTGAAACAGCAACAGAAACAGCGTCGCGGGGCAGAAGGCCTGCCAGAAGATGCGCTGCGCCATCAGCCGGATGTCGCCGTACGCGGTCATATTCCGTCTGGGCGCAAACACCCGGTAGCCGCCCCAGCTGAGCACTAAAGGGACGATAAAATGGAGCACGCCGGCGACGGTTTCAAACATCCCGACCGAGGGGTAATAGCGGATAAACAGCGACAATACGATCCCGGGCAGCGCTTCCAGGCCAAAGAACATCATCAGCGAAAGCAAAAATGAGAGGGGTAAATAATAGAGTGCCACAATGCCGTCGCCCAGCTGCGTGAGCGTATTCGCAATGCTCAGCACGGGAAGTAAAACCACCGGTAAAATAAGCGGCAATGCCCACCAGCGGTTTTCATTTTTTTTCAGGAAAGCGAGAATGTTCATAGATGCCCGGTTAAACCCCTATCGCTCCAGAGGGAAATAAAGACAGGCATCCGACCTGACGTACGTCCCGCCCGGCAGCGTGCCGGGCGAACAGTGTGGAGGAAGGATTTTAAATATCAGGGCCAGGAATCCGTTGACATAAATCAAACTACTTTACGCAAATAACGTTTTGCGACGTTTTTCTACAATTATTTTCTTCATATTATCAATATGGTAAATGTATTAATTAATCTCAATAACATTAATTAATGTAAACATTGACGGTTATTTACACATCACAGAATTGACCCCATCTTCCCGCTGTGCCTTAATATCCTTATCGCCCAAAAGGGCTTACCCAGGAAAAACAGAGTGAGTCAGGTCACGCGTATGCGCAAACGACATCGATTTAACACCCGAATGACCCGCATCATACTGCTCATCAGCTTCCTGTTTTTCTTTGGCCGCTTCGTTTACTCTTCGATTGGCGCCTGGTACCACCATCAGGATAAAACCCAGTCGCAGCAGTCCAGCCTGACCGTCGACACAGCTGACCGCTAAACCGCCGAAGGCTGTTGCACGAGCCGAATAAGGGCCGCGATCCCTTTGCTGAGGATTTTATCCTGCCGCATGACCACCGCCAGCTGCCGCTGCAGCATGGGCATCAGCGACATCACGCATAGCCCTTCGCGATCGACCTCCTGTTCCACCGCCATGCGCGGCACGATGCTGTAGCCCAGCCCTGCGCGAACCATGCGTTTGATCGCCTCGATGCTGCCAAGCTGCATCACCGGCGCGATTGCTAATCCACTGGCTGCAAACCAGCCGTCGATCAGCGCCCGGGTCCCGCTGCCTGATTCAAAGGCAATCAGCGGATGAGCGTGCAGCGCCTCCGGCGTGAAATCCCGGAAAACATCCTGCTGCTCCCGCGAGGCGATAAACACAAACTCTTCGTCCATCACCGGCATAACGTCCAGCGCTCTGCCGCTCACCGGCAGCGTGACCAGACCCACATCGAGACGGTTCTCTTCGATGGCCCTGACGATGTCGAGGGTGTTGCCCGTTGTCACCCCCACGCTCAGGAGCGGATAGTCGCGGCGCAGCTGCTCCAGCAGGGGCGGGAGAAGATGGATGCAGGCCGTTGCCCCCGTGCCAAGCGTAATGGTGCCGCTCACGTCGTGACTGAACGCACTCACGGACCGGATGGCGTCATCCACCGCCTGCTGAATACGCTCCCCATGCGTCAGCAAAGCCTGCCCGGCAGCCGTCGCCTTAATCCCCCGCCCGGTACGCTCTACCAGCCGCGTTTGCAGAAACTGCTCCAGCTGGCGTATTTGCAGGCTGACGGCGGGCTGTGAAATGCCCAGCACGTCCGCTGCCGCTGAAAAGCTGCCGCGCTGGATCACCAGACGGAAGGTGGCGAGATAGCCCAGATTAAGCGTCGTCATTCAAAGTTTCTCTTATACCGCGCATAAGGTTACGGCCCTGCCAGCACAATACCGCGCCCGTTATGCTCAGGACAACTGCATAGCGGAATGAAAAATAATGGAAACACCTGCCCTGCCACGCCGCCTCGCCCTCATGGCGGGATGTAATCAACTCATCAACTGGGGGATCTCGTTTTATATGCCCGGCACCTTTGCGCTGGCCATTGCAGCCGACCGGGGATGGTCGTCACCGCAGATTTACCTCGGCCTGACGCTGGCGATGCTGGTGACGGCGGCGGTTTCCCCCTTTGTGGCCCGCCTGCTGGCAAGCTTTGGCGGCCAGACGGTGGTGATGAGCGGCACGCTGCTGATCGCCGCAAGCTGCGCAGGGATGGCGTATACCCAGACGCTATTTGGCTGGTACTGCGCCTGGCTGGTCACCGGCGTAGGAATGCGCCTGTCGCTGTACGATGCGCTATTCGCCGCGCTGGTGAATCTTTTCGGACAGCAGGCGCGCAGAACAATCTCCCGCGTCACGCTGGCGGGCGGGCTGGCCTCCGCCGTCTTCTGGCCGCTGGGCGATGCTCTGCTTCAGGTGATGAGCTGGCAGGAGGCGCTGCGCGTCTATGCTCTCTTCGGCCTGCTGAGCGCGGCGCTGATAAGAACGCTCCCCCGTCAGCGGCTGACGGTAACGACACAGGTCGCCGCGCCGCCCCTGAACAACGAGCGGCGCAACGGCTGGCTTTATGCCGCCTTCATTGCCCTCATCACCTTTGTCTCTAACGGCACCTCCACCCATCTGCCGGAGTTTATTGCCCACTTCGGCCTGCCGGTCGCCATCGGCATGCTGTGGGGGATCGGCCAGACGGGCGCCCGCTCGCTGGAAGTGCTGGCGGGTGCCCGTTTAACCCCCTTCAAACTCACGCTTTTTACCGCGCTCGCCATGCCGCTCTGCTTTCTTCTGGGGTTGAGCAGCGCTCTGTTTGTGTGGTGTGCGGCCGGGTTTGTGCTGGGCTATGGCGCCATCAACGGGCTGGTCACCATCGTGAAAGCCACGCTGCCGCTGGAACTGTTCAGCGCGGAAAGCTATGCCCGCCGCACCGGCATGCTGCTTATCCCCGGCCAGCTGATGGCGGCAGCCTCGCCGTTTGCCTATGCGTGGCTGAATAAAACGCTGGGGATCGCGGGTGCAATGTGGGTTTCAACGGGGCTGACGCTGGTGATTGCCGGGCTGGCGATAGCCATTGTGCGCCGTCCCGGAAGGCAAAGTGTATCGCACTGTATCCCGCGGGCCGCGGTGACAAACGGGTACAAAACGCCCCCTCCGACAAATATCTCCGATACATAAAAATGATTTTCTTTCCCTGTCGCCATTGAGAACCGATGAGGAGAGAGAGCAATGATTCGTCGCTATGTACTTTTCCCCCTGCTTGTCCTGACATCTGTAGCACGTGTCCAGGCCACACCGCTGGACAATCTGAGCGCCGCGGACGTTAACGGCCCCGCCGCCGTTGCGCCACTGGCACAGCCGCAACCGCCTGCAAAACTGATCGTCGATCCGCCGCTTGCCGGGCCGCTGAGCAAAGGTGCGGTGTTTATACAGTACCGTGCCGAAAACCTGCGCATCGAGCCGGTATTCGGCCCCGAAGCTCTCAAGGTTACCCCGCGCATCGGTCACATTCACGTGGTGGTGGACGACGCGCCGTGGCACTGGGCTGACGCCAGCGGAGAGCCGGTGATCCTGGTGGGGCTGCCCGCAGGGAAACACAAGGTGACCATTATTCTGGCCGACCCGACGCATAAGCCGCTCGATCACAAAACCCTTGAATTCACCGTCCCGCCCCACGCGGCGGTCCACCATTTTTAAGGAATCTGAAAATGAAAGCACTGTCTGTACTGACGGCAGGCCTGCTGGCGCTTTCCGCCAGCGCCTTTGCACAGAGCAAAACCAGCGTCGTGCTGGTCCACGGCGCGTTTGCCGACGGCAGCAGCTGGAATAAGGTCATTACCCTGTTGCAGAAACAGCACGCAGAGGTCATTGCCGTCCAGCTACCGCTCACGTCGCTAAAAGATGACGTTGCCGCCACGCGACGAGCCATCGAACGCGCCCAGGGGGATGTCGTACTGGTGGGTCACTCCTGGGGCGGCACCGTGATTAGCGAAGCAGGCAACGATGCGCGAGTAAAATCACTGGTGTATGTGGCGGCGTTCGCGCCGGATTCCGGTCAGTCGACGGCGGATCTGGCAGAAAGATTCCCTGCGCCGCCGGGCAGCGCGGGCATTGCCAAAACGGCGGACGGCTATTTATATCTGCCAACGGACGCCGTCAGGAAGGATTTCGCGCCGGATGTGACGCCAGACATTCAAAACACGATTGCAGCGACGCAGGGGCCGATTAAGGCCGGGGCGTTTGGTGAAAAGGTCGCCCATGCGGCGTGGCATGATAAACCGAGCTGGTTTGTGGTCAGCAAGAATGACCGAATGATCAACCCCGATCTTGAACGGGCGATGGCGAAGACGATCCATGCGAAAACCGCAGAGGTGGCCGCGAGCCACGTGTCGATGGTCAGCCAGCCGCAGATCGTTGCCCGCACGATTGAGCAGGCGATCAGGAGCAATTAACAACAGCGGCGGCTTATTCAACTTTCTGCACTTCCGTATCCCCAGGCAGCAGCGCAGTGCCGTCCTGCGCTGCTGGCGCCATAAAGGGAACCGGCTTGCCCGTTCGCCTGTCGACCAACAGCGAGTGGCGCTCGCCCTGCGCAAACAGATGCTGTTCTCCCCACTGACGCAGCGCCACGACCACGGGGAAAAGGCTCTCACCTTTGTCGGTCAGGACATATTCCTGATACGCCGTACCGTCTGATGCCCCCTGTAACGTCAGGATGTCCGCATCTACAAGCTTGCGAAGCCGGTCAGAAAGGATGTTGCGCGCCACCCCGAGGCTACGCTGAAAATCCCCGAAGCGCGTCATGCCGTCAAACGCATTGCGCACGATAAGCAGCGACCAGCGATCCCCGATCGCCTCGACGCTGCGGGCAACGGGACAATATTCCGCTTTAACCGTCTTTTGGGACATCTCGTATTTTCCTCGCAAAGGCCACCCCGCAACCAGTTGCATTTTAAAACCACATAGCCTAGCATTCAACCAGTTTCATTTTAAAACCAGATTATCTCAGGCGAGGAATGTTAAACATGTCAGTGACATCAGCTCCTCTTTCAGCCGACATGCCACGCAGCATGGTCTGGCTGTTCGCCACTGCCAGCGGCTTAAGCGTGGCAAATGTCTATTACGCCCAGCCTTTGCTTGACGCGCTGGCGAACGATTTCGGCATCAGCCATGCGGCCGTGGGTGGCGTGGTGACCGCGACACAAATTGGCTGCGCGCTGGCTCTTTTGCTTGTGGTTCCTCTGGGTGACAAAGTGGATCGTCGAGGGCTGATGGCAATACAGCTGATTGCTCTGGTGGTTGCGCTGATTTCCGTCAGCCTGGCACAGTCCCCCTCGGCGCTGCTTTTCGGTATGCTTGCGACCGGTATGCTGGGTACGGCCATGACACAGGGGCTGATTGCCTACGCCGCCAGCGCCGCGTCGCCGCATGAACAAGGCCGCGTTGTCGGCGCAGCGCAGGGCGGCGTGTTCATGGGTCTGCTGCTCGCGCGCGTCTTTGCTGGCGGCATCAGCGATATCGCGGGCTGGCGCGGGGTTTATCTGTGTGCCGCCGCGCTGATGCTCATCATTGCGTTACCGCTGTGGTGGAGGCTCCCCACTCTGCCAGCCGTCACTGCCACGATGAGCTACCCGCGGCTGATTGGCTCAATGCTTACACTGTTGCGGCAGGAAAAAGTGCTGCAGATACGCGGCGTGCTGGCGCTGCTGATGTTTGCATCGTTCAACATTTTCTGGAGCGCGCTGGTGCTGCCGCTGAGCGCCCCACCCTATAGCTTCTCGCATACCGCGATTGGCGCGTTTGGACTGGCAGGCGCGGTGGGGGCGCTGGCGGCTGGCCGGGCAGGACGCTGGGCCGATCGGGGATATGCCCAACGCACCAGCGCCGCGGCGCTGGTGATGCTGCTGTTGGCATGGTGGCCGTTGTCGCTGATGGACCGTTCACTCGGAATCATGCTTATCGGCATCATACTGCTCGATTTGGGGGGACAGGCACTGCACGTCACCAACCAGAGCATGATCTTTCGCACCCGTCCCGAGGCGCACAGCCGGCTGGTCGGGCTTTACATGCTGTTTTATGCCGCCGGCAGCGGGCTCGGCGCACTCGGCACGACGATGACGTATGCCTTTGCCGGCTGGCCGGGCGTCTGCCTGCTTGGCGCCTCGGTCAGCCTGCTGGCGCTGGTGTTCTGGTGGCTAACCCGCGTTAGCTACCACCATCCGCGGGATAATCCCGATTAATCCACGCGTGGTCCTCCTCCCAGGTGAACATCCATTTGCGCACCGGCCCCGCCATCACGTTGAGGTAGTAGCTGTCATACCCGGCCATCGTCGCCACCGGATGGTAACCCTTCGGCACCATGACCACGTCACGGTTATAGACTGCCATACACTCATCCAGCGTTCTGTCGTCAGTGTAGACGCGCTGCATGCAGAACCCCTGCTCCGGATTGAGGCGATGATAGTAGGTCTCCTCCAGATACGTCTCCTGGGGCGGGTTATCCGTGTCGTGCTTGTGGCTCGGATACGAGCTGGTGCAGCCCTCGTTGGTCCACACCTCCACCACCAGCAGGCTGTCGGCAGGCCTGTCTTCCGGCAGAATGTTATGCACATAGCGCTGGTTGTGGCCCTTACCGCGCGCCTCGCCGTCGATATCCTGCGGGGCAATCAGCCGCGTCGGATGCGTGCCCTTGCCCGGCGCGGCGCAGACCGCCAGCTCCAGCGTCGTCAGCGCCTTCACCTGCACCGTCTCCTGCGGTGTGACGTACACCGCCCACGGCTTGATGCGCTCGAACGGGCTCATCCGCTCGCCGATGTCGTTAAACTGCGCGGAAGGCGTGCTGATGGAGGCGCGCCCGGCGACCAGCACCAGGCAGCGCTCTTCGCGGACGGCGGGCAGCGTCAGCGTCTGCCCCTCCTGCAGCTCATACGCCTCAAAGCCGACGTACCCCCACCCTGCACTTTCCGGCGTGACGGACTGGGTGCGTCCCTCCGCGTTCGGCTGTTGCCAGCGTGATAACAGACGTGACATGTCACCTCCTCAAATCAGTCCGGCTTCGCGCGCCAGGCGGTTCAGGTTGTTATATCCCAGACGGGCGTAGGTCAGCGGATGGGCGATGGCCGGATCCTGCTCGGCCTCGACCACCAGCCAGCCGTGATAGTCCTGCGCCTTCAGCAGCCGCATAATCGGCGGATAATCCACGCAGCCGTCGCCCGGCACGGTAAACACGCCGCTCAGCACCGCGTCGAGGAAGCTGGTTTTGCGGTTTTTCACGTCCGCCAGCACGTCGGCGCGCACGTCTTTACAGTGAACGTGGTTGATGCGCGACGCCCAGCGCTGCGCCACCGCCAGCGGATCGGCCCCGGCAAAGGTCAGATGGCCGGTATCCAGCAGTAGCCCCACCGCGTCGCCGGTGTGGGTCATCAGGTTGTCTACGTCGTCGGCGGACTCAATCACCGTGCCCATATGGTGATGGTAGGCAATCTGGACTCCCTGCTGCTGGGTGTAGCGGGCAAATTCGGTGAGCTTCTCGCCGTACTCTTTCCAGCGAGCCTGCGGGAAGCGCGGGCGCAGGTGCACCGGGGTCTGCTGCTCGCCGTGAATGCAGCCGCTCACTTCCGCAAAGACCAGCACCTTCGCCCCCAGCTCGCGCAGCAGCGTCAGGTGGGACTGCACGGCGGCGATCTCCTCCTCCACGCTGCGCTCCAGCAGGCGGCCGGAGTACCAGCCGGAGACCAGCTGCAGGTCGTGGCGCTGCAGGATGGGGCCAAGCAGGCGCGCTTCGCGCGGGAACTTATTGCCCAGCTCGAAACCGGCGAAACCGGCCTCTTTCCCTTCGCTCAGGCAGGTCTCCAGCGACGTTTCCGCGCCGAGAGAAGGCAGATCGTCATTCGTCCACGTCAGCGGGTTAATGCCCAGTTGTACACTCATTGTCGTCTCCATTATGCGTGTCCGCGCTCGCGCCACCAGGCGATAAGCTGCAGGTAGTTGTCCCGGATGCGCGCCACCAGCTGCGCATCGTCAATATCGTGTTTCAGCCACGCGCGGGAGGCATCGCCAAACAGCGTGCGCCCCACGGCGAAGCCTTTCACCAGCGTCTGCCCCGCTGCGGCTTTAAAGTCGGCGCGCAGCTGTTCCGCCGGGGCGTCCAGACCGAGGATCACCACCCCGCGGCAGTGCGGATCCCGACGTTCGATAATCTCGCTCAGCGCCGTCCAGCCGTCGGCGGAGAGCGGCGGCAGCTTCCACCAGTCCGGGTAAATGCCGAGGTTGTAGAAGCGGGAGATGGCGCGCAGGTAGAGCTCGTCGCTGCGCGGCATGCTTGCGGGCAGGATCACCTCCAGCAGCAGCTCGTGCCCGGACTGGCAGCAGGCGTGATACACCTCGGCGATTTTCTGCTCCTGCTCCAGGCGCAGGCCGTGGGCGTCTTCCGGGTGGAAGAAGACCAGGCACTTCACCACATGCTCCTGCGGCCAGCTGATGAGCTGGGTGCCGATGTTGCCGTGCTCCATCTCCAGCGGACGCGAGCCCGGCAGCTCGATGGGGCGACCAATCCACCACCCTTCCCCGGTGATGGCGTTCAGCGCGTCCTGACCAAAGGTGCCGTCGCACAGCAGACCGGCTTTGCCCTCCAGCCCGGCACGGCTCGCCGCCTCGCGGCTGGCCTGCAGGATCAGCTGCTTCAGCGCCGGAATGCGCTTAAGCGACGCGCCGCACTGCAGCGCCATATCCTCAAGCTGGCTGCGGTGGTCGAAGGCCATCACGCACAGCTCCGGCCACTCGCGGCGGCGGGTGGTCACCCGGTGGAGGTGGTTAAGACGCGGGTCGAGATCCGGGCGCGGCACGTTCGCAGCGCGGGAGAGATAGTCATCCAGCTCGATTTTGCTCGGCATCGCCGGGGCGCAGCCGTGGCGCGAGACCACCAGCGCGCCGCAGGCGTTGGCGTAGCGGCACGCCTGCTCCCAGCCCTCATCGTTCAGGTAGCCGCGCAGCAGGCCGGACATAAACGCGTCCCCCGCCCCGAGGACGTTCAGCACCTCCACGCGCACGCCGGTCACCGTCAGGCCGTCGTCCAGCCGGGGCGGAATGGCGTCGGTGTAGACCGAGCAGCCGAGCGCACCGCGTTTGCAGACCAGCGTAGCTTCACTGACTGAGCGCACCTGCCCCAGCGCCTGCAGGGTCTCCGTGCTGCCGCCCGCAATGTGAAACTCCTCTTCGGTGCCGACAATGACGTCGAAGAGGTGCAGCACCTCCTGCAGCTCGCGGGTGACCTTATCGGCGGCGATAAAGCGCGTTTCACCGTCGCCTAAGGAGGTCAGCCCCCACAGCACCGGACGGTAGTCGATGTCCAGCACCGTGCGCACGCCGTGACGGCGGGCATAGCCCAGCGCCGTCAGCACCGCCTCGCGGGTCTGAGGATGAGAAAGGTGAGTCCCGGTGATGGCAAGACAACGTGCGGAGGCAATGTAGCGTTCGTCCACATCGCTGGCCGTAATGGCCATATCCGCGCAGTTATCGCGATAAAAAATCAGAGGAAAGGTGTCCCGGTCTTTAATGCCGAGTAGCACCAGCGCCGTGAGGCGGTCTTTATCGGTGATCAGATGGCTGGTATCGCAGCCCACCTGGTTGAGCTCTTCGCGCAGGAAGCGGCCCATATGTTCATCGCCGACGCGCGCCAGCATCGACGAACGTAAACCCTGACGCGCGGTGCCGTACGCCACGTTGCCCGACGACCCGCCGAGATATTTGGCGAAGCTCGACGCGTCCTCCAGACGGGCACCAATCTGCTGGCTGTAGAGGTCTACCGCCACGCGGCCCATGCATATCACATCAAACTGCTTTTCCACGTTGATACCTCATCAGACAATGTCGTTCACGTTCAGCCAGCGGCCTTCCCGGTGCGAGAGCGCGATCGCGTCCAGCACGCGCGACACCTTCCAGCCCTCTTCGAAGTCCGGCCACATTGGCGCGTCGGCGGCAATCCCGTCCACCAGGTCGCGCACCTCCACCGTTTTTTGATCGTTAAAGCCAATCCCGTGGCCTGCGCCCATGCAGAACGCGGCGTAGTCGGGGTGCGCCGGGCCGACGAGCAGCGTGCGGAACCCCTGACGGTTTACCGGATCGTCATGCAGATAGAGCTTCAGCTCGGCCATGCGCTCCTGGGTGAAGCTGATGGCGCCTTTCGTGCCGGTAATGACGTACGACAGCCCCATCTTGCGGCCGCAGGCAACGCGGGAGGTTTCAATCACGCCCTGCGCCCCGCCCGCGAAGCGCACCATCGCGTGGGCCTGATCCTCGTTTTCGACGGCAACCATGTCCGACGAGCCGGCCTTCGCCGGGCGTTCCGGGACCACGATCTTCAGGTCGCCGCAGACCTGCTCAATCTCCCCGACCAGGTACTGGGCCATGTTGACGATATGCGCCGCGAGGTCGCCCAGCGCCCCCAGCCCGGCGGTCTCTTTAAAGCAGTGCCAGTGAATGGGCGAGCGCGGGTCGGCCATATAGTCTTCGTTGTGGGTGCCGTAGAAGTGGATCACCTCGCCAATCTCGCCGCGGGCGATAATCTCCTTCGCCAGCTGCGCCGTCGGGTTTTTCATGTAGTTGAACCCCACCAGCGTTTTCACCCCGGCCCGCTTCGCGGCGTCGACCATCTCCCGTGCGTCGTGGGCGTTCAGCGCCAGCGGCTTCTCCGAGTAGACGTGCTTGCCGTGGCGGATCGCCTCCAGCGCCATCTCCTTATGCAGATGGTTGGGTGAGCAAATATCCACAACGTCAATCGCCGGGTCGGCCACCAGTGCCCGCCAGTCGCCGGTGGAGCGGTTGAAGCCAAACGCCTGCGCGCGCGCTGCCGCCAGCTCCGGCGTGACTTCCGCCACCATCTCGCGCACCAGCCTGCCGCGCAGGTTGAACACCGTCGGGGCCTGGGCATAGGCGATAGCGTGCGCCTTGCCGATATACCCGGTGCCAATCAATCCAATACGAACCTCTTTCATCGTGATCCTCACAGTGCGCCGCGACGGCTCTTGGCGTAGGTATCAAACGCCACCGCCAGAACGATAATTAATCCGGTGATAATCTGCTGGTAGTAGGCCGAGACGTTCATCAGCACCAGGCCGTTAATCAGAATCCCCATGATGATGGAGCCGATAATGGTGCCGCCGATGCGCCCGTAGCCGCCCATCAGCGAGGTGCCGCCAATCACCACCGAGGCAATGACGCGCAGTTCAAAGGAGATCCCGGCCACCGCCTCGGCGCTCCCCAGACGCGCGCTCAGAATGAAGCCCGCCAGCCCCGCCAGGCAGCCAATCAGCACGTAGACGCTGACCAGCACGCGCTTGACGTTCACCCCCGCCAGGCGCGCTGCCTCCGGGTTACCGCCGATGGCGTAGACGAAGCGGCCCCAGCGGGTTTTATGCAGCGCCAGATAACCGCCGAGGGCGACGATGGCGAAGATCCAGATCGGAATGGAGATGCCGAGCAGCTCCCCGCGCCCCCACCAGCGGTAGCCCTGATCGAAACCGGCAATCGGCGCGCCGTCGTTGATCACCAGCGTCAGGCCGCGCCAGATGGTCATCCCGCCGAGGGTCACGATGAACGGCGGCAGGCGCAGGCGGGTCACGCCCAGACCGTGCAGGAAGCCAATCGCCGTGCCCATCGCCAGACAAATCCCCAGCCCGATCAGCCAGCTCATGCCGCCCCAGGCGTTCGGATCGACGGTGGTGAAGTTGTCGCCCTTAATCACGTACGCCGCGGTCATGGCGCACACCGCCAGAATGGAGCCCACGGAGAGGTCAATCCCGGCGGTCAGGATGACAAAGGTCATCCCCACGGCCATGATCCCGTAGATGGAAACTTCGGTCAGGATGTTGAAAATATTGCGTTCAGAGAAAAAGTTGCTGTTCTGCGACTGGAAGAAGATCAGCAGCAGGATCATGAAAATCAGTACCCCGAAGCGCTCGAAGAAGGCGATGGGATCGATGCGTCCGGCGCGTTTGACCGGGGCCTGCGTTTTAGAAATCATCTGCGTCATGAGAAACTCCGTTATGCCGCGTTCAGGGCGTTGTGGTTGATGGCCATCATCGTCATCAGCCGTTCTTCGTTAGCGTCGTCACCGTGGATCTCGCCGGTCACCCGGCCTTCGCTGAGGGTGATGATCCGGTCTGACACCGCCATCACTTCAGGCAGATCGGAGGAGATCACGATCACCGCCACGCCCTTTTTCGCCATGTCAAACAGCACCTGGTGCACTTCCGATTTGGTCCCCACGTCAATGCCGCGCGTCGGCTCATCGACAATCAGCACCCGCGGGTTGAGCGCCATGCAGCGCGCGAGGATCACTTTTTGCTGGTTGCCGCCGGAGAGCTTGCGCACCTCCTGCGCGCTGTTGACCATTTTGATCTGCAGCGCCTTGCGGTAGGACTCGATCAGATCGTCCTCTTTGCGGGTGTTCACGAACCAGCGCCACTGCAGCAGCGAGGAGAGGCAGGAGAGCGACAGGTTGTCGCGAATCGACAGTCCCAGCACCGCCCCCTCTTTTTTGCGGTCTTCCGGCACCAGCGCCACGCCCTGGTCGAGGGCATAGAGCGGGTCGCGCGGCTGGTACGGTACGCCGTCCAGCTCAAAGCTCCCGGCGGTAAACGCGTCCGCGCCAAACAGGCAGCGCGCCACCTCGGTGCGCCCGGCGCCCACCAGCCCGGCAATGCCTAAGACCTCCCCGGCGTGGACGTGGAAGCTGATGTCGTGCAGGGCGATGCCGTGCGGATCCAGCGGCGGCTTTTCGCGGCTCAGCCCCTTCACCGCCAGGCGGACGGGTTTGTCCTCATGATGCGTTTCGCTGGCGGGACGACGGTTAAAGGCCACGTCGCGTCCGACCATCAGGCGGATGAGCTGTTCGACGTTGGTCTCCGCCACCGCGCCGGTGCCGGTGAAACGGCCGTCCTGGAAAACGGTGAAGCGGTCGCAGAGCTGGAAAACTTCGTGCAGGCGGTGGGTAACGTAAATAATGCTCACGCCGCGGTTTTTAAGCTCCCGCACCACGCGGTGCAGGCTTTCCACCTCGCTGTCGCTCAGCGCGGCGGAAGGTTCGTCCATAATGATGAGCCTGGCGTTGAGGGTCAGCGCCCGGGCGATCTCCACCATCTGCTGCTGGGCAACGCTCAGACGGGCGACCGGCGTGGTCGGCGCAACGTTCAGCTGCAGATAGTCGAGAATGACCTGCGCCTCCTGATTGACCGCCTTTTCGTCGACGATCAGGTTACGTTTACGCGGCTCGCGCCCGAGAAACATGTTTTCCGCGACGGTCATGTTGGGCAGCAGGTTGAATTCCTGATAGATGGTGATAATGCCCTTGTTCTGCCGTTCCACCGGGGAGTCGTCCACCGGCAGCGTTTCGCCGTTGAACCAGATATCCCCGCGGGTTTGCGGCTGCGCCCCCGCGAGCGCCTTCAGCAGCGTGGATTTACCCGCCCCGTTTTCCCCCAGCAGGGCGTGGATCTCGCCCGCACCGACGGTCAGCTGGGCGCTGCTTAACGCCCAGACGCCGGAAAAGCTTTTTGCCAGGTCGGTCACTTTCAGTAAGGGTTGCGACATCAGTCTGCTCCTCCTCATGATGAGCCGCCAGAGGCGGCTCGGGACATATTAGTTACCGGCCTCACCGATACGCTCAGCCTGCTGCAGGTTCTCTTTGGTGATCAGCGTCGGCGGGTAGTCGGCCCCGGTGATGGCTTTCTTCTCGCGCACGTTGGCCACCAGCTGGCTCATCGCCGTCTGCACCGCAAAGCCCGGACGCTGGTCCGCCGTCACCGCCAGCCAGCCGTCGCGCACGCGGGCAAGCGCTTCCGGCACCGCATCAAAGCCGGTGACCAGAATTTCGCCCGGCTTCACGCCCTGGCTCTGCAGCGCTTCAATCGCCCCCAGCGCCATGTCGTCGTTGGCGGAGAGGATTACCTGCGGGCGTTTCGGCAGAGAGGGCAGCACGCTTTCCACGATGCGCATCCCTTCAGAACGCATCCAGTTGCCGGTCTGATCGGCGACGATCTTGTACTTATCCCCGCCCGCCTTCAGGCTGTCGCGGATCCCTTTAGTGCGTTCGATGTTGGAGGAGGAGCCCGGCTGGCCGGTCAGCAGAATGATCTCCGCCCCGTCGGGGAATTTGGTTTTGACGAAGTCGCCAATCGCCTGGCCGCCTTTGTAGTTGTTGGCGCCGAAGTGCGGCACTTTTTTCTGGCTGTCGACGGAGCGGTCAAGGGTGACCACCGGCAGCTTCGCATCCTGAATTTCATCCACCGCGCTGGAGACCGCGTTCACGTCGTTCGGGGAGACGATAAAGCCCTGCGCCCCGCGGGTAATGGCGTTTTCCAGGTCAGCCACCTGCTTCGGCGAGCTGCCCTGCCCGTCCAGCACCTGAAGCTTCACGCCCATCTCTTTTGCGGCTTTCACCGCCGTGCGCTGCATGTGAACTTCAAACGGCATGGCCAGGTTTGGCGTACTGAAAACAATTTGCTCGTTTTCGGCGAGGGCGGCCCCGGACGTCATGGCGATGAGGGCGGCTACGATCAGTTTTTTCATTATTATGTCTCTCTGTGTAGGGTTGTTGTGTTTAGAGGACGATCTCGCGCTGGCTGCGCAGCGACTCCAGCGCTTTATCCGCAAGGTACAGCGCACGTTCACCATCATCGCCGCTGCAGTCAGGTACCGCTTCGCCGCGCAGGACCGCAACAAAGTGTTCCCATTCCGCGGCGTAAGCGGATTTGTAGCGCTGCAGGAAGAAGTGTTCCGGCAGCGCGCTGGTGCAGCCCTGTTTGCCGTAGTGCTGCACCTGGTTTTCAAGGATGTTGCCCGCGCACAGCAGTCCTTCGGAGCCGTGCAGCTCCAGGCGCTGGTCGTAGCCGTAAGATGAACGGCGGCTGTTGACGATGGTCGCCATCGCGCCGGAAGCGTATTTCAGAACGATAAACGCGGTATCGATGTCCCCCGCCTCGCCAATCGCCGGATCGACCAGGTTGCTGCCCTGGGCATACACCGACACCGGCTCTTCGCCCATGATGAAGCGGGCCATGTCAAAGTCGTGAATGGTCATATCGCGGAACATGCCGCCGGAAACGCGCACGTACTCCGCAGGCGGCGGAGACGGGTCGCGGGAGATGATCAGCAGCGATTCCGGCTTGCCGATGCGCCCGGCCTGCACGTCGGTTTTCAAGCGGCGGAACTGCGGGTCAAAGCGGCGGTTAAAGCCGATAAACAGCGGCACGTCGTACTCTTTGACCACCTTCAGGCAGTCGCGCACGCGGGCGAGGTCAAGGTGGACCGGCTTTTCGCAGAAGATGGCCTTGCCGTGGCGGGCGGCCATTTCAATCAGATCGGCGTGGGTATCGGTCGCGGAGGCGATCAGCACGGCGTGCACGTTAGGGTCGGTCATCGCCTCCTCCAGGCTCTGCTGGCGGGCCTGATACTGCGCGGCGAGACGGGTGGCAAATTCCTGATTCGGGTCAACCACGGACCAGAGCGTGGTCGCGGCGTGGCTGGCGATGTTAGCTGCATGTACCTGGCCAATTCGGCCAGCGCCCAGTAAAGCAATGTTAAACATAACGGCTCCCGGTGTTGGTGAATGCTGTGAACTAACGACCCTATAAATAAAACATTTATTTCATTTTTATAAATAGTGGAAATTATGTTTTTGAGTGTGGGTTAACACTTTTGAGATGAATGAGATAAATTTTGTTATCAATCTCACAACATGGGAGTACATACAGCAGTTCCCCTCACCCTAACCCTCTCCCCAAAGGGGCGAGGGAGAAAAGAGTGCACCACACCATCCCCTCTCCCCTTTGGGGAGAGGGTTAGGGTGAGGGGAAAATGAAATGAAAATTTCGTTACGGCGGAAAATCTTAATACTGACGGGCTTTTTTCACCTGCGCCTGCGTTTGCTCCGCGGCTTCACGCACGGCAGACGATTCCGCCACCTGCGCATCACCGGTTCGCCACCAGGAGGCGTAGTCGTGGGTCATGGTCTTCGGCAGCACCTTGATGTCCAGCAGCGTCGGGCCCGGATGGGTGCGCGACGCCTCCAGCGCCGCCAGCAGGGTTTGCTCGTCGTGCACCCGCCACGCGCGGCAGCCGTAGCTCTCCGCGTTTTTCGCAAAATCGACCTTCACCAGCGGCCCGTCAAGCCGTCCGGTTTCCGGGTTGCGATGGCGGTTTTCCGTGCCAAAGCTTCCCATGCCGTGCCCCATCTGCAGGTTGTTAATGCAGCCGAAGCTGGCGTTATCAAACAGCAGAACGGTGATCTTAATCCCCTCCTGCACAGCGGTTTGCAGCTCGGAGTGCAGCATCATGTAGGAGCCATCCCCCACCATGGCATAAACCGGCTGCTCGGGTTGGGCAAGCTTCGCGCCGATGGCTGCCGCAATCTCGTAGCCCATGCAGGAGTAGCCGTACTCCAGGTGATAGCTGTCCGGCGTTTTGACCTGCCAGAGGCGCTGTAAATCGCCCGGCAGCGAACCGGCCGCGCCCACCACGATGGCGTTATCTTCAATATGCTGGTTGATCAGCCCCAGCACCCGCGTCTGGGTCAGGCGGGTGTTGAGCGTCTCGCCGTACTCCGCCAGCTGCGCGTCCAGGTGCCCCGCCACTTCGGGCGCGTCGTCCGGACGCCACTGGCGATCCCACAGGCGACGGCACTCGTCGCGCCAGGCGGACTTCGCCTCAGCGATCGCCTCTCCCCAGCCGCTGCGGTAATCACCGAGCATGTGGGTCAATGCCTGGAGCCCGGTTTGGGCATCGGCAATCAGCGCCGTGGCATCCAGCTTCAGGGCGTCAAACTCGGCCACGTTCAGCAGCAGAAATTCGACGTCCGGATGGGAAAAGAGCGCCTTGGAGCCGGTGGTAAAGTCGGTCAGGCGCGTGCCGATACCAATCACCAGGTCAGCCTGCGGCGCGAGCTGGTTGGCCGCCATCCCGCCCGTCACCCCTACGCCACCGAGGTTAAGTGGGTGGTCACTCACCAGCGCCCCCTTTCCGGCCTGGGTTTCGGCAAACGGCAGCCGCAGCGTCTCGACAAAGCCGCGAAACGCCTCATGCGCGCCGGAATAGCGCACCCCGCCGCCGCATACCACCAGCGGACGCCGCTTGCGGGCGATCAGCGCCCGTGCCTGCGCCAGACGCTGCGGATCGGGCGGACGACGCTCGATGTGGTGCACGCGACGCGCGAAGAAGCTCAGCGGGTAATCCCACGCTTCCCCCTGCACGTCCTGCGGCAGGCAAATCGTTACCGCACCGGTATCTGCCGGGTCAGTAAGCGTTCGCATCGCGCTGAGCATCGCGCTCATGAGCTGCTCGGGACGGTTAATGCGGTCCCAGTAGCGGGAGACCGGACGGAAGCAGTCGTTGGTGCTGACGCTGAGATCGTGATACTGCTCGATCTGCTGCAGCACCGGGTCCGGCTGGCGGCTGGCGTAAATATCGCCCGGGAGCAGCAGCAGCGGGATGCGGTTCGCCGTGGCGGTTGCCGCCGCCGTGACCATATTGGCGGCGCCCGGCCCGACGGAGGAGGTGACGGCAAAGATGCGCTGACGCCGATGCTGTTTGGCAAATCCCGTCGCCATATGGGCGATGCCCTGCTCGTTGCAGCCCTGCATCACCTGCAGATGGCCGGGATTCTGCTCCAGCGCCTGGCCGATACCCAGCACGTTGCCGTGCCCAAAGATGGTGGCGACGCCCTCCACGAAGGGCGTTTCGTTGCCGTCCACGCTGACGTACTGTTGATTAAGGAACCGGACCAGCGCCTGGGCCATGGTCATACGTTCGGTTTGCATAACGCCTCCTGTCAGCCCAGCGTCGGCATGGAGAACGCAGCGCCTGTCTCCTGCTGCATTTCCGGCCAGCGCGCGGTGATGGTTTTCATTCGGGTGTAGAAACGCACGCCGTCGTTGCCGTGGACGTTGAGCGCCCCGAAGATGGAGCGCTTCCAGCCGCCGAAACTGTGGAATGCCATCGGCACCGGGATTGGCACGTTGACCCCCACCATGCCCGCCTGCACCTCTTCGCAGAAGCGACGCGCGCAGCCGCCGTCACGGGTGAAGATTGCCGAGCCATTACCATATTCATGGCGGTTAATCAGATCCACCGCGCTGGCGTAATCTGCTACGCGCACCACAGAAAGCACCGGGCCAAAAATTTCTTCTTTATAGATGGTCATCTCCGGGGTGACGTTATCGAACAGCGTCGGCCCGACGAAATAGCCCTGCTCGTGCCCCTTCACGCTGAAGCCGCGACCGTCCACGCGAAGTTTCGCTCCCTGCGCTTCCCCGCTGTCGATATAGCCCAGCACCTTGCTGCGGTGTGCGGAGGAGATAAGCGGTCCCATTTCGTTTTCTGGCGTCTGGTCCAGACCCGGCCCGACACGCAGCGCGGCAATCTGTTTTTCCAGCCTGGCGCAGAGGTCATCCGCAGTTTTATCTCCCACCGCCAGCACCACCGAGAGCGCCATGCAACGTTCCCCCGCGGCGCCGAAGCCTGCGCCCATAATGGCGTTGGCCGCCATCTCCATGTCCGCATCCGGCATTAAAATGCAGTGGTTTTTCGCGCCGCCCAGCGCCTGGCAGCGTTTCCCGTGGGCTGACGCGGTCTGGTAAATGTATTCCGCAATTGGCGTGGAGCCGACAAAGCTCACCGCCTGCACGCGCGGGTCGGTCAGAAGCACGTCAACGGACTCTTTATCGCCCTGCACCACGTTGAACACGCCGTCCGGCAGGCCGGCCTCTTTCAGCAGCTGCGCCAGCGCGAGCGCGAGAGAAGGGTCTTTTTCCGACGGCTTCAGCACGAAGGTGTTGCCGGTCGCCAGCGCAATCGGGAACATCCACATCGGCACCATCGCCGGGAAGTTAAACGGCGTGATCCCCGCGCAGACCCCGAGCGGCTGCATCAGCGAGTGGCTGTCGACGCCGGTCCCGACGTTCGCCGAGTGTTCGCCCTTTTGCAGATGCGGAATACCACAGGCAAACTCCACCACTTCCAGGCCGCGGGTCAGTTCACCCACCGCGTCGGAGAAGACCTTGCCGTGCTCTTCGCTGATGAGGCGGGCCAGGCGATCCATGTTCTCTTCCAGCAGCGCCTTGAAGCGGAACATCACGCGCGCGCGCTTAAGCGGAGCATGACGCGCCCACGCAGGAAACGCCTGCTGCGCGGCGGCAATCGCCTGCTCCGTTTCCTGCGCCGTACTCATCACCACCTGGCGGATCTGCTCGCCGGTGGCCGGGTTGAAGATCGCCTGAACGCGCTGGCCTGAACCGGTGACACATTCGCCGTGAATAAAATTCGCTACCGTCTCCATCCTTAACCTCTCGCTGTTGATACGTGACTGTGACCTGAACACTGTGTACTGAACACTATATATGAAACAAATATTCCATTTTAAGTTGAAATAAAATAAATGATGATTATTGTGATCAAGGATGGATTTTTATGTTAACAGCCAGCACCACTGACGCAGCGTGCGCTATTAAGGAATTTCGGGCGAGGAAATGACTGAAGCTTCTGTTTCATTTTTGCTGCCAGATGGATGGCCGACATTTAAAAGACGCGGTTTTGCGTTTAGAATCATAAGACTGTATTTGGGGGAAAAGATGACGACAGCAACCAGCCTGAACGAACTGCAGCAGCAAATCCGCGATCGCTACGATAGCCTGAGCAAGAGGCTGCAGCAGGTCTCCCGCTACGTGCTGGATAACACCAACAGCGTGGCCTTTGATACGGTTGCCGTTATTGCCGAGCGCGCCGACGTGCCGCCCTCGACGCTGATCCGCTTTGCCAACGCCTTTGACTTCACCGGCTTCAACGAAATGAAACAGCTGTTTCGCATGAACCTGGTAGAGGAGACCGCCAGCTACAGCGACCGCGCCCGGCTGTTCCGCGAGATGGAGAGCGAGGCCGTGCCGGAAACGCCGCTCGATATCCTGCAGGAGTTTGCCCGTTCAAACGCGCAGGCGCTGCAGCAGCTGGCCGCCCGCGCCGAGCCGGAGATGCTGGAGCGCGCGGTACAGCTGCTGGCCGACGCCGACACCATCTACATCGCCGGACTGCGCCGCTCCTTTAGCGTCGCCGCGTACCTCACCTATGCCCTGAGCCACCTCGAGTGCCGCCCTATCCTGCTCGACGGTATGGGCGGGATGCTGCGCGAGCAGATCAGCCGCATTAAGGCGCGCGACATCGTGGTGTCGATCAGCTTCTCGCCGTACGCGGAAGAGACGGTGATGGTCAGCGAAACCGCCGCCAGCGTTGGCGCGCGGCAGATTGTGATTACGGACAGCCAAATCAGCCCCCTGGCGACGTTCAGCGATCTCTGCTTTGTGGTGAAAGAGGCGCAGGTGGACGCGTTTCGATCTCAGTCGGCGACGCTGTGCCTGGTGCAGTCGCTGGTGGTGGCGCTGGCGTATCGGTTAGGTGGCGGGGAGAAATAGCCCCAATGCAGTTTAATGGGCCGGGTAAGGCATAGCCGATACCCGACCACCTGAAGAGCATCAGCCAGACATTAACGGCTCCTTATCTCGGGGCAATCAGAATAACTGACGGAAGAGAGGGAATTCAGACGTTGCCCCGTAATCTGTAACACCCGCAGTAAAAGCATAATGCCGCGGCGGGTATCAGGATCGTTAAGCATGGTGAACACCTGCCGAATCGAGATATCACCTTCCCGGTTAATTTGCTCTCCCCAGGCCATGCGTAGCGCGGTTCCCCCTTCCCAGCCGACTGTCACGACATCTTCAAAAACGCCAGCCAGTTTTTCGACCATCGCGCTATCGGCCATTTCCAGCAGGTCTGCGACGACGGCGAGCAGATCAACCAGATTATTCAGGCGATTGCCCGCCATAAGCGGGGCAAGGCTTTTTAGTAACTGTTCCTGGTCACTCATCAGAACATCCCCCTCACGACGCCCCAATACAGTCCACGGTTAAAACCGTTTCGCAGCATGCCGCCGAGTTTAGTCGCCGGCGTGGGGGTCACGTCATTGCGATAGTCATATACCAACGGCATGCCGGCCCAGAGCCCCATCTGCGCGACGGCCTGAACCCGTCCATCATAATGGTTACCGCTTCCGGGCGGTCTGCCGTACAGCTCCGCCACAATGTTGTCAGCAATGATGGGCGCCTGGTTGTGGCACGACCCTCCCGCTTTACTGATCGGGAGGTCAACGGTATCGCCGATCACATACACGCCTTCTAAGCCGTAGACGCCGAGCGTCTGGTGATCCGTCGGCAACCAGCCTTCACCGTTCTGAACCTCACTCAGTCCCGTATCACGCACCGCGTCGACCGCCCTGATGGGAGGCGTTGCCATCAGGATGTCGAAGTTCTGTGAATCGCCCTCGGCGGAATAGGCAATTTTGCTGTCAGGATCGACATGGCTTAGGGTAAAACCGCGCTGATGCTGTATTCCTTTGGCGGCAAAAATATCGCCCAGCGCCTCCCCCACCGGACGCTGCAGGAACAGACAGTTTCGCAGCAACTGCGCGACGGTCGGATAGGTATAAACAATCTCAACCTGATTACGCACCCCACGCTGGCGCAGATAGTCGTCAACCATCAGCGTGGTTTCAATAGGGGCAATGCCGCACTGGTGGGGAACATTCGGCGTTTCAGGAAAAGAGACGGTAATAAATATTCGCCCCTTTTTGATGGTGGAGAGCTTATGCGCTAATTGTCTGGCCGCCGCATATTGATAAAAATGGTCGCCCGCTTCGGCAAGGCCGGGGATTTTTTGTGTAAAAGGTGTGCAGCCGGTAGCAATAATCAGCAGGTCCCAGTCGTAATATCGTTTACTGGCACCGTACAGTCGACGCTGCTTAAAATCGAAAGATTCAATCCTGTCGGTAATAAATTGAATTTCAGGACTCAGTAACTGCCGTTCAGGCCGGGCCAGCTCATGATGATGGAAGAGGTTAAAGGCGACGTACATAAAGGCGGGTTTGTAGTAATGCACCGGTGATTCGGAAATCAGTATCAGCTCTACCTGACCGGCAGCAATTTCACGTCGTAATTTTCTGGCCAGCAGGTTGGCGACAATTGTTCCTCCCGTGCCGCCGCCGACAATCATTATGCGGTTTTTCATTCCTTTATTCGCTCATGGTAGTGAATGGGAATTCACGTAACCAGACCGCTTCACTGTTACGCTCAGCTAAAGGGTAGTAACAGAGCAATATTCCGCAACATAGCCTTTCACGAGAAATTTATTTTTGATAACCACATCATTATTTATAAAATATACTGCAAAATATAATTTATATCCCTATAACGCAGTCTCTTTTCATTACCATTATTCGCCAAAGAGCAGCTTTGTGTACTTTTTAGATACCGCACCGGAGCGCTGTCCGTTCGCGCCATAATAGCGATCTTCACGGCACAGTCGCTCCTTCACATCGCAGAAAACACCGTTTGCAAAGGTGAATTCAGTCAGATCGACATTGCTCGACGTGAACACCTCGTTTGCAGCAGCCTTCTTACCGAGATACGTCTCTGTCAAATCGCGGGATAATCCCTTGTCATTGGCGCATACATATCGGTCGCAGAGCACGCCCGATACTGGCGACTTGAGCCTGGCGGGGGTCCTGGCCTGGGCGGACATGGCGGACACGGCCAGCAGCGCGGCCACAGAGCATGCGAGTATTGACTTGTTCAAGATGATAATCTCCGTTGGTTAATGAGTGCCGGCTTTACGCCGGGCGCGGTGGAACCATGATGAGGGTGAACAACCCTGGAGGGTTTCAAGCTTCAGCAGGGAACGCCCCGTATGGCTTTTTGTCGACCGAAACGTCGTCGAAAGTTCAGTTCGGAGGCAATTGTAAGGGCCCTATCAAGGTGAGTCATGCGATTTTAAAGAGCTGAACTAATATGCTGTATACGGAGTGGGTTTGTGGGGCGGGTTAGGTCCGCTCTGAGCGAGAAGCGGAACATGAATGCCGTGACAGAGATTATCGATAAGAATCTATCAGCCAGGCTCGTGAAACTAGGAGTAAAGACTCATTGCGGCTGCTACGATTGCTTAAAAAATTAGATGGACAAAATCAGGAAATACAGAGATTCTCCTATATATAACCATCAGCTCAAAATGAAAAGTAGTTGCCCGAAATACGTTTTTACGTAAAGGTGAAATTTTATAGGAAAAAATTATGGATTGGAATCGTGTAAATGTTTGGACTCGCACCTTGTATACATTAGTGCACTCATTGCATATGGCAAAAGAAGTTGATTTTGGTGACAAATCATCACTTAATGAACGCATCAGAGATGCGAATAGTTGGATCTCACCAATTTGTTCATATTCCACTACCCTTTTACCACCACATACAAATAAAAAAAGGATTGAGTTTAGGCGAGACCCAAATGTGCATTTTGACGAGATCTCTAGTCAGGTAATTAAGATGCTTATTCAAGATTTGACAGTGATTTTCGATGAGATGATGGCAGATGCTATGGTTAAGTTAAAATTCAATCCCGATGTCTTCCCTCAATCAAAAGTTGAGAAGCTTTCAACGCTACTCCATGCTGACTACGAGTGGTCAAAAAAAGGTTGCCTGGAACTAATCGCCGTTAGAAATTCATTATGCCATGCTAACGGGCGTTGGAATACTAAGTCTCTTAATTTAATATCCGGGTTTATTAATCCAATGCCCGCATCTGGTGATGAAATTATTGTAGGCTTTGAAATGATTTTTAATTACAGAAAAGCAATCCGTACATTTTTGAATGAAACTTGCCCACCAGAGGCGACACCAAAATTAAGAAAAAAGAAGAAGAGATCTTCGCCATCTAAAAAACAGTTAAGAAGAATTTTGAAGCAGGAAAGAAAAGAACGCGGTAGGCAAGCAATGAAAGAATTGTTAAACGAAACCAAGAATTGATTACCATGGAGTTAGATAAATATCCAGATAGCTAAAAATGAAAGTAACGAACCAAGTATTAACACTAGACCGTCCAAAGAACATCGACCGATATGAGCGAGAAGAGAAAGTTCTTGTGTCCATTCTTAGAACAAACCGCGATTCAATTTATGGTATAATATTCCTTCAAATACAAGAGATAATATTTTTATGAAAATGAAGTCAAATAACAATCTAACTGGATATGTAGCGATTAATAATGATCTCGGTTTCTTTCTTGACGTAGAAAAATTCGCACCTTTACTAAGTATAAATGACGAAGCATCAGTTTTGCTAAGACTTAGCCTCTTGATTGAGAATTTCTTAGAAGTATTCATCAACAATGTTAGGAAACCTGGTACTGAGCAGTTCGTTAAACCATCACGATATTTTACTCCAAAACTGGAGATCTGTGTTGCTTTAGGCTTACCTCTCTCTATTGCAAATTCTTTAGTTAAGCTGAATTCTATCCGCAATAAATTTGCTCATAAAATAGACTATTCAATGACAAGTGAAGACTACCTCGATATAGAGAGGTCTGTTAATATCATTGATATTAACGAAGTGAATCCACTAGAGGCTTTTAATATGGAAAGTTTGCAATATATGTTCTCTGCTGGAGTTGATTCTTTAATGTTTATCAAAAATGCTGAATTCTCTATGCCCGAAAAAGTGAGGCGCTTACATCGGCTAGTAGGCGCTATTTACATTTTATCTAATAAATGTGCTTTTTTCACTTTAAATGAGCTTAAGCGCCAAGATCGACTTTCTATGAATAAAGTTCAGGGCTGACAACAAAACTGAATAGCTATTCCTATTTCAAATATCTCACTCATCTGAGAATCCTTATTCATTTTTATGACTGCCAAAATACAGCTTGGCGATTTACTTTTCAATATCGGAATGTCCGCTTCTGGCACGGAGCGGACATACCCATTGAGTTGAAGGCCCACTCTGAGCGAAGAGCGGACACTGGGTTTACCCTTTCGGTAAAACTTAACTGGAAGATTTCGATACGACTCCGGACCCGCTAAACAACATGCGGATACCGAGGCCTATCATGACAACACCTGTAAATCGTTCCTGCCATTTGATAAAGCCAGGGTGTTTACTTAGCCAGTTTCCAAATGTCCCTGATGCCATCGCGACTGACCCCAGGGAAATAATTCCTGCCAGCTTCTGGATACTACCCAGAACAAGCAACTGCAGCCAGACAGGACCCGCGGCAGGATCGACAAACTGAGGAAGAAAAGCAAACATGAACAGCAGGGATTTTGGGTTAGTCAGGCTGTTCAGGGCGCCTTCCTTAACGGCACTCCAGTCAGAAATTTTGGCCGTTTTTCGCAGCCGCGTATCTGTGCCTGAAGTCGCAATCATTTTTATGCCCAGCCACATCAGATAAGCCGCACCAGCCCACCTTAACAGATCTAGTGCAACCGGCCAGGCATGAACAACGGCTACCAGCCCCAGGACAAGAAAAGAAACTTGCACAAAACCAGCTACAAATACATTACCCAGTACCGTAAACAGTGCAATACGTCTTCCCTGACCGACGCCTCTGGCGATAGTTAGCATCATGTCTGGCCCCGGAGAAATCTCCAGAAGCGTTAGCGCGAGAAGAAAAGTGATAAACGTTTCGATGGAAGGCATCTTGGTTGAGTCCGGATAAATATTTCTGCTACGTTACCTCAGTCCGATTCGAGCCGAAAGTGGAATATACTGCAGCGTCTGCTGCAGGCACAGAGCAGACAGAGCAGATACAGAAGCATGATGTCCGCTGTGAGCGAGGTGCGAACGCTGACCTTTCATATTTGTACGATTTACACTCTGGCCTGATCTGACGTATGCATCATAGATACAGGAACTCACTAGCATGATCGGAGATTGCATATGCTGATATATAACGTTTTTGGACGGCATATTGGCGTTCAACGTAAGCATGATCGGTGGCTGGTATTTCGTGCTGACCTGACGGAGAGAAAGTTTTCTCGACTCTATGACATCGCTATTCCAGACGATATGACTGAAGGCGAGATTGCCGGCTGGCTGGGTGACATTTTCCATGAAGCCGCAACCGATCGTCATCCAAATGTGGAACGCATCGAATAAGGATTTAATGGATAGTATTACGTTGCGCCCGCTCCTGGCACTCACCTGAGATGGTGTTGCCAGCCATGGCCCAAAAAAAAGCCCGCAATCCGCGGGCTTAGAGATAATTTAGAACCTGTTAGTACCAGACGTATCCGGTTGGGAAATCATTCCCACTCAATCGTAGCCGGTGGCTTACCGCTGATGTCATACACCACGCGGGAAATACCGTTCACTTCGTTGATGATGCGGTTAGACACGCGGCCTAAGAAGTCATACGGCAGGTGCGCCCAGTGCGCGGTCATGAAGTCGATGGTTTCCACCGCACGCAGGGAAACAACCCAGTCGTACTTACGGCCATCGCCCATCACACCGACGGAGCGAACCGGCAGGAACACGGTGAACGCCTGGCTTACCTTGTTGTACAGGTCAGCTTTGTGCAGCTCTTCGATGAAGATAGCATCCGCGCGACGCAGCAGGTCGCAGTACTCTTTCTTCACTTCACCCAGCACGCGCACGCCCAGACCTGGACCCGGGAACGGGTGACGGTAGAGCATGTCGTACGGCAGACCCAGTTCCAGACCGATCTTACGCACTTCGTCTTTGAACAGCTCGCGCAGCGGTTCAACCAGACCCATCTTCATCTCTTTCGGCAGGCCGCCCACGTTGTGGTGAGATTTGATGACGTGTGCTTTACCGGTAGCGGATGCGGCAGATTCAATCACGTCAGGGTAGATGGTCCCCTGCGCCAGCCACTTCACGTCGTCCAGCTTCAGCGCTTCTTCGTCGAACACTTCCACGAACACGCGGCCGATGATCTTACGTTTCGCTTCCGGATCGTTCTCGCCTTTCAGCGCGTCCAGGAAGCGCTGCTCGCCTTCCACGTGAACGATGTTCAGACCAAAGTGGTCGCCGAACATGTCCATAACCTGCTGGGCTTCGTTCAGGCGCAGCAGGCCGTTGTCCACGAAGACGCAGGTCAGGTTTTTGCCGATGGCGCGGTGCAGCAGCATCGCGGTCACGGAGGAGTCCACGCCGCCGGAGAGACCGAGGATCACTTTGTCATCGCCAACCTGCTGGCGGATACGCTCAACGGCGTCGTCGATGATTTTTGCCGGGGTCCACAGCGCTTCACACTGGCAGATGTCGCGCACGAAGCGCTCCAGCATACGCATACCCTGACGGGTGTGGGTCACCTCCGGGTGGAACTGCACGCCGTAGAAGCGTTTTTCTTCGTTCGCCATGATGGCAAACGGGCAGCTCTCGGTGCTGGCAACGGTGACGAAGTCAGACGGGATAGCGGTGACTTTGTCGCCGTGGCTCATCCACACGTCCAGCAGCGGTTTGCCGTCTGCGGTCAGGGAGTCTTCGATACCGCGCACCAGGGCGCTGTCGGTCACCACTTCTACCTGCGCATAGCCGAACTCGCGCTCGTTAGATCCTTCTACGTGACCACCCAGCTGCATGGCCATGGTCTGCATGCCGTAGCAAACGCCGAATACCGGCACGCCAGCTTCGAACACGTACTGCGGCGCGCGCGGGCTGTTCTCTTCGGTGGTGCTTTCCGGGCCGCCGGACAGGATGATGCCGCTTGGATTGAATTCGCGAATCTGTGCTTCCGTGACATCCCACGCCCACAGCTCACAGTAAACGCCCAGTTCACGTACGCGACGCGCCACCAGCTGAGTGTACTGAGAACCGAAGTCCAGGATGAGAATGCGATGTTTATGAATGTTTTCCGTCATTGACGCTAATTCCGAGGCAAGTGAAACAAAAACAGAGCGCCCGGCAGGAGCCGGGCGCGGAAACTTATCAGGAGCCCAGACGGTAGTTCGGGGACTCTTTGGTGATCGTCACGTCGTGAACGTGGCTCTCCTGGATACCCGCACCGCTGATGCGTACGAATTCCGCTTTAGTACGCAGCAGGTCAATGGTACCACAGCCGGTCAGACCCATACAGGAGCGCAGGCCGCCCATCTGCTGGTGGATGATCTCTTTCAGACGGCCTTTATAGGCAACGCGACCTTCGATACCTTCCGGCACCAGTTTGTCAGCGGCGTTATCGGTCTGGAAGTAACGGTCAGATGAACCTTTGGACATCGCGCCCAGGGAGCCCATGCCGCGGTAGGATTTGTAAGAACGGCCCTGGTAGAGTTCGATTTCACCCGGGGATTCTTCGGTACCGGCCAGCATGGAGCCCACCATCACCGCCGCTGCACCCGCAGCGATCGCTTTCGCGATGTCGCCAGAGAAGCGGATACCGCCGTCAGCGATAACCGGAATACCGGTGCCTTCCAGGGCTTCAACCGCGTCAGACACCGCGGTGATCTGTGGAACGCCCACGCCGGTCACGATACGCGTGGTACAGATAGAGCCAGGGCCGATACCCACTTTCACCGCGCTGCAGCCAGCGTCAGCCAGCGCGCGAGCGCCTGCGCCAGTGGCCACGTTACCGCCGATGATCTGCAGGTCAGGGTATTTGGCACGGGTGTCGCGAATACGTTGCAGAACGCCTTCGGAGTGGCCGTGAGAGGAGTCAATCAGCAGGACGTCAACGCCCGCAGCAACCAACGCGTCAACGCGCTCTTCGTTACCGGCACCTGCGCCAACCGCAGCACCGACGCGCAGACGGCCATGCTCGTCTTTACAGGCGTTCGGTTTACGTTCTGCTTTCTGGAAATCTTTAACGGTGATCATGCCGCGCAGGTGGAAGTTGCTGTCTACAACCAGCGCTTTTTCAACGCGTTTTTCGTGCATTTTTGCCAGCACCACGTCGCGGGTTTCACCTTCGCGAACGGTGACCAGACGCTCTTTTGGCGTCATGTAAACGCTGACAGGCTGGTTCAGGTCAGTCACGAAACGCACGTCACGACCGGTGATGATACCGACCAGTTCGTTCTCTTCGGTCACCACCGGGTAACCGGCGAAGCCGTTACGCTCGGTCAGGGCCTTCACTTCGTGCAGGGTGGTGGTTGGCAGAACGGTCTGTGGATCGGACACGATACCGGATTCATGTTTCTTCACGCGGCGAACTTCTTCCGCCTGACGTTCGATAGACATGTTTTTGTGAATAAAGCCAATGCCACCTTCCTGTGCCAGGGCAATAGCCAGGCGCGCTTCAGTCACGGTGTCCATTGCCGCAGAGAGCATAGGAATGTTCAGGCGAATGGTTTTCGTCAACTGCGTGCTGAGATCGGCAGTATTCGGCAGAACGGTGGAGTGAGCGGGAACGAGGAGGACGTCGTCAAACGTCAGTGCTTCTTTAGCGATACGTAGCATGGGCAATATCTCTGACCTGGGTGGTTAAATATTGCCGTGGCATTATACAGAGCGTAACCGATTGCATCCACACTTTTTTAAAAAAAATGCTTGCGCTCACCTCTCAGCAGGTTACTATCGACTGAATAACTTGCTGATTTAGAATTTGATCCCGCTCACATGTTATCCTCTCAATCCCCCTCAATTTATACCGTCAGCCGCCTGAATCAGACGGTGCGTTTGCTGCTTGAGCAGGAAATGGGGCAGGTCTGGATCAGCGGTGAGATCTCTAACTTCACGCAGCCCTCCTCCGGCCACTGGTACTTTACCTTAAAAGACGACAACGCCCAGGTGCGCTGCGCGATGTTCCGCAACAGCAACCGTCGCGTGACGTTCCGTCCTCAGCACGGCCAGCAGGTTCTGGTGCGCGCCAATATCACCCTGTATGAGCCGCGCGGCGACTATCAGATTATCGTCGAGAGCATGCAGCCTGCGGGTGAAGGCCTGCTGCAGCAGAAGTATGAACAGTTAAAAGCCAGGCTCTCTGCCGAGGGACTGTTCGATCAGCAGTACAAAAAGACGCTGCCCTCGCCTGCCCACTGCGTAGGTGTCATCACCTCGAAAACCGGTGCGGCACTGCACGATATTTTGCACGTACTCAAGCGTCGCGACCCTTCCCTGCCCGTCATCATTTACCCGACCGCCGTGCAGGGTGACGATGCGCCGGGCCAGATTGTGCGCGCCATTGAGCTGGCGAACGCCCGTCAGGAGTGCGACGTATTAATCGTCGGGCGCGGTGGTGGCTCGCTGGAAGACCTGTGGAGCTTCAACGACGAGCGCGTGGCGCGGGCAATCTTTGCCAGCCTTATCCCCGTGGTGAGCGCCGTCGGCCACGAAACGGACGTGACGATAGCCGATTTTGTCGCGGATCTGCGCGCGCCTACGCCGTCCGCGGCGGCGGAAGTGGTCAGCCGAAACCAGCTGGAGCTGCTGCGTCAGATTCAGAACGGCCAGCAGCGTCTTGAGATGGCGATGGACTACTTCCTTGCCAACCGTACCCGCCGCTTTACCCAGCTTCATCACCGTCTTCAGCAGCAGCACCCGCAGCTGCGTCTGGCGCGTCAGCAGACCGTGCTGGAGCGCCTGCGCCAGCGCATGAACGTGGCGGTGGACGCGCAGCTTAAGCGCGCGGTATCGCGCCAGCAGCGCGTGACGCAGCGCCTGAACCAGCAGAACCCGCAGCCGAAAATTTATCGCGCGCAAACGCGGATCCAGCAGCTGGAGTATCGTCTGGCAGAGACTCTCCGCGCCCGACTGAGCACCACCCGCGAACGTTTTGGCAATGCGGTGACCCACCTTGAAGCGGTCAGCCCCCTCTCCACGCTGGCGCGCGGCTATAGCGTGACGACGGCGACGGACGGCAAGGTGCTCAAGCAGACCAAACAGGTAAATACCGGCGATGTGCTGACGACGCGTCTTTCAGACGGCTGGGTAGAAAGCGAAGTTAAATCAATTAAACCGGCGAAAAAGACGCGTCAGCGTAAAACCGGATAATTCTTCGCCAGTTACTTACTATACTGCTGCTATTCCCTTTTTTAATAAGGAGAGCAGCATGCCCCATCTTTATAGCGTTATTCCCCCTTATATTCTTCGTCGTATTATCGAAAGCGGTTCCGAGCCGCAGCAGCGCTGTGCCCGCCAGACCTTAACCCACGTCCAGACGCTGATGGCCCATATGCCGGGCAAACCCGCCGCGCCGCACGTGAATAAAGCCGGACAGCTGGAGCGCGATATTTACGACGCGAAGCAGACCCAGGAGCTGCCGGGTACGCAGGTGCGTTACGAAGGCCAGCCGTCGAACGGCGATGTAGCGGTGGATGAAGCTTACGATTATTTGGGTATTACCCATGATTTCTTCTGGAAAGAATATCAGCGCAATTCGCTCGATAACAAAGGGCTTATTTTAACCGGCACCGTTCACTACGGTCGGGAATATCAGAATGCCTTCTGGAACGGTCAGCAGATGGTATTTGGCGACGGCGACGGGGAAATATTTAACCGCTTTACCATCGCCATCGACGTGGTGGCGCACGAGCTGAGCCACGGCGTGACCGAGACCGAAGCCGGGCTTATCTACTTTGAGCAGTCCGGCGCGCTGAATGAGTCGCTGTCGGACGTGTTTGGCTCCCTGGTGAAGCAGTACCATCTGAAGCAAACCGCCGATAAAGCGGACTGGCTGATTGGTGAAGGGCTGCTGGCGAAAGGGATCAACGGTAAAGGGCTGCGCTCAATGTCTGAACCCGGCACCGCCTACAACGATCCGCTGCTTGGCAAAGACCCGCAGCCCGCGCACATGAAAGATTTCATCAAAACGCGCGAGGATAACGGCGGCGTGCATCTGAACTCCGGCATCCCCAACCGGGCATTTTATCTGGCCGCGACGGCGATCGGCGGCTACGCCTGGGAAAAAGCGGGTTATGCCTGGTACGACACGGTTTGCGATCGCAATCTGGCGCAGGATGCGGATTTTGAGGCCTTCGCAAAACTGACAATCGCGCACGGAGAGAAACGCTCCGGCGGCGACGTTGGGGCGGCCATTAAACAAGCCTGGGAACAGGTGGGAGTGTTGTAAATGCAGGTTCCGGAACTGACGGATGACGCCGTGGTTGAGCTGGCCCGGGAAGGCGGCGTCGCTTATATTCCTAAGCTGAGCGGCCAGCGCACCATCGCGCTCTCCTCGCTCAATGAGGCCCAGCGCCAGCGTCTGGTGAGCATCCTGGAGCAGGCCTTTCCGCGCGGTCAGCCGCCGGGACAGGCCTCGTCACCCGGCAGCGGCGACCAGCGCTATTTCCGCATCCAGATTATCTGGACCGGGCAAAATCAGGCGCACTACGCCGATATCATCGTGCTGGTACCGGAGCAGGAAGCGCCCGAGTCGCTGGTCGAGCTGTGGAAGAAAGGCGAAGGCTGCGTGTGCGATTAACCTTCGGCCCGAACAAACTCCACGCGTTTTTTAGAGATAAGACCGTGGCCGTTCTGGCAGAAATAATCCACCGCCCCGCAGGCTTTTAAGACCTGGAGTGGCTGATGACACTCCGGGCAGCGGGCTTCAAGCGCAATATCCTTATTACAGCTCTCGCAGTGTGCCACCCCGTTCACGGGCTCAAGCGGTGCCTGGCAATCCGGGCAGGTAATCGTCATGGTGACTCCTTCAAAGCGTTGAGGTCTGCGATAATTTTACCACGTTGCGTTCAGTGCGGGCCACGCAGCTGTTGCTGCAAGGTCAGCAGCAGCTCAACTTCCTCAATTCGGCGACGCGTCGTACGGCTCACCTCGTGCGGATCCCGTTCAAACAGGCTGTTGGCGCCCAGGATCTGCTCTGCAAGACAGTGCTCGTAGATCGTGCCGGGAATTGTCCAGCACTGGCGCGTGTCGCCATCGATCATCTCCAGTACATCTTCAGCGCCGCGCCGGTCGTAACTGATGGTCCGCCCGTCACGCAACCAGAGCCGTAAGCCTTTTTGCCCGCCAGCGGGTCCCGCATATTTATTAAGCCAGATATCCACCGGCACGCCGCTGATGCGGCCCTGCAGATGCGCCTCGCCCTCCGCCGTGGTCAGGTCGCCTTTTGCGATATCGCGGCCCAGGCGGTCTTTAGCCGTCACCACCTGCAACGTCATCTCATCATTCCCGCCCAGATATCGCACCGTTTCGCGCAGCATCGCTAGCACGTGCGTACCGATATCCAGAATCACGCCATCAGGGTGACGAAGCGAACGGGTGTCCGGCTCGCCGGTGGCAAAGTTAAGCGCGATGGGTTCCCCAGCGGCGTTAACTCCGCTCGGCTCCTGCAAATAGCCGTCGATTTTGACGATATCAGAGACATTGCCAACCAGCGACCGCTTAACCGTTTCGATGCGCGCCATCCAGTGATCGAGCGCCAGCACGCGGGATGCGACGTCAGGGTTTGCCAGCAGCGCGTTGAGCTTTTCGATTTGGGACAGCGTGGCGACAATCGGTTTTTCAACTACGATGCGGGAAACCGATGAGGCGAGAGCGTGTTCAAGCACCTCAAGATGGTGCAGCGACGCCGTGGTAATAAACAGGGTATCAAGCGGCTGGGAGAGGAGTTCAGCCAGTGTGGCACAACGCGTTACCCCCTCCGGCTGTTTTACGGGCTGGATATCAAAGCCTAAACAGTGAGGGATATTATCAAAGCATTTTCGTATTGCGGGCAGGTAAGCTGTTTCAACGACTGCGCCAAGACCCACAAACCCTAACAGCATATTCTTACCTCGTTGAGTAAATTGCCGGGGCATAACGCCGCCCCGGCAAGCTCGAGGTTTATGAGGCGTTAGCTGCCGGTTTAGTCTGCGCATTTTCCAGCATGCGGCGTACCGGCACAATGAGGACGATCAGTACCGCGGCACAAATCAGCAGCGCGACGGAGCAGCGCGCAAAGAGATCCGGCAGCATATCCAGCTGGTCGGCCTTCACGTGGCCGCCAATCAGGCCCGCCGCCAGGTTACCCAGCGCGCTCGCACAGAACCACAGTCCCATCATCTGACCGCGCATTCTCTCCGGCGCCAGCAGCGTCATGGTCGCCAGACCAATCGGGCTCAGACACAGTTCGCCGAGCGTCAGCATCAGGATGCTGCCCACCAGCCAGAACGGCGACACGCCCGCCCCACCGTTGCTCAGCACGTTTTGTGCCGCCAGCATCATCAGGCCAAAGCCCGCTGCGGCACACAAAATACCGATAACAAACTTGGTGATGCTGCTCGGGCGAATGTTCATGCTCGCCAGCTTCGGCCACGCCCAGCTGAACACCGGTGCCAGCAGGATGATGAACAGGGCGTTGATTGACTGGAACCACACCGCCGGGATTTCAAAATCGCCGATCATGCGGTTAGTGTAGTCGTTGGCAAACAGGTTGAACGAGGTTGGTTTCTGTTCGAACGCGGACCAGAAGAACGCCGCGGAGATCAGCAGAATAAAGCAGACCAGCAGTCTGGCGCGCTCTTTACGGTTCAGGCCCGCAAAAACAAACAGATAAATGAAGTAGAGGGCAACGGACGCCGCGATCACGTAGACCAGCACGCTGGCCACCGCGACCGGGTTAATCACAATCACGCCCTGCGCAATCAGCGTTACGATCGTTGCCACGCCAGCCGCCAGCGCCAGCAGCCAAACGCCCACGCCGTTACGCTTCACCACCGGGCTGTTCCAGGTAGAGTCGAGGCCGACTTCGCCGTCATAGCGTTTCATTGCCGGAACGGCAAACACGCGGAAGATAATCAGCGCCACCAGCATCCCGATACCGCCAATGCCAAAGCCCCAGTGCCAGCCGTGGGTTTTAATCAGCCAGCCGGAAATCAGCGGCGCGATGAACGAGCCCATGTTGATGCCCATATAGAACAGCGAGAAACCGCCGTCACGACGCGCGTCGCCTTTTTTATACAGGGTACCGACCATCACCGAGATACAGGTCTTGAACAGCCCGGAGCCGAGCACGATGAACATCAGGCCGATAAAGAACAGGTTGTTCCCCATCACCGCCGAGAGCGCAATCGACAGGTGACCGAGCGCAATCAGAATCGAACCGTACCAGACGGCTCTCTGCTGACCGAGCCAGTTATCGGCCAGCCAGCCGCCCGGCAGCGCGGCCAGGTACATGGTACCGGCAAAGATACCGACAATCGCCGAGGCGTTTTCACGCGCCAGGCCCATCCCGCCGTCATAGACGGTGGCGGCCATAAACAGGATCAGTAACGGACGAATGCCGTAAAACGAGAAACGCTCCCACATCTCGGTGAAGAACAGGGAACCGAGCGGATACGGATGGCCGAAGAACGTTCGGCTCTCTTTTTGATTAACAGTGGATTGCATAATTCTCCCGAAAGGTATGTCGTCGTGCTTGTAAACACCAGCAGGTACGCCGGCCAGTTACGTATCTGGCCGATTTTTTACGTGCGGCGAAAAGTTAGTTAACCATTTGATAACCAGGCGCTAGTTTTGTCTAGTACCGGACTCTGGACTTTAAGATGAAAATTCGACGATTGTCTACTTTCTTAGATTTAAACATGGTTAAAAGTGAATAGTGATTGACTTCACACAGGGAAAACCGGCGGTATGATTCGGCAAAAAAAAAGCCCGCGATAATCGCGGGCTTTCATGAGAGCGGCAAAGCTTATTTGCTTTTCTTAATGTGCTTAATCAGGCGCTTACGCTTACGCATCTGGTTTGGCGTCAGGGTGTTGCGCTTGTTGGCGAACGGGTTTTCCCCTTCCTTGAACTGGATACGGATAGGCGTGCCCATCACGTCCAGCGATTTACGGAAGTAGTTCATCAGGTAGCGCTTGTAGGAATCCGGCAGGTCTTTCACCTGGTTGCCGTGGATCACCACGATTGGCGGGTTATAACCACCGGCGTGGGCATATTTCAGCTTCACGCGACGGCCGCGCACCAGCGGCGGCTGATGGTCTTCTGCAGCCATGTTCATGATGCGCGTCAGCATCGCGGTGCTCTGACGACGGGTGGAGCTGTCATACGCTTCACGCACGGATTCGAACAGGTTACCGACGCCGCTGCCGTGCAGCGCAGAGATGAAGTGCACGCGGGCAAAGTCGATAAAGCCCAGACGGAAGTCTAGGGTCTCTTTCACCTGCTCACGAACCTCGTTGCTCAGGCCATCCCATTTGTTGACCACGATAACCAGTGAGCGCCCACTATTGAGGATAAAGCCGAGCAGAGAGAGGTCCTGATCGGAGATCCCTTCGCGTGCGTCGATGACGAGCAGCACGACGTTGGCATCTTCAATAGCCTGCAGGGTTTTGATAACGGAGAATTTTTCCACCACATCGGTGATTTTCCCGCGCTTACGCACCCCGGCGGTGTCGATGAGGACATATTCACGCTCATCGCGCTGCATAGGGATGTAGATACTGTCGCGGGTGGTGCCCGGCATATCGTAAACGACCACGCGCTCTTCACCCAGAATACGGTTAGTAAGTGTAGACTTACCTACGTTTGGACGACCCACGATTGCCAGCTTGATCGGCAGATCCTGCGGGTTGAAGTCGTCTTCAGGCTCTTCTTCTTCGCCCTCTTCTCCGTCTTCGAACTGCGCCCAGTATTCAGCGTCTTCGTCTACTTCTTCCGGCGGGTTCACTTCGTCAACCCACGGCAGCAGAACGGTTTCCAGCAGGCTGGTGACGCCACGGCCATGCGATGCCGCAATCGGGTAGATTTCACCCAGGCCCAGAGACCAGAAATCCGCGATGGCCTGATCGGCATCGATGCCGTCGGTTTTGTTCGCCACCAGGAAGGTCGGTTTTTCGCGTGAACGCAGGTGCTTAGCGATAGCGGAATCCGCCGGCATCAGGCCAGCGCGAGCATCCACCATAAACAGCACCACATCCGCTTCTTCAATCGCCAGCAGCGACTGTTCCGCCATGCGGGTTTCAACGCCGTCTTCTGTGCCGTCAATACCACCGGTATCAATACAGATGAACTCGCGTCCTTCCACCTCTGCACGACCGTACTTACGGTCACGCGTCAGCCCCGGGAAATCCGCAACCAGCGCATCACGGGTGCGTGTTAAACGGTTAAAAAGAGTGGATTTTCCAACGTTAGGGCGCCCGACAAGCGCGACCACAGGTACCATGTTTGAAGCCTCATAAAATTCAAAATAACGTCGCTTTCGCGGCGTTTTTAAAAATGTCAAAACGGCTCCTGAGTGAACAGGAGCCGTTTAGTATACTACAACCGCCGGGTAATTAACGCGTGATCGCGTACAGCGTGCCGTCTTTTGCCTGAATCAGCAGCTTGCCATCGGCCACAACCGGATCGGTCAGGAAACCAGAGCTGTCGACTTTTTGCTGTGCAACAAAGCGGCCGTTATCCGGATCGATCCAGTGCATATACCCTTCGCTGTCGCCCACAACCAGGCTACCGTTGTACAGCGCTGGCGAGGTCAGCAGACGGTGCAGCAGGTCGCTTTGCGTCCACAGCGTTACGCCGCCTTCGGTGCTCAGAGCCAGCAGACGGTCGTTCTGGTCAACCATATAGATACGGTTACCCTCAACGATGAAATCGTTCACAGAGCCCAGCTCACGTTTCCACATGATCTGGCCGCTGCGCAGATCCAGCGCGGTCAGGTTGCCGTTATAGGCCAGCGCGTAAACCACACCGTTAACGATGACCGGCGTTGTGTCTACGTCGCTCAGACGGTCAATTTCCGTTGAGCCAGTGGCCTGAGAGATACGCTGCTGCCAGATCATCTGGCCCTGCTGCATCAGCACTGCGCTCACGCGACCGTTGTCACCGCCCACAATGGCAGCGCCAAATGCGGTAGCCGGAGCGGATTCGCCGCGCAGAGAGAGTGCTGGCATATCCAGGTTAACGGTCCATTTCACCAGACCGTCCGCTTCGTTCAGCGCCTGCAGCTGGCCGTTGCTGGTATGAATCAGCACCAGGCCGTCGCTCACCACCGGGCGAGACAGGGATTCACCCGCTACGGTTGTTTGCCAGGCAATGGAGCCGTCGCTGCTGTTCAGGGCATAAACCTGCGCTTTTTCGCTGCCCACGTAGACGTGGCCACCGGCAACGGTCAGGCCGCCAGACAGCAGTGCAGGCTTACGGGAGAACCAGCCGTCTTTTTCCGCCAGGTTAACGGACCACACTTCTTTTCCGTCATCGGCGTTCACCGCTTTCACGGTACCTTTGCGGTCAGCGGCATAGACAACGCTGTCTGCATAGGCCGGATGAAGGTTGGAATAGAAATCACCAATCCCACTGCCCACGGAGACATCCCACGCGGTGGATGGGGTAAACTGGTTTTCAACCGTCGGCAGTGGGGACATTTTCACAACGTCTTCTTCGCCACTGAACAGTGAACAACCACTCAATAACGTAACAGAAAGCAGTCCTGGCAGAAGTAATTTACGCAATTGCATCGGGTCCCTCTCAGACGGACAAATTATTTATTTTCATCTGCATCATTTCGCTCAGCGCAGGTGAAGCATTGCTCTCTACGCCAGCTTGCCACGCTTTACGCGCGCCCGCTTTGTCACCTTTGCTCAGCAGTGCTTCACCGCGCAGATCGGCAACGATGGCAGCAAAACCTTCGCCTTTGATGGTATCGAGCGTTTTCAGCGCATCGTCAGCTTTCTTCTGCTGAACCTGAATACGTGCCAGGCGCAGATTGATCACCGCTTTCAGGTTATCATCGCTGGCCGCAGCAAGGCTCTGAGAGAGCTGAGCAGCGGCTTTATCCAGTTCGTTCTTATCAACGTACTGCTGAGCCACTTCCAGCGCAGCCAGTGCACCGTAGGTGTTTTTGTTGTCAGCCGCAAATTTCTCTGCCGCCGTCAGCGTTTGCGGCTGATCGGCACGAATTGCGCTCACGGTATTTTCATAGGACAGGGACGCGTCGCGCGCAGAATCTGCCTGATGATTGTTCCAGTAACGCCAGCCCACCAGCGCACCGACACCTAAAATAACCCCAACAACCAGCGCTTTGCCGTTTTCAACAAAGAAGCGTTTAATCGCGTCGACCTGATCGTGTTCGTTCTCGTAAATTTCCACGCAGTCCTTCTCCTTAGCCCAATAGTGTGCGCAAGTGCGCCGCAACGCCGTCCTGCGTTACCGTTGTCTGCTCACCAGAGCGCAGGTCCTTCACCACCACTTCGCCGTTAGCCACTTCGGACTCGCCCAGCACCAGTGCAATACTTGCGCCCCACTTATCGGCACGAGCAAACTGTTTTTTGAAGTTGCCGCCGCCATGGTTGGTCATCAGCTTAACGCCCGGCAGCGCATCGCGCACGCGTTCGGCAAGCTGCATCGCCGCAGACTGCGTTTCCGCGCCTGAGGCCACCAGGTATATATCGACAACGGATTCTGCTTTAAATTCCAGATTAACTGCCTGAACCAGCAAAACAAGTCGCTCAAGGCCCATAGCAAAGCCCACAGCAGGCGCTGCGCGACCACCAAGTTGCTCAACCAGACCGTCATAACGGCCGCCCGCGCATACGGTGCCCTGAGAGCCGAGGCTCGTGGTCACCCACTCAAACACGGTACGGTTGTAGTAGTCCAGACCGCGCACCAGGCGCTGGTTCACGGTATAGGCGATGCCTGCCGCTTCAAGCAGCTTGCACAGGCCCGCGAAGTGTTCGCGAGATTCTTCATCCAGGTAGTCGCCAAGCGCAGGCGCATCGTTCAGCAGTGCCTGAACATCCGCGTTTTTGGAATCCAGAACACGCAGCGGGTTGCTGTACATGCGACGCTTGCAGTCTTCGTCCAGCTTCTCTTTATGCTGTTCCAGGAACGCAACCAGCGCATCTCGGTAGTTAGCGCGAGCTTCCAGAGAACCAATAGAGTTCAGTTCAAGGGAAACGTGATCGGCGATACCGAGCGCACGCCACCAGCGGGCGGTCAGCATAATCAGTTCGGCGTCGATGTCCGGGCCCTGCAGACCAAAGACTTCCACACCCAGCTGATTGAACTGGCGATAACGACCTTTCTGAGGACGTTCGTGGCGGAACATCGGGCCGATATACCACAGGCGCTGCTCCTGATTGTACAGAAGACCATGTTCGATGCCGGCGCGTACGCAGCCCGCCGTACCTTCCGGACGCAGGGTCAAGCTGTCGCCGTTGCGGTCCTCAAAGGTGTACATCTCTTTTTCAACCACGTCGGTGACTTCACCAATCGCGCGTTTGAATAACGGGGTCTGCTCTACAATCGGCAAACGGATTTCGCTGTAACCGTAGCTGCCGAGCACCTGCTTCAGTGTGCCTTCAATGCGCTGCCAGATGGCGGTTTCGCCAGGCAGATAATCGTTCATGCCGCGGATGGCTTGAATGTTTTTTGCCACGTTTATTCTCTTTCTATATACAAAAAAAACCCAAAGAATGGGTTCAATCATACATGGGAAGCGGCACGCTTCCCATCACGTTATTTTTCAACCTGCTGAACGCTGATACGCTGTGTTTCGTCCATCATGGCGGCTTTGGCGCGGATGCGGGCTTCAAGCTGGTCGATCATGTCGCTATTATCCAGACGATCTTTACGAACGCCATCTTCATAGAGACCACTTTTCTTGTTACCGCCGGTTACGCCCAGGGTGGACACCAGTGCTTCACCCGGACCGTTTACCACACAACCGATGATGGAAACGTCCATCGGGGTGATAATGTCTTCCAGACGTTGCTCCAGGGCATTCACCGTCCCGATCACATCGAACTCCTGGCGTGAACAGGTTGGGCAGGCAATGAAGTTGATCCCACGCGCGCGAATACGAAGTGATTTCAGAATATCGAAACCGACTTTGATCTCTTCGACCGGATCGGCCGCCAGCGAGACGCGCAGGGTGTCACCGATCCCTTCAGAGAGCAGCAGCCCCAGACCGATCGCGGATTTTACAGAGCCGCTGCGCAGGCCGCCCGCTTCGGTGATCCCGAGGTGCAGAGGCTGGTCGATCTGCTTTGCCAGCAGGCGGTAAGATTCTACGGCAAGGAACACATCGGACGCTTTTACGCTGACTTTAAACTGATCGAAGTTGAGACGATCGAGATGATCGACGTGGCGCATCGCGGATTCGAGCAGCGCCTGCGGCGTAGGCTCACCGTATTTTTCCTGAAGATCTTTTTCCAGGGAACCGGCGTTAACGCCGATGCGGATAGGAATATTTTTATCGCGGGCGCAGTCCACGACCATGCGGATACGCTCTTCGTTACCGATGTTGCCCGGGTTAATACGCAGGCAATCGACGCCGTATTCGGCCACTTTCAGTGCGATGCGGTAGTCGAAGTGGATATCAGCCACCAGCGGAACGCTGACCTGCTGTTTGATCAGTTTGAACGCCTCAGCGGCATCCATGGTTGGGACGGAGACGCGAACAATATCCGCGCCTACACGTTCTAATGCTTTGATTTGATTGACCGTCGCTTCCACATCGGTGGTGCGCGTGTTGGTCATCGACTGAACGGCGATAGGTGCCCCATCGCCGATTGGCACATTCCCAACGTAAATCCGTTTCGATTTTCTACGTTGAATCGGAGCCTGGTTATGCATGAAAAATCTCCCGCGTTGCCCGTCTGTTACTGTGCTGCTGATTGTTCGGCATTAACGGTAAGACGTGCAACCTGGTTAGTTCTGATAAAGCGGCTCAGGTCGACAGGTTTTCCTTGATACTGGATCTGTACCGCTGCCGGAGCGCCGATTTTAAGTTTATAAGGAGCCTGGCCGGTTAGGTTTAACGTGCCATCTTTGCGCTGCAGGCCGCTGAACAGTTTTTTACCTGTCGCGTCAGTTACTTCCAGCCAGCAGTCGGCGCTGAAGTTCATCACCAGCGCGTTGGGATCGGCTGCTGTCGCCGTACCCGCCGGGCTGGTTGGCAGAGTCGCTGCGCTATTGTCTGCAGGCTGGGTAGCCGCAGGCGCGTTCGCCGCCGTATCAACATTCGCCTGAGAAGGGGCAACAACCGCGTTTTGATCCTGAGCCTGCGGCGCAGCGGTGTTAGCCGTTGCTACCGGGGTCTGTGCTGCACCGGTCGCCGACGCGTCTGGCGCTGCGGTCTGTGGCTCGCTGGAGGAAGCTGCACCGTCGGTATTCAACGGCACGCTCTGGCCGTTCTCACTTCCGGCCTGGTTGAGTTCGGCGGAGGATTGATCGGCCATGGTGGTGATCTCTTCCTGTTGCGCCTTGTGGTTTTGCCACCACCATGCACCGGTCAGACCGATGACCACAAACAGCACCAGCCAGGTAAAGCTCATCAGCCAGCCATCACGTTTTTTACGACGTTTCCCCAAGGAGAAGGTCTGCATCGGCGCAACTTTTGCTGCACGGACCGGCGCCTGCTTCTCCATCATTGGCAGTAATTCGTTTTCGGGGATGTGCACCAGTTTTGCGTAAGAGCGGATATAACCGCGCAAGAACGTTGAAGCCAGATCGGCAGGCGCCTTATCTTCTTCAATATCGCGAACCGTGGAAACCTTCAGGCACAAGCGTTCCGCAACGGCTTGCTGGCTGAGTCCGAGTTGTTCACGGGCGTTGCGAAGACGAACGCCAGTGGAGAGTGCTTCATGTTGGTCGTGAGTGGCTTCAGTATTCATTCGCTACAACTACTGGTACGTGAAAAATAAGGGTTCAGGCGCCGGTGAGTCACAATGCCACCCGCACCGCGAAACTTCTGGTCAGTTAACCTTGAACAGAGAGTATAAGACTGTCAGCCCGGAGATGACAGTACAGCCCTGCCCGTACGGCTAAACTGTTGTTACGTCGTTACATACTGCCCGAAAGTCGAATGAAACGCACCGTAATTATTGATCAGTCATCACGAATCTGACTGATTATTCAGTAAGGTTATGCTTCACGGCGCAGATAATGCGCCGCGAGTGCATAATAATCAAACAGCTTTAACCGCGATCGTCTCGCCCTGCATGCGTTTACGCAGGGTACGTTTAGTACGGTCAATGACATCACCTGCCAGCTGTCCGCATGCGGCATCAATGTCATCACCACGGGTTTTACGCACGATGGTGGTGAAACCATACTCCATCAGCACCTTGGAGAAACGGTCGATACGGCTGTTCGAGCTACGGCCATACGGCGCGCCCGGGAACGGGTTCCATGGGATCAGGTTGATTTTGCACGGCGTATCTTTCAGCAGTTCAGCCAGCTGATGCGCATGCTCGGTGCCGTCGTTGACGTGATCCAGCATCACGTACTCGATGGTCACGCGGCCCTGGTTGGCGTTGGATTTCTCCAGGTAGCGACGTACGGCAGCGAGGAAGGTTTCGATATTGTACTTTTTGTTGATCGGCACAATTTCGTCACGAATTTCATCGTTTGGCGCGTGCAGGGAGATCGCCAGCGCAACGTCAATCATGTCGCCAAGCTTGTCCAGCGCAGGCACAACGCCTGAGGTAGACAGCGTGACGCGACGCTTGGACAGACCAAAGCCAAAGTCATCCAGCATGATTTCCATCGCCGGAACGACGTTGGTCAGGTTCAGGAGCGGCTCACCCATCCCCATCATCACCACGTTGGTGATAGGACGCGTGCCAGTCACTTTTGCCGCGCCCACGATTTTCGCGGCACGCCAGACCTGACCGATAATTTCTGAAACACGCAGGTTACGGTTAAAGCCTTGTTGCGCGGTTGAGCAGAATTTGCACTCCAGCGCACAGCCAACCTGAGAGGAGACGCACAGCGTGGCGCGGTCTTCTTCCGGGATGTAGACAGTTTCAACGCGCTGATCGCCGACCGCAATCGCCCATTTGATGGTGCCATCTGCGGAGCGCTGCTCTTCCACCACTTCCGGTGCGCGGATTTCAGCCACTTCTTTGAGCTTGTTGCGCAGGACCTTGTTGATGTCAGTCATGTCATCAAAATTGTCGCTGCAGTAATGGTACATCCACTTCATGACCTGATCGGCACGAAACGGCTTTTCGCCCATCTCTTTAAAGAACTCGCGCATCTGCTGACGGTTCAGATCCAGCAGGTTGATTTTTCCATTTTTATTGGGAACCGCAGGAATGGCGACTTCGGAGGTATTCACTAGTTCAGACATAATATTTTCCGGCCTCGTTGTTACACGTTATGGCCCATGGAGGGTTGAATAGAAACGCCCCGGAAAGCAGTCTGCTCGTCCGGGGCGTTGCATTGTACAAAGTCTGGCGCAGGGATGCCACGTCTGGACGCGGCATTTACGAAAATAATGTGTAAACGAAACCGTTAAATTAACGGGTACGTGGACACACTTCGCCTTCTGCGAAGAAGAAAGCGATTTCGCGTGCAGCAGATTCAACAGAGTCAGAACCGTGGGTGCCGTTCTCGGTGAAGCTGTCCGCATAGTCAGCGCGCAGAGTACCGGCCAGCGCGTTGTCCGGGTTGGTTGCACCCAGCAGGTCGCGGTGACGCTGTACGGCGTTTTCGCCTTCCAGCACGGATACCACGATTGGACCGGAGGTCATGAACTCCACCAAGCCGTCAAAGAATGGGCGACCTTCGTGCTCAGCGTAGAAGCCGCGCGCCTGCTCAACGGTCAGGTGCAGCATTTTGGTGCCAACAATTTTGAACCCTGCAGATTCAAAGCGAGCGAAAATGCTGCCAATAACGTTTTTTGCCACCGCGTTTGGTTTGATGATGGAAAAAGTACGTTCAATAGCCATGATAACCTCTGTCAATGTTCTGTTGTTTTGCATACCTGAGTATGGTGTGGCGCGGATTATAATGAGCAATAGCGCCATTGCCTATGGATTCAGGTAACATTTTTTTAAAATAAGACGAGTTTTAGCAACAGCTCACATCTGAAAGCTGTTTTCAGATCACTGCAGCGTAAAATTCACCGTCGCGACCTGCCCGGTCTCATCCATAACGAGTAACTGATAATCGCCCGACTTATCAAGCTGTAATGTGTAAATCCTTCCCTTCACACTCAGCGGTTCACCGTTCAAAAACCACCAGCGCTCACCGCTGTTGCCGGTCGCCTGAAGCGGCAGCGAAACGCGGGATTCACCCGGGAGACGTTTGATAACGGCCCCTTCGCGCACGCCTGTCAGGATGAGTGGCGCAGGTGCGTCCTGCGACAGCGGAGGACAGGTTGTTGATGAAGGCGGGATCCGTACCGCGCGACGCTCGGTTGCGGGCAGCCACGGTTCCAGCGGCAGCGGCCAGACATCCAGGACTTTTTCAGTTGCATCAGGGCAATCTGCCGCCACACGCTTACCCGTTTTATCCAGCCAGACCGGGAAACGAATGCCGCGTATGCCTTCCTGCTCCGGCAAGAGCAGCGTGGGCGGTTCACTCCCTTCCAGCAGCCAGGTCGACAGGCGACGCCGACAGTTTTCACTCCCTTCCGGCAGCGACTGGCCGCCCGGCCAGCAGATCACGCCCCGCCCGACGCTCTCCGGACGCGGGTCGCGAGGCAGGCGGGCTTCGTCTACCGTTGAGCGCGACTGAAGCAGGTTATTGACCTGGTTTAACAGCGGAACCGCGCTGGCAAACCCAAACTGTCCCGCCACGGGCGTGCCGTCCGGTCGTCCGGTCCAGATGCCGATCACGTAGCGGGCATTCAGACCGATGGCCCAGGCATCACGGTAGCCGTAGCTGGTACCGGTTTTCCACGCCAGCGGCGCAACCTGGGGTAGCGCATTATCCGGCAGCGACTGCGCTTCATTGGCCAGAATACGGCGAATAATCCACGCCGAGCCAGGTGATAACAGCGGACGTTCTGTCAGCGGATCGCCCGGCTGTAAACGCAGCCGTCCCGCCTTACCGTGTCGGGCAAAGGCACTGTAAGCAGCGGCGATATCTGCCAGCCGCGCGCCTGCTCCACCGAGGATCAGGGAGAGATTCGGCTGTGCCCCCGCGGGCAGGATCAGCGGCAAACCTGCGTTACTGAGCATACCGGCAAATCGTTTTGGTCCGTAGGCTTCCAGCACCTGAACGGCAGGCAGGTTGAGGGAGCGCACCAGCGCTTCACTCATGCTGACCGGCCCGTGGAACCCGCTGTCAAAATTCCCGGGGCGATAATCACTGGTTTTTCTGGGAACGTCCTGAAGAAGCGAGGCGGGATGGATCAGGCCATCGTCCAGTGCCATACCGTAGATAAAGGGCTTCAACACCGATCCCGGGGATCGGATCGCATTGACCATATCCACGTGGCTAAAACGACTGTCATCGTTAATATCCACCGATCCGACCCAGCCTCGCACTTTCATATCGGTATGATCCACGACGATCATCGCCAGCGAGCTGCGTGCCGGCAGGCGAGATTTCCAGTTCATCGCCAGCTCTTCCAGCTGCCGCTGTAGCCCGGCATCCAGCGTGGTGACTATTTTCGTGTCGCGGCTTTTACCGAGCATCATGCGTGCAAAAAGCGGCGCCAGCTGCGGCATCTGTCGGGGCGCCAGCCATACCGATTCTTCACGGGACTCTTTGACCTGCTTCGCGGACCAGACGCCCTGCGTCGCCATGCGGTCGAGCACTTTATTGCGCGCCGCTTCGGCCCGTTCAGGCCAGCGATCCGGGCGTAAACGACTGGGTGCCTGCGGCAGCACCGCCAGCAGCGCCGCGTCGGAATAGCTGAGCTGCGACGGCGGCTTGCCCAGATACGTCCAGCTTGCCGCACCCACGCCCTGCAGCGTACCGCCAAACGGCGCGCGGTTGAGATAGAGCGTCAGGATGTCGCGTTTAGAGAGGTGCCACTCCAGCTGCATCGCACGCCAGAGCTGACGAATTTTGCCGCCAAAAGTACGCGGATGCGGGTCCAGCAGGCGTGCCACCTGCATGGTCAGCGTACTGCCGCCAGAGACGACTTTGCCAGAACTGAGATCCTGCCAGGCGGCGCGCAGGACAGAGAGCGGGTTTACGCCGGGGTGATCCCAGAACCAGCGATCTTCGTACTGGATCAGCGCCTCAAGATAACGGGGAGAGACCTCTTCGATCGTCACCGGATAGCGCCAGATCCCGTCGCTGTCCGCAAAGCGCCACAGCGGCGTGCCCTTCTCATCCACCACCACCCGGGCGGGGTTAACCTCTTTCAGCGGTAACGGCCACAGGCGGTCGGCGGCGACAATCAGCCCCCATAAAACGAGAAGCGCTCCCGCCAGCCACAGCCAGCGGGAGCGTGTCAGACGTGCCATTCGCATATTACGGAACAACAATCAGCGGGCCGCTGGCCGCCCCCGTTGCCCGCCACTGCGGCACATACATAGACTCGACCATCGGCACCGGCACCTGGTAGGTTCCTGGCGTCACGGCACGGGCCAGATAGACCAGCGTGACCGGCTGACCTTCGTTTACCGGCACGGCAGCCACAAAGCGGTCATCGCGGAATTCCATATGCTGAATATCCGCCTGCTGCATCTGGCTGAGCAGGTTCTGCACTTCGCTACCGCTGTCCTGCAGGCTGGCGCTGCTGCTTGCCAGGTTCTGGTTTTCCAGCTCCAGACCCGCAGGGAGGAGATCCACCACCAGCGCGTCCGGCACGTTCTGGCTGGCTTTAACTTCCAGCCACACCAGCACCAGTTCGCCGCTCTTCAGGGAAGAGAGCAATTTACTGCTGCCATCGGTTGCCAGGATATGACGTTCAACCTGCAGCACGTTCGAGCTCGGCTGAGGAGCATAGTCAGGATAACCGGTGCTATCAAGGCGGACCCACAGCGGTGTCGTTCCGGTATTGGTGACCTGCAGCGCGCCAAGCTCGTCGCCGTTCACGTTTTGCACCAGTGACTTATCGCCGCCTGATGCTGTCTCAGACAGAGAGGTTTTCGCCTGCCACGTACCGGACAAGGTTTGCAGCGAACGTCCTGCCAGGAACAGCGCGTTGCTCTCCTGCGTTGACAGCCAGCGCTGGCTGAAGGCCTGTTCAGACAGGGCATTCAGCAGCGTATTTTGCGCATCCGGCAGCAGCTTGTACTCCTCGAGAAGAGAGAGCATCAGCGCGTTATCGCGAAGCTGGCTGCCATAATCGGCCATCCAGTTTTTGCTGTCGTTACGCGGCGTTTTAAGTGCCAGGTCCAGCGCCTGCTGGCTGCGCGGCGCATCGCCCATCAGTTTGAGCGCCATGCCCAGCTGCATCAGCGGCAGACCGGAAGCCGCCTGTCCGTGACGATCCCAGATTTCACGCAGCGCGCCCAGCGGCGCTTTTTGCTGACGTGCCAGTACCAGTGCGGCATAGGCCTGCACAGCGAACTTGCTGGCCTGAGTATCGTCGCTATAGCGAATGGACATCATGCCCGGGTCCTGCAGATAGCGCAGCAGGCGGCTATTGGCGTTATTCACTGCATCTGCAGGCACGCTGTAACCCTGCTCGCCCGCGCGCACCAGGAAGTCGGTCACGTAGGCCGTCAGCCAGTACTCTTCCGGACCGTTTTTATCCCACAGCGCGAACCCGCCGTCTTCACGCTGCATCTGCAGCAGACGGGAGATGCCAATATCAATCGCTGCACGGCGCTTGTCATCGGTGTCGCCCTTGATGCCAAGTGCAGTAAGCTGCGCCGCGTTGGTGTAGAGCGACGGGAACAGTCCGCTGGTGGTTTGCTCCAGGCATCCGTACGGGTAGGCCTGCAGTTCACGAATATAGCGCGCCAGGTTGAGCGGTGGTTTGCCGCTCAGCAACAGTTGCCCCTGCAGGGTGGCAGGAGAGAAGCCGTTGCTATGCTGCGCCGGTGCGGTCCACGATTCGCCAGGGTTCAGCATGGCACCGGTATTGACCGTCTGCGCCGGGAACGCCGGACGCACGCCGATTTTCCAGCTCTTTTGCTGCGGTGCGAAAGTCTCGCCCGGAAGCTGCAGGCCGGTCACCTGCGCGGTCACTTCACCGTCACCATAGCCTTCCAGTGCGCGTACCGGAATAAACAGCGTGCTGCGCGCACCTGGCGGCAACTGAACCGGCTGCGGCTGTGCGCCTTCAAGCACCAGTTTGCCGGTAGAGGTCAGGGCAACGTGCAGCGTTTGCGGCTTGTCGGTCAGGTTGGTGATATCCAGCGTCAGCCGCGAGGTATCTCCGCTTGCCAGGAAGCGCGGGGTATTCAGCTCGGTAATGACCGGCGCGGCCACAATAATCTTGCTTTCGCTGCTGCCGAAATCCTCTTCCGTCCAGGCCTGCGCCATCAGACGCAGCTCACCGTTGAAGTCTCCAATCGGCAATGTAATCGTGCCTTCCCCGTTGGCATCCAGCGTGACCGGCTGCGCCTGCTGGGCAATGATGGTGACGTGGTTCACCGGCGGTTTGCCGCCGCGCTTCAGTTCATCCCCATCGCCACCAAAGCGCAGCGCGGCCAGACGGCCCTGCCCTTCAATGACCTGGCCGTAAATATCGTAGATATCCGCGCCGTAACGCTTCTGACCAAAGAAAGCCTGCCACGGATCCGGCGTGACGTAATCGGTAATATTCAGCACGCCGCTGTCCACCGCCGATACCAGGACATTCACCTTCTGCGGCACGGCCCCCTCTTTCACGCTGGCTTTCACCTTCACCGAGAGCGTCTGGTTTGGACGCATTTTCTGCGGGTTATCGAGCGCAATATTCAGGCGGCGATTTTCGTCACCCATCGGCAGATGCAGCAGGCCGACCGCGCGTTTCGGCGTGGCGGATTTGGATTTATCTCCGGGACGTACCACCAGTGTACTCAGGTAGAGGTCGTGACGCTTCCAGGCCTTGTCGACCGGGATAGCGAGATCCAGTCCGTTTGCCGGTACGTCGATCTCTTTCCACCACAGCGGCCCTTCGCTGGACTCGATCATCGCATAGCCCTTGCCTGCGGCTGGCGCGGCAATGTGCAGGTTGATGGTGTCGCCAGGCTGATAGGCTGGCTTATCCAGTTTCAAGGTCACACGGTCAGGGCGTGCCGCGCCGGTGCCGTCGCTGTTATCCTGCCAGCTGTACCCCGCCCAGAAGCGCACGCTGCTGACCATCTCATCAGGCGCTTTCACCTCCAGACGATAAGAGCCCCACTCCACCGGGAAGGTGACTTTACCCGTTTCATCGGCCTTAAGCGTCAGCTCCTGCTCACCTTCGACCAGATCTTTCTGATCGAACTGAGACTGCCAGCCTTCGCTCTCAGACCAGTTCCAGAAGTAGTCCCGACGCTCGCGAATCAGACGAACCTGTAACCCGGAAACGGCCTTTTTCGCGCCGCTAGCATCGGCATACACGATGTCGAAGCTGGCGTTGCCGTTCTCATCAACAATCGGTTGGTTGACGGTCGTATCGGTGCGGTAGTCGTAAACGGCTTTACTGGCGAACTGAGGGCGAATACCCGGCAATTCCGCTGCGGGCCAGATGGCCTGCTCAGCACGACGCGTCACCGGACGACCGCCCGACTCCAGCAGGCTGGCCTGCAGGATCAGTTGCAGCGGAGAGTGCACCTCTTTCCATTGGCTTTCGGTAGTAACCTGCCCACGTCCCTGCTCGTCCAGCGTAAGCTGTACTTCATCCAGGCTGCGGCTCAGATTCTCTTCGGCGATATCACCAAACTGGAAGCCCGGCAGCGCGGCCACCGCGTCACGCAGCGGACGCAGGAAGAGCTGGCCCTGCAGAGAGTTACCGTTGGCCGGAGCGCCATACAGGTAATAGCCGACCACGTTAAAGTCCACGTTATCCTGCGGTGAAACCGGCATTTTTTGTCCGCTCAGGTTGAGCGCCATGCGCTCTGGCATGAAGTCTTCGACGTGGAAGTCCCACAGACGCTGCAGGTTATCGCCCGTGTTGGCGCGGATATGCCACATGCCGGTCTGCGCCCCGCTGTCCAGCGGATAGTTGAAGCGATAGAGACCGTTCTCCGGCTTGACGACGATGGTACGCGCGACCTGTCCATCCGGACGCAGCACGTCAAGCTTCACGGGCTGATCGGGAAGTGGCTTACCGTCACTGTCGCGCAGCAGGCCGTTGAGGATCACCGTTTCGCCCGGGCGGTAGAGATCGCGTGGGCCAAACATAAAGAACTGCTTGCTGTAGCCCGGACTCCCTGCGATATCAAACTCCGCCAGATCAAGAGCCGGCAGCTTGAGGTCAAGCAGCGTGGTCTGGCCGTCTTTACTGGCCAGGATCAGCGCGGCCTCTTTGTCGGTCTCAAGCTTTGCGTGGCCATCGCCGTCGCTTTTCGCTTCGGCAAGCGTCTGCCCTTTATCGTTCAACAGGGTGACGGTGACGCCAGACTGCGCCGCACCGTTCTCCAGACTCTGGGTGAAGATGTCCAGGCGATTATGATAACGGTGAGCGGACAGGCCAATATCGCTTAAGGTAAAGAGCGTCGCGGCGTTGCTATAGTTGTAGTGCCCGGCCTGGTTCATGACCGCAATATAAACGCCAGACTGCTGGAGCGGTTTAATATCCTTCAGGGGCAGCAGCAATTTTTCGCGCGTATTGCGCGCCGGATTAAGATCGAATCGACCGGTGTAAACCAGCTCCGCCATCTTCAGCAGGTTATCGGACTCCCAGTTGGTCAGCGAGTTGCGGTACTCCCACTGGCTGACAAGAGAGGCCAGCGATTCAGGCTTCACGCGGTAAAAGTTGACGTCAACATTGTTGACGTTGAGCGCCATCACCGGCAGACCTTCCACCACCTTACCCGGCAGCAGCGAGCCGCGGCTGGCAAAACCAACGGTGGGTTCAACGTCGCGGGTGGTCAGGGCTTTCTCATAATCAATGCCGAACGTCGCCTTGTTCAACGCCTGCAGGCCCCGTTCAACGGTGACGACCAGGTTGCGGTTGGGCTCCAGATGACGCAGGCGAAGCTCTTTCAGGTTAGGCGCCAGCTCCCACGCCCCGTCAACTTTGCCGCTTTTTTTGTCCACGACATGCACCGTTTTCGCGAAATCCTGATCGGGATTCAGCGGAACCGAGAATGTCAGTACCAGCGTGGCGGCACCGTCGAGCTGAACTTCAGAGGCATCCAGCAGGGTCAGCGCTTTTCCCTGGCTCTGGGCGGCGAGCTTAGCCAGCGTTTCAGCATTTGGCTTTTCCGCGGCTTTCGGTGTGGATGCGGTGGATGCCGCGGGAGCCGCAGCCTGAGATTTATCGTCGCTGTTATCACAGCCGACAAGCGTAAACGTGGTAAGCAGCGCAAGAGAGAGCGCGGCTAAGCGAAACGGTTTCATCCTTTGTCCCTGGCCCATGGAGCCTGTTGGTCGTCGTCCGGATAAGTATTATCCGCAAGTTTCATTAATTCAAAAAGTCCAATTTTAGAATCTGGAAAGCGCCTCGCAGAATGACATCACGCCGCTACGCCGTGATGGAACCGCGATCACAGCACATAACGTCACATGTAACCTTTCGCGTCATTTGTTTTTAAAACAATAAGATAGCTGGATAAGTGCGCCTGAAGACTGCTAGTTTTATGACCATGACGCACCCCGAGTGCGCGGTTCAATAAGAGAGAAAGCCATGAAACGAGCCGTGAACGCCCTACAAAATTTCGGAAAATCATTGTACGGACCGGTACTTATCTTACCGATCGTCGGTCTGTTCATTGCCTTTGGTAACGTGCTGGGTAACGGTAATCTCGCGGAGTATCTGCCGTTTCTTGGCCATCCCCTGATTCAGCATATTGGTCAGCTTATCGCGAAATCTGCCGTGTCGGTGCTGGTGAACCTGGCGCTGGTGTTTGCGGTAGGGATCCCGATTGGTCTGGCGACGCGTGATAAAGGCTATGCCGCGCTGATTGGTCTGGTGACCTTTGTCGTATTCATCAACGCCATGAACGTCACGCTGCAGCTGCAGGGCGCGCTGGCGCCAGCTGCTCAGATGAAAGCGGCCGGACAAACCATGGTGCTGGGCGTGCAGGTGCTGGAGATGGGCGTTTTTGCCGGGATCCTGACCGGTGCGCTCTCCGGCTATCTGTACAACAAATACTCCGGCGTACAGTTTAACGGCGCGATGGCGATTTACTCCGGCCACTGTTTTGTCGCCATTGTGATGCTTCCGGTCTCCATGCTGCTCGGCGTAGTGATGAGCGAACTGTGGCCGTTTGCCCAGCAAGGTATTAGCGCCCTGGCGCTGGCCATCAAAGGTTCCGGACCGTTTGGCGTGGCCATCTACGGCTTCCTGGAACGCATTCTGGTCCCCACTGGCCTGCACCATCTGGTCTATACCCCGTTCCTCTATACCGAACTCGGGGGCACGCAGGAGGTCTGCGGCACGGTGTATCAGGGCGCGCGCAATATCTATTTTGCCGAAATGGCCTGCCCGCAGGTGAAGCAGCTCAGCAGCACCGTGGTGTGGGACGCCCGCGGCATCAGCAAGATGTTTGGCCTGCCCGCCGCGGCGCTGGCGATGTATATGACTGCCAGGCCAGAGCGTAAAGCGGCGGCCAAAGCGATTCTGATCCCGGCGGCGCTGACCTCGCTGCTGGTCGGCGTCACCGAGCCGATTGAATTCTCCTTCCTGTTCGTCGCCCCGCTGCTGTTCGTGGTGCACGCGGTGCTGACCGGCATCGGCATGATGCTGTTCTCCCTGCTGGGCGTTCACGCCATCGGCGCCAACGGGATTATCGACTTCATCCTCTACAACCTGCCGCTCGGCACGGAGAAGTCCAACTGGCCGATGTACATCCTAGTCGGGCTGATCATGTTCGCCCTCTACTTCGTGGTGTTCCGCTTCCTGATCCTGCGCTTCAACATGAAAACGCCGGGCCGTGAAGATGAGGACCAGGAGACGCGCCTCTACAGCAAGCAGGAGTACCAGGCGAAGGGCAATAACGACGGTCTGGGCGAGTCCATCGTGGTGGGGCTGGGCGGCCGGGAAAATATTGAAGTGGTGGACAACTGCTACACCCGCTTACGCATCACGGTAAAGGACGTCGCCATTATCGACGAGCCGCGTCTGAAGACGACCGGCGCGAAAGGGATTATCAAACAAGGTAACAACGTTCAGGTGGTCTATGGGCTGCATGTCAAAAAAATGCGAGAAGCCGTTGAGACGTTTCTCTGAAAGGAGCTAAAGATGTTTACACCCCCATTCATTCTGTCGATTGCCGGCGGCGGCAGCACCTACACGCCGGGCATTGTGAAAAGCCTGATGGTGCGCCTCCAGGATTTCCCGCTGGCCGAAATTCGCCTGTACGATATCGACGAGGCGCGTCAGAACACCATTGCGCCCGTCGTCGAGAAGGTCATTCGCGACCACAGTCAGCGCATCAAATTTACCGTCACCAGCGACCCGGAAGTGGCCTTCAGCGGCGCGCATTTCGTCTTCGCCCAGATGCGCGTCGGCCAGTATAAAATGCGCGAGCAGGATGAGAAGATCCCGCTGCGTCACGGCGTGGTCGGCCAGGAAACGTGCGGACCCGGGGGTCTGGCGTACGGACTGCGCACGATCCTGCCGATGGTGGAGCTTATCGATCTGGTGGATCGCTATGCGCACGAGAAGGCCTGGATCGTGAACTACTCCAACCCGGCGGCGATCGTCGCGGAGGGCGTACGCCGCCTGCGCCCGAACGCGCGGGTGCTGAACATCTGCGATATGCCGGTAGCCGCGATGCGCAATATGGGGGCGATTCTGGGTGTCGATCGCCACAAGCTCGAAGTCGACTACTTCGGCCTGAACCACTTCGGCTGGTTTACCCGCGTGCTGGTGGACGGCGAAGACAAGCTGCCCGAGCTGCGTAAGCATATCGCGAAGTTTGGCCTGCTGACGGAAGATGCGGCCAAAACCGACCCGCAGCATTCCGATCCCTCCTGGGTGAAGACCTGGCGCAACATTAAGCCGATTATGGACAACTTCCCGGAGTATCTGCCGAACCCGTATCTGCAGTATTACCTGATGCCGAACCAGATTGTGGCGCACCAGAACCCGGACTATACCCGCGCCAATGAAGTGATGGACGGGCGCGAGAAAAAGCTGTTCGCCGCCGCCGAAGAGTATAAGCGCACCGGGATCCTGCCGGATGCCTTCCACGTGGGCGTGCACGGCGAGTTTATCGTCGATGTCGCCCGCTCGCTGGCCTTTAACCTGCGAAGCCGCCATCTGGTGATGGTGGAAAACCGCGGCGCGATTACCAACCTGCCTTACGATGCCGTGGTAGAAGTGCCCGCTTATATCACCTCCGAGGGCCCGGAACCGATCCGCATCGGTCAGGTGCCGCTGTTCCATCAGACCCTTTTGCAACAGCAGCTCGCCTCTGAACAGCTGCTGGTGGAGGCGACCATAGAAGGCAGCTATGAGAAAGCCCTGCAGGCATTCACCCTCAACCGCACCGTGCCGACCATGGAACATGCGAAAGCCATTCTGGATGAGATGATCGAGGCCAACCGCGACTATTGGCCTGCGCTGCAAAAAGCCTGGCAGGACGGCGAAACGGTGAAAAAATAGGGGCTTGCTCGCGAGTTGAACGTGGTTTGCTTGTCGGTGTCAGAAAAAACACCGACAATCCTTTTTTACGGAAAAGAATGGAGGCAACTCATGTCCACCTCATATTTTGTCGCTGCCGACTGGCTGATTGAGCACGGCGACGATCCGGAAGTTCAGATTATCGACGCGCGTATGGCCCCTCCGGGACAAGAGCATCGTGACGTGCCCGGTGAATACCGTGCCGGGCATCTGCCTGGCGCGGTATTTTTTGATATCGAAGCCCTCTCCGATCACACCACTCCCCTGCCGCACATGCTGCCGCGCCCGGAAGCGTTTTCCGTGGCGATGCGCGAGCTGGGCATCAGCAAAGACAAACACCTCGTTGTTTATGATGAAGGTAACCTCTTCTCCGCGCCGCGCGCGTGGTGGATGCTGAAAAACTTCGGCGTGGAAAAAGTCTCGATTCTTGCCGGCGGGCTGGCGGGCTGGAAGCGCGACGAGCTGCCGCTTCAGCAGGGCGACGTGACGCTGCCGGAAGGTGAATTCGACGCGACCTTTGACACCCACGTGGTAAAACGCCTGACCGACGTGCTGGTCGTGAGCCATGAAAAAACGGCGCAAATCGTCGATGCCCGTCCTGCTCCACGCTTCAATGCCCAAGCGGATGAACCGCGTCCGGGGCTGAAGCGCGGACATATTCCGGGCGCGCTGAACGTGCCGTGGGGCGACCTGGTGTTTGAGGGCGAACTGAAAACCACCGACGAGCTGCGCGCCATTTTTGACCGTGCTGGCGTGGATTTACATCGTCCGATTATTGCCAGCTGCGGCTCCGGCGTCACGGCCTGCGTGGTGATCCTGGCGCTCGCCACGCTCGGTGCGAACGACGTCACGCTCTACGACGGCGCCTGGAGCGAATGGGGTGCGCGAGACGATCTGCCTGTCGAACCCGCGAAATAATGGATAACCGCCTGGCCACGCTGTTAACGCGCGGGGCATCGCTGACCCGCGCGGAGTATCGCGTCCTCGCCCACCTCACGGAGCATCCGCTGCTGGTGGGCAATATTACGGTTCGCGAGCTGGCACAGGCGACGTTCGTTTCTACCGCCACCATTATGCGGCTGTGCCAGAAGCTGGGGTTCAGCGGCTTTAGCGAGTTTATCTGGCACTGCAAGCAGCTGCTCTCCGACACGCCGCATATTGCCGTTCAGGGGCAATCGCGTCCTGAGTTCCCGGCGCTATTTAATCAGTTTATCGCCAACTATCAGCACACCTTTCAGTGGGTCACGCAGGAGAAGCGACAGCAGTTTGCCGACCTGCTGCGCCAGAAAGAGAGCTTCTTTCTCTACGGCGCCGGGTTTTCCTATCTCTTTGCGGAGTACCTGACCAAGAAGCTGCAGGTGCTGGGCAAAACGGCGTTTATCTCCGGGCCGGGGGACAGCCGGAATATTTTCCTCAGCAACGCCGCGCGCTATCAGGTGTTTATTGCCGTCTCGCGCAGCGGCGAAACAGAGCAGGTGCTGGATAAAGCGCGGATTGCCAAAAACGTCGGCATGACGATCGTCGCGTTTACCCGCGCCTCGGCCAACACGCTGGCGGGGATGGCGGACGTGCACTTTGCCCTCCATGATGAAGCGGTACACTTCGCCGCCGAAGCCGCGGGGGTGACGTCGTTTGAGTCGAATCTGGTGCTGCTGATGGATTTACTGCTGCTGGAAGCAACGGGGTGACATTCACCCCGCTGAAATCAGATGATGCGGTTGGTTTTGAGATCGCGCAGGAAGCCACCCCAGCGACGCTCGTAGAACGGGGTGATGTGCTCGGTAATAAAGTGGCTGATGCCTTTCTCACCGTTTTTCACCTGACAGATATCAATCGGCTCATCGCCCGGTAGCGTATCGGTCGCCACGCTGCCCGCCGCCTGAACGATCTCGTCGAAATCGCCATCGGCTTCAATACCGATCAACAGCACCGGCTTTTCGTCCGCGCGCTCTTTGATAGAGCAGAGAAACGCGCGCCTGACGGGCTTGAGCGTTTTGAACAGCGTCGTCAGGGAATCAATCATCTGCGCGGGCGGCTCGGCCACCTCAGACAGCAGCAGCGTTTCGCCCCCTTCCAGCACTTCCTGCGTGCTGAGCGGGTTGCCCTCTTCGCCAATCAGGTGGCTGATTTCACGCGGCGTGAACTCTTTCCCGGTCGGCAATTTAGCGTTGAGGAACAGCGTCTGGCCCAGCGTCATTTCAAACAGGGTACGCACCGGCATTACCACGAACGCCTGTTCGTCTTCTACCGCTTCCTGCAGGGCTTCCAGCGAAGTAAAGAACGGGATCACCGACGTGCCGTCATCTTTCTCCCAGTGCAGCAGATCCAGCGCGCTGTCTTCGACAACCTGCTCACCTTCCGCCGCGGTGCCCGGCACCCAGACGGTGGATTCCAGCAGCGTGCGGAAAAAAGCCGGACGGTGGGCGGGCTCGGTCGCAGCCTGCTCCAGCAGGGTTTCTAATTCGTTTTTGGTATCTGACATAGTTTGGCTACTTCAAAAAACGCCGGGTGGCGCTTCGCTTACCCGGCCTACAAAACCGTAGGCCCGTGCAAGCGCAGCGCCGCCGGGCAATATGATGACTCCGAAGGCGCGCGTAAGCGCAGCGCCACCCGGCTAAAAAGATTACTCAGCCGTCAGCAGGTTCGCTACGGTACGCACGCCCAGACCGGTTGCGCCCGCAGACCACTGCTCAACCGCGGCTTTACGGTACGTTGCGGAGCAGTCGATGTGCAGCCAGCCTTCATGATAATTCTCGACGAAGTGAGACAGGAAGCCTGCCGCGGTGCTTGCGCCCGCCGGGTACGCCGCGCTGGCGGTATTGTTCAGCTCGGCAAAATTGGACGGCAGCTGGCTGCGGTGGAACTCGGCCAGCGGCAGACGCCAGAACGGTTCATTTTCTGCAGCGGCGCTGGCCAGCAGGCGAGCGGCCAGCTTGTCGTCGAAGCTGAACAGTGCATGGTAGTCGTTACCCAGCGCGGTTTTCGCCGCGCCGGTCAAGGTCGCCATATCGATAATCAGTTCTGGCTTCTGGGCAGACGCGTCGATCAGGCCATCGGCCAGCACCAGACGGCCTTCGGCGTCAGTGTTCATCACCTCAACGTTTTTGCCGTTACGGTAGCGAATGATGTCGCCCAGCTTGAAGGCGTTACCGCTGACCATGTTGTCCGCGCAGCACAGGTACAGCTTCACGCGCTTTTTCAGACCGCGGGTGATGGCAAACGCCAGCGCACCGGTGATGGTGGCCGCGCCGCCCATGTCGGACTTCATGGAGTCCATGAACGCGCTCTGCTTCAGGCTGTAGCCGCCGGTGTCGAAAGTGATGCCTTTACCTACCAGGCAGGCAAAGACAGGGGCGTCTTTATCACCGGTTGGGTTGTAGTCCAGCGCCAGCAGCACCGGTGGACGCTCAGAACCACGGCCCACGGTGTGGATACCCATGTAATTCTGCTCGCGCAGGTCTTCACCCTTGGTGATGCGGTAGGACATCTTGTCGCCCGCCACGCCGCACAGCAGGTCAACGGCGCGCTGCGCCAGCTGCTCAGGGCCTAACTCTTCCGCCGGAGCGTTAATGGTGTCGCGTACCCAGTCGATGATTTGCAGACGGCTTTCCAGCTCTTTCTGACCGGCTTCGTCGAGGTTCGCCCACTCAATTTTGCGGGTGCCTTTCGGGCCTTTGTAGCCTGCCCAGAATGCCCAGCTGCGGTCGGTGTCCCAGCCTTCGCCTTCCAGCGAGACATGCTTAATGCCCAGACCGTCAATTTTACGCGCGGCGCGCTGGATCAGGCCCAAATCATCGTTGCCCGTCAGGTGCAGGGTAATACCGTCGTTGTTGATGCTGTAGCTGGCTTTCTCGCCCCAGCGCGCGTCGGCGGGCTGCGTAGAGAGCGTAATCTTCATCGCTTCGGTCATTTTATTTTTCCTTATTAGCAACTAGCAAACGGGCCGCCTGAAGGCAGCCCGTTTTGTTATTTATTCTGCTTCATCTAACCAGACTAACAGAATCGCCTCCAGAATTTTTTCATTGGATGCGTTTGGATCGTCATCGAAATCTTCCAGATCGCAGATCCACTGATGCATGTCGGTGAATCGTACGGTCTTCGGATCGAGATCCGGGTTCGCGTCGTAGAGCGCTTCGCCGATTTCACGGCTGTCTGTCCACTTCAGTCCCATATCAATGCTCGCGTGCGTGGTTGATGGTGTAGCGTGGGAACTCCACGACCAGATCTTCATCGGTCACCGCAGCCTGGCAGCTCAGGCGGCTGTCTGGCTCCAGACCCCATGCTTTATCCAGCATGTCGTCTTCGTCTTCGGTGCTCTCGGCGAGAGAGTCAAAACCTTCACGCACGATGCAGTGGCAGGTGGTGCAGGCACAGGATTTTTCACAGGCGTGTTCCACTTCGATACCTGCACGCAGGGCAACATCGAGAATGGTTTCACCGGTCTTCGCTTCCAGAACAGCGCCATCCGGACAGAGGTCCGCATGAGGCAAAATTACAATCTTTGGCATATTAAACCTCGTCCACGGACTGGCCTTTCAGCGCGACGCGGACAGATTTGTCCATGCGGCGAGCAGCAAAGTCCTGGGTTTGTTTATCAACGTTTTTAATGGCTTCTTCTATTGCGTCAGCGTCATTGCCTTCAGCGACCACGCTTAAGCGCGCGGCGGCTTCGTCAATCACCTGACGCTCAGCGGCGCTGAGCAGCGCGGCGTCGGCAGCGAGCGCGCCGGTCAGGCTTTCCAGCACGCGGGCGGCTTCAACTTTCTGCTCCGCCAGCATACGCGCCTTCACATCCTGCTCGGCGTAGCTCATTGAGTCCTGAATCATAGAGGCGATTTCGCCATCGGTCAGGCCGTAGGACGGCTTCACCTGGATGGACGATTCCACGCCGGTGGATTTTTCCATCGCCGTGACGCTCAGCAGGCCGTCCGCATCCACCTGGAAGGTGACGCGAATATGCGCCCCGCCTGCAGGCAGCGCCGGGATACCGCGCAGCGCAAAGCGCGCCAGAGAGCGGCAGTCCTGCACCAGCTCGCGTTCGCCCTGCATTACGTGGATGGACATCGCGGTCTGGCCGTCTTTGAAGGTGGTGAACTCCTGCGCGCGCGCCACCGGAATGGTGGTGTTACGCGGGATCACTTTCTCCACCAGGCCGCCCATGGTTTCTAACCCCAGCGACAGCGGGATGACGTCCAGCAGCAGCATTTCGCTGTCCGGCTTGTTGCCGACCAGAATATCGGCCTGGATTGCGGCGCCCACGGCAACCACTTTGTCCGGGTCGATGGAAGTCAGCGGCGTGCGGCCAAAGAATTCGCCCACGCGCTCGCGCACCAGCGGCACGCGGGTCGAACCGCCCACCATGACCACTTCCAGCACCTCGTTCGCCTCAACGCCCGCATCTTTCAATGCGCGACGGCAGGCCAGCAGGGTGCGTTTCACCAGCGGGGCGATCAGATCGCTGAACTGGTCGCGGGTGATGTCACCCTGCCAGCCCGCAACGTTTACGGTAACCGTCTGCGCATCGCTCAGGGCGATTTTGGCGTCAATAGCCGCATCCAGCAGCTCGCGCTGTACGCGCGCATCGCTGCGATCGCTGATGCCCGCCTGCTCGCGAATGTAGTCCGCCAGCAGATGGTCGAAGTCATCGCCACCCAGCGCGGAATCCCCGCCGGTCGCCAGCACTTCAAATACCCCACGGCTCAGGCGCAGGATTGAAATATCAAAGGTACCGCCGCCGAGATCGTAAACCGCAATGACCCCTTCCTGACCGGAGTCGAGGCCGTAGGCAATCGCCGCCGCCGTCGGTTCGTTCAGCAGACGCAGCACGTGCAGGCCCGCCAGACGCGCGGCGTCTTTGGTGCCCTGACGCTGTGCATCGTCAAAGTAGGCAGGAACGGTGATCACCACGCCGTCCAGATCGCCACCGAGCGTTGCCGTAGCGCGCTCAGCCAGCGCTTTGAGGATGTCAGCAGAAACACGAATCGGGTTCAGCAGACCGGCCGCGGTCGCGATCATCGGCAGGCCGTTTTCACTGGCCTGCAGCTGATACGGCAGATGCGGGTAGCGGGTCTGAATATCGGCCAGCGAGCGGCCCATCATGCGCTTGACGGAGCTGATGGTGTTGGCCGGATCGCGCGCGGCGTTGGCGCGGGCGTCATAGCCGACCGCGTGACCCTGCTGCTGGTAGTGGACCACGGAAGGCAGCAGATGGCGGCCCTGCTCGTCAGCCAGCGTTTCCGCCTGGCCGCTACGCACGGTCGCCACGAGGGAATTGGTGGTGCCCAGATCGATACCCACCGCCAGACGACGCTGGTGCGGTGCGGCACTTAAGCCAGGCTCACTAATTTGTAATAAGGCCATAATTGCTTCCGAAATTAAAAATCGAGCAGCTTTTCTTCGAGTTGTTCAGCACTGCTTCGCAGTTTATCGAGAAAACGGAGTTTGCGCACAGTATCTGCCGCCACGTCCCAGGTCTCGTTGTTCAGTTGCTCCACCATCTGCTGATGGCGGGTATCGAACATGCCCTTCACGCGCGTAATAAAGCTTTCCAGACGCGCTTCGTCTTTGGCCTGTTCAATCTCATCGAGCTCTTCGCGAAGCTCCAACTGCTCCATCAGAAACGCCGTGTCGCGCACGGTGTGCTGTTCGCTCGCCAGATCAAAACCGTGGAGCGAGAGCAGATATTCAGCGCGCGCCAGCGGATGACGCAGCGTCTGCCAGGCCTGGTTGATGGTCGCAGAGTGCGATACCGCAGCCAGCTGCTCTGCCTGAGTACCGCTCGCGAATTTGTCCGGATGGTACTGACGCTGCAGATCCTGAAAGCGGATCGTCAGCGCCTGGAGATCAATCGGGTATTGAGCGGGTAGTCCGAAGAGAGTGAAGTAATCCATAACAATCTCAGGGGTAGCCTGTTAAAACAAACCCCACGCGTAGCGGGTAACGCCACGGTGGGGTTTCGGATGACGCGCGGTTAAACGTGGAAGCTTTCGCCGCAACCACACTCGTCTTTGACGTTCGGGTTCGTGAATTTAAACCCTTCGTTCAGGCCTTCTTTAACGAAGTCCAGCTGAGTGCCGTTGAGGAATTGCAGGCTTTTGCCATCGACCACCACCTTCACGCCCTTGTCTTCAAACACGGTGTCGTCAGACGCCGGTTCATCAACAAACTCCAGTACGTAAGCCATACCAGAACAGCCGGAGGTACGTACGCCCAGTCGCAGGCCAAAGCCTTTACCACGGTTCGCCAGAAAAGAGCTTACTCGCGCGGCAGCGCTGTCGCTAAGGGTAATCGACATACTCAAACCTCAATTATTTTGCTTCACGTTTGCTTTTGTAATCCGCAATGGCGGCTTTGATCGCGTCTTCTGCCAGAATTGAGCAGTGAATTTTCACCGGTGGCAGTTCGAGTTCTTCAGCAATATCCGTGTTCTTGATTGCCTGTGCTTCGTCCAGAGACTTGCCCTTCACCCATTCGGTGACCAGGGAGCTGGACGCAATTGCAGAACCGCAGCCGTAGGTCTTGAAGCGCGCGTCTTCAATGATACCTTCATTGTTGACTTTAATCTGCAACTTCATCACGTCGCCACACGCTGGCGCACCGACCATGCCGCTACCAACAGATTCGTCGCTGTTGTCAAAAGAGCCAACGTTGCGTGGGTTTTCGTAATGATCGATGACTTTTTCGCTGTATGCCATGATTGAATTCTCCTTATGTACCGATTAGTGATGTGACCATTCAATGCTGTTCAGATCCACGCCCTGCTTGAACATTTCCCACAGTGGAGAAAGGTCGCGCAGACGGCCAATGGAGTTGCGAACCAGCTTGATGGTGTAGTCAATCTCTTCTTCGGTAGTGAAACGACCTAAAGAGAAACGGATAGAGCTGTGTGCCAGCTCGTCAGTCATACCCAGCGCGCGCAGCACGTAGGATGGCTCAAGGCTTGCAGAAGTACAGGCAGAACCGGAAGAAACGGCCAGGTCTTTCAGCGCCATGATCAGCGACTCGCCTTCAACATAGTTGAAGCTGACGTTGAGGATGTTTGGTGCGCCCTGCTCGAGATCGCCGTTCAGATACACTTCTTCCATATCTTTCACGCCGTCCCACAGACGGTTACGCAGCGTGCGCAGGCGTGCCATCTCGGTTTCCATCTCTTCTTTTGCAATGCGGTAAGCTTCGCCCATGCCCACGATCTGGTGAACAGGCAGCGTACCGGAACGCATGCCACGCTCGTGACCGCCACCGTGCATCTGTGCTTCGATGCGGATACGTGGTTTACGACGAACGTACAGCGCGCCGATCCCTTTCGGGCCATAGATTTTGTGGCCGGAGAAGGACATCAGGTCCACTTTCAGTTGGCTCAGGTCGATAGGCAGTTTGCCCACGCTCTGGGTCGCGTCCACGTGGTAGATGATACCGCGCGCGCGGCACATTTCGCCGATGGTCGCGATGTCCTGCACCACGCCGATTTCGTTGTTGACGTGCATGATGGAGACCAGAATGGTGTCATCACGCATGGCCGCTTCGAGCTCTTTCAGGTCGATGATGCCGTTGCTCTGTGGCGCCAGGTAGGTGACTTCATACCCTTCACGCTCCAGCTGACGGCAGGTGTCCAGCACGGCTTTATGTTCGGTTTTGCTGGTGATGATGTGCTTGCCTTTTTTCTGATAAAAGTTGGCTGCACCTTTGATCGCCAGGTTGTCGGATTCGGTCGCACCGGAGGTGAAAACAATCTCACGCGGGTCGGCACCCACCAGGTCAGCAATCTGATTACGGGCGATATCAACCGCCTCTTCAGCATGCCAGCCAAAACGGTGTGAACGGGAAGCTGGGTTACCAAAGTTTCCGTCCAGGGTCAGACACTGCATCATTTTCTCGGCAACACGCGGGTCCACCGGCGTGGTTGCGGAGTAATCGAGATAAATCGGTAATTTCATTGCTCTTTAAACTCCGTACATCGCTTCAATGCAAGGAATCAGGCAACCGGCTGGATGTACGACCGAGTACACGGGGCGAGTCTTCGCCCCGGCCTGATTCTGAAATACTTATCGTTTTATTACGCGCGCAGTTTGACGTCGATAGCGTCCTGCGCGCGGGTGCTGCGTTGGGAATCCTGACTGTGCTGACGGCCCGAAACATCCAGAACTTCCTGGTTATTGACCAGTTCACCCAGGGTGATGTTGTTCAGGAAGCCGGTGAGACGGTCGCTCAGATCGCGCCACAGCGCGTGGGTCAGGCACTTATCGCCGCCCTGGCAGCCGCCTTTACCCTGGCAACGGGTCGCGTCAACGGATTCGTCAACTGCGCTAATCACTTCACCAACTGCAATACTGCCCGCGTCTTTACCCAGCAGATAACCGCCGCCTGGGCCACGAACGCTGGAAACCAGTCCATTTTTACGCAGTCTGGAGAACAGCTGTTCCAGATAAGAGAGGGAGATCCCTTGTCGTTCAGAAATATCAGCCAACGGAACCGGGCCCGCTTCGGAGTTGAGCGCAACGTCCAGCATCGCGGTCACGGCATAACGCCCTTTAGATGTCAGTCTCATGTCTTACTTAACCTCAAACTCGCCCCTGCCCGGGGTTTTTTATAGTAAAATGGGGTATTGCATAGCAGGGCCAAGTCTGACATTCCTGACTAAAATGGTCAACTATTTACTTGACTGTTTTAGTCAGGTATTTAACCTTCTGTGCCTTCATAATACAGGTGCGGCCTGATGCCCTCACCCCGCCCCTCTCCCACAGGGAGAGAGAAAACAAACCGGCACTACTCTTTATTCTTCTGCTCAATCGACGCCAGAATTCCGCGCAGGATGTTCAGCTCCTGGCTTTCCGGACGCGCGCGGGTAAACATACGGCGCAACTTGTTCATTACCTGGCCCGGGTGGCCTTCACGGATAAAGCCGGTTGAGAGCAGCGTCTGCTCCAGGTGACCGTAGAAACGCTCAAGGTCGTCCACCAGCGGGTAAGCCGTCTCTTCTTTCGGCTCGACCTCTTTTTCCTGCGTTGCCAGCCACGCCATACGGACTTCATAAGCGATAACCTGCACCGCCATCGCCAGGTTCAGCGAGCTGTACTCCGGGTTTGCCGCAATCGCGACGTGATAATGGCACTTCTGCAGCTCGTCGTTGGTCAGGCCAACGCGCTCGCGGCCAAACACCAGCGCAACCGGCGCCTGTTCTGCCTCCGCGACACTTTTCAGGCCGCATTCACGCGGATCGAGCATTGGCCACGGCAGCGTGCGCGAACGCGCGCTGGTACCCACAACGAGGCTGCAGCCGGCCAGCGCTTCGTCAAGGGTATCGACGATCTGGGCATTACCGATCACGTCGCTGGCCCCGGCCGCCAGCGCGATAGCCTGCGAGTCGGGTTTCACCAGCGGGTTAACCAGCCACAGGTTCGTTAAGCCCATGGTTTTCATAGCGCGGGCAACGGAGCCCATGTTGCCGGTGTGCGATGTTTCGACCAGCACGATTCGAATGTTTTGCAGCATAATTTTTAATGTCTGAATTCAGCGTCTGAAGAATATTCGGGCATATTATCATAAACGGGAGACATAATCCGATCCCGCTGCTATACTCTGCGCCGATTTTCCTGTTCTTTAACATCCAGTGAGAGAGACCGATGCATCCGATGCTGACCATCGCCGTGCGCGCAGCGCGCAAGGCGGGTAATGTAATTGCCAAACACTACGAAACGCCAGACTCCGTAGAAACCAGCCAGAAAGGCAGCAATGATTTCGTGACGAACGTCGATAAAGCCGCAGAAGCGATTATTATCGAAACGATCCGCAAATCTTACCCACAGCACACCATCATCACCGAAGAAAGCGGTGAACATGAAGGTACCGATCAGGATGTTCAATGGGTTATCGATCCACTGGATGGCACCACCAACTTCGTCAAACGCCTGCCACACTTCTCTGTGTCTATCGCAGTACGCATTAAAGGCCGTACTGAAGTCGCCGTTGTGTACGATCCAATGCGTAACGAACTGTTCACCGCGACCCGCGGTCAGGGCGCACAGCTGAACGGCTACCGTCTGCGCTGCAGCAACGCACGCGATCTGGACGGCACCATCCTGGCGACCGGTTTCCCGTTCAAGGCAAAACAGCACGCGACCACCTATATGAATATCCTGGGCAAACTGTTCACCGAATGCGCGGACTTCCGTCGCACCGGTTCTGCTGCGCTGGATCTGGCCTATGTTGCCACCGGCCGCGTTGACGGTTACTTCGAACTCTCACTGAAGCCATGGGATTTTGCAGCGGGCGAGCTGATCGCGCGTGAAGCAGGCGCCATTGTTTGCGACTTCACCGGCGGCCATAACTATCTGTCTACCGGCAACATCGTTGCGGGTAACCCACGCGTTGTTAAAGCCATGCTGGCAAACATGCGTGATGAACTGAGCGATGCGCTGAAGCGTTAATCCCGGTAATTCCCTCTCCCTGTGGGAGAGGGAATTGAAACTAAAAAGGCCGCAATCCCCTTCCCACCGGCACCGCACTCATCCACATCGTTACCGCCGCTACCAGCAGAATCACCCCGCCCGCCAGCGCGAGCGTTGTCCAGCCAACCTGCCGCCACAGCACCGGTGTTTTATTGCCGCTGAGTTTGACCGCCAGCTGACGGAAGCTGTGTACCAGCAGCGCTAAAGACGAAATGGTGAGAGAGGTTCCTGCCGCCATCGCCAGCGCGGACAGCATGCCCCAGCCGAACACGCCTATCACCTTACTGAACAGCAGCACCATGATGGCACCCGAACACGGGCGCATGCCCATAGAGAGAACAATCACCAGCCGCGCGCGCCAGTCGTCGCCGTTCTGTAATTGTTCCTGCGTGGGCAAATGCTGATGCCCGCAGCCGCAGTTTTCATCATGAACGTGGTGCGGCGTAAAGGTTTTGAATTTCGGCTTTTGCAGCAGCACGCGCAGCTTTTTGAGCGCCCGCCAGCAGAGGATCAGCCCCAGCAGGCCCACCAGCGCGTAGCTGCCCTTCTCCAGCCAGAAGCTGCTCAAGTGCAGCTGGCGCGCGGGAAGCTGTAACAGCGAAAGCACGACCACCACGAGCGCAATCGCCACGCCGCCCTGAAGCAGCGAGGAGGCCAGCGTCAGGCCGATACTCGATTTCAGCTTTGACGGATGGGTGGCGAGCCAGGTCGTGATGACGATTTTGCCGTGCCCCGGCCCCAGGGCGTGCAGAACGCCATAGACAAAACTGAACGCCAGCAGGGAACCACCCGCTTTGGTCGGGTTCTCCGCCACCGCCTTCAGCAGACCGCTCATCTGCTGGTTAACCTCACGCTGCCAGATAATGCTTTTCATCATGACCTGCGGCCAGGCCTGCCACAGCCACAGCGCACCGCCAGTTGCTAACAGTAAAAAGAGCGCCAGCGGCCAGAGGTGCAGCCAGCGGCGCGGTTTCCGAACCGGAGAGGAGATCACTGACATTGTAACGTCACCTCCTGCGCAAACTGTTTACCCAATTCCATATCCTCGGGCGGTGCATCTTCTTTATCAAGCGAGACCGCAAAGTTCAGCGTCTCTTCGCTGGGTTTGGGGGTGTGCACGCCAATTTTGCAGCTTTTTTGCAGCGCGTCCGGCAGCCGTACGTCGCTGTCTTTGTCATAGCGCATGTCAACATAGTAGGTAGGGTCAAAGGTGGAAAAGCGGTACGTTTGCCCCGCCAGCGGCTGCGGATGCGCCAGCGGAAGCACGAACGTCAGCACCGCCTGGTGCCCTTCACGCGTCATCCCGTATTCCGTGGGTCGGTTCAGAAATTTGACCTTTTGCCCGTTGTGCCAGAATTCAGTGAAGTAGTGCTGGCCGAGTACGTTGGCCATTACTTCCGCCGCCAGCTTTTTCCAGATTTCATCGCCGGGCTTCGCATTTCCCGCATCGTAGAGCAGATCGGCCGAGGTGATTTCATCCATCGTCCAGCGCATTTTCAGGCCGCTCAATTGCGTGCCGTCGGTGACCAGCTCGGTTTTGAGGTCGATAAAGCTGTGAGGGTGTGCGCTGGCGGTTAAGCTGATAACCGCCAAAAATAACGCCATCGCACATTGTTTAACTGTTTGCATCAATTCCTCACGTCAAAAATTCTGTGATGTTCCCCAGCAATCCTGAGTGAAAGGCCTGCCGGCGCGCTTTTCAGCGCTCATCCTTTAGCTATTCTTATCAAACATTCACACTGGATACCCGACAGATGATGACGACGCTTGAAATTCCATCTGTGCTTTCCAGTTCGCAGCGCCGCTGCCAGGTGCTTTTGATGCTTTACCTGCCCGATGCTGCCGTCACCGCACAGAGCATAATCGCTGCCAACGGCGTGGACGACGCGATGGCACGGCAAGATATAGCCGAGACGCGCGATGAAATCCAGCGCTATCACCGGCTGGATATCGTTACGCACCACGACGGCTGCTACCGGATTGAAGGCACAGCCCTGAATCAGCGTTTATGCCTGCTGCACTGGCTGCGCCGGGCGCTGCGGCTTTGCCCGCAGTTCGTCTCGCACCAGTTTACCCCCGCATTAAAAACCGCGCTTAAACAACACGGCATCGCGCGGCCGCTTTACGACGATGCGAACCTGCGGGCACTGATCGGCTTCTGCTCACGCAAGCTCCAGCGCCAGTTTGAATGCCGCGACGTCCAGTTTTTACAGCTTTATCTGCAATACTGCCTTATTCAGCACCAGCTCGGGAATACGCCGCAGTTTTCCCACGTTCAGCGCAGCTGGACCCAGTCGAGAGGGGAGTATTTTACGGCGCAGGAGATCGTGCGCCACTGGAGACGGCGCGTCCCGCAGGGTGCCCACGGGGATGAACAGCTGTTTCTGGCGCTGCTGTTTATGATGCTCCGCACCCCCGATCCGGTGCTTGATAAGCACCAGCAGGATCAGCGTCTACGCCGGGCCATCGTGCGCATGGTGGCCCGCTTTCGTTCCCAGACCGGGATGAACTTCAGCGATGAACAAGGGCTGACCGATCAGCTGTATATCCATCTGGCTCAGGCGCTGGACCGTTCGCTGTTTGAGATCGGCATCGACAATAGCCTGCCGGAGGAGATCCACCGCCTTTATCCCCGACTGTTACGCACCACGAAAGAGGCGCTGTTTGAGCTGGAGGCGGAATTTGGCCTGCGTTTTTCCGATGAAGAGATGAGCCTCGTGGCGGTGATTTTTGGTGCCTGGCTGATGCAGGAGACTGACCTGCATGAAAAACAGGTGATCCTGCTGACGGGAGACGATAAAGCCAGCGAGGAGCAGATCGAACAGCAGCTTCGCGAGCTGACGCTGCTGCCGCTCAACATTCGCTACCTGACGCTGCAGGCTTTTCAGAAAGAGGGGGCGCCGCGCGAAGCCGCGCTGGTTATCACCCCCTACCCTACGGCCCTGCCGCTGTTCTCGCCGCCGTTGATTCATGCCGTTGAGACATTGAACGCGCAGCAGCAAGAACATATTCGCGCCATGCTGGAATCATAGCGACGCGCGGGGAGCCACTTTAGGGCGAACAACGATGGCGGGCAAGGCGACCAGCGCCATCACCCAGAAGACGCCGTGCCCCAGATGCTGATAGAGGAACCCCGCAAACACCGTCATGATCGCGATACTGCCCCCCATCGCCACTGCCGAATAGACGGCCTGCAGACGAATCACGTCCCCGCCCTCGCGCGCTGCGATATAGCGCATCGCCGCCAGATGGCACACGGTAAAGGTGCCGCAGTGAAGAATTTGCGCCACAATCAGCCACGGCAGATCGGTCGTCCAGCCCATAATCCCCCAGCGCGCCACCCCACACACGGCGGAAAGCAGCAGCAGGTCACGCGCGCCAAAGCGACGGAACAGTTTTTTGCTCAGGGCAAAGATAATGACTTCGGCCACCACGCCCAGCGACCATAGATAGCCCACGGCGGAAGCGGAATACCCTGCCCCCTGCCAGTAGATAGCGCTGAAACCATAGTACGCCGCATGTGCCCCCTGAAGGAGGCACACGCACGCCAGAAAACGCCAGCTCTGCGCGACCAGGCTCCGCCATGCGGGCCAGCCGGCGCTCTCCTGATGGCGACTTTCCCCTTGCGGCATCACCGATGGTCGCAGCAGCATACCCAGCAGCATCGAGGCAATGCCGATGCTCAGCAGGGCAAGAATGGCGCGGTAATCGTAAAGGCTGACCAGTTTGCCCACCAGCGCCGAGCCAATCACAAAGGCGATAGAGCCCCACAGACGCACGCGACCGTAGTCCATGGTGATCTGCTTTTGCCAGGTGTTCGCCAGGGCATCCGTCAGCGGCACCAGCGGTGAGAAGAACAGGTTAAAGCCGACCATCACCACCATCAGCCAGGCAAACTGGTGGCTGACCCAGAAGCAGGCCACAAAGACCAGGGTCAGCAGAGCAAGAATGCGCACGGCCTTGATCAGTAAGGAGGGATCGCTGACGCGCGGGGCAATCAGCAGGCTGCCGAGGAAACGCGCCACCAGCCCGGCCCCCAGCAGGACGCCGATGGTCTCGGGCGTCAGGCCGATACCCTTGAGCCAGACGCTCCAGAAGGGCAGAAAAATACCGTAGCTAAAGAAATAGGTGAAATAACTGAGCGCCAGCCAGCGCGTGGAATGCAAGACCATGAATCCCTCCCGAAATCGAGGCCATAGTCTGGCGTTAAATCAAAGCCTGCGCAAGCAACTATTAACAAGTGAATAACACACATATTTAGCAGGGCCATAGCGGCCCTGCGAAACGGCTAGCGAACAAAGACCTGATTAATGCGTTTGGAAACCAGGAAGTAGGGGATCCAGATCGATGCGCCAACAATGGGGGAAAGCACATTGCGAATATCAGCCATATCCAGCCTAGCGTCGAATACCCAGGCAGGTATGCCCACCAAATAGAGCACATAGACAACGCCCATTAAGTAGTAGGGGATGATGATCTTACGGATACCCGACTTTCTTTTAAAGAAATACCAGCCTGCGGTCACGGTCAGAACCAAATCAATTATCACCACCGCGATACCCACCGCTCCAAACAGGTTAATTCCCCCTGACTGGAAAAAGTGGAACACCGCAGCAAAGTAATTCCATGCTCCAATGGGCGTCATGATGAGGTTAATCACCAGGCCCGCCGCTGGGAGATAAAGCAGACCGTTAATTTTCTTTTCATCTGCGCGCTCACACTGATTGCACAGCCCGGACTCTTTATTTGCCTCTTCTTGCTGACATGATATGCACTGCATAAATTTCCCTTGCCAAAGAAAAGAGACAATTTTACACGAAGTCATAATTTAACATCACGCCAATGCCTGATTTATGAAGAAAAGCTGAATGGAAGACTATGGATTTGTGTATTAATTTTAGATTGGGTCCCCTAAAAAATGAGCCAGCTATGAACACTCTACGTTATTTCGATTTCGGTCAGTCACGTCACCTGCTGCTGCTGATTGGCCGCATCGCGCTTGTCGTGTTGTTTATTATCTTTGGTTATCCAAAACTGACGGGATTTAGCGGCACCGTACAATACATGACCTCGCTGGGGACGCCGATGCCCATGCTGGCGGCCATTATTGCGGTGGTGATGGAAGTGCCTGCCGCTATCCTGATCGTACTGGGCTTTTTCACCCGTCCTCTCGCGGTACTGTTTGTGTTCTACACCCTCGGAACGGCGGTGATTGGGCATCACTACTGGGATATGACCGGTGATGCGGTCGTACCGAATATGATTAACTTCTACAAGAATATCAGTATTGCTGGCGCCTTTATTTTGCTGGCGATTGTTGGTCCCGGCGCGATTTCCCTTGACCGGCGTTAAGCCATAAAAAAAGGCCGCAAGCGCGGCCTTTTTTATTTCTGCAAAGCAGAGGAATTATGCGTATACCGGGAAGCGTGCGCAGATATCCAGAACTTTGCCTTTGACGCGCTCGATAACCGCTTCGTCATTGATGTTGTCCAGAACGTCACACATCCAGCCAGCCAGCTCTTTCACTTCTGCTTCTTTGAAGCCGCGGCGAGTCACGGCCGGAGAACCGATACGGATACCGGAGGTCACGAACGGGCTCTTCGGATCGTTTGGCACGCTGTTTTTGTTCACGGTGATGTTGGCGCGGCCCAGGGCAGCGTCAGCTTCTTTACCGGTCAGGTTCTTATCAACCAGATCCAGCAGGAACAGGTGGTTTTCAGTACCGCCGGATACCACTTTGTAGCCACGGTTCAGGAACACTTCCACCATCGCTTTGGCGTTCTTAGCAACCTGCTGCTGATAAACCTTGAACTCAGGCTCCATCGCTTCTTTCAGCGCGACCGCTTTTGCCGCGATAACGTGCATCAGTGGGCCGCCCTGCGCGCTTGGGAACACCGCGGAGTTCAGTTTTTTGTACAGCTCTTCGTCACCGCCTTTCGCCAGGATCAGGCCACCGCGTGGACCCGCCAGGGTTTTGTGGGTGGTGGTGGTCACAACGTGAGCGTGTGGAACCGGGTTCGGGTAAACGCCTGCGGCGATCAGACCCGCAACGTGCGCCATATCAACGAACAGGTAAGCACCGATGCTGTCTGCGATTTCACGCATTTTTGCCCAGTCAACGATACCGGAGTAAGCGGAGAAGCCACCGATGATCATCTTCGGCTTGTGCTCTTTAGCCTGCTTCGCCATGTCTTCGTAGTCAATTTTACCGGACTCATCGATACCGTAAGGGATGATGTTGTACAGTTTGCCGGAGAAGTTAACCGGGGAGCCGTGAGTCAGGTGGCCGCCCTGCGCCAGGTTCATACCCAGAACGGTATCGCCCGGCTGCAGCAGCGCGGTGTAAACCGCGAAGTTAGCCTGAGAGCCAGAGTGCGGCTGCACGTTCGCGTAGTCAGCGCCAAAGAGTTCTTTCGCACGGTCGATAGCCAGTTGCTCAACGATATCAACGTACTCGCAACCGCCGTAATAGCGTTTGCCAGGGTAACCTTCAGCATATTTGTTGGTCAGCTGAGAACCCTGCGCCTGCATGACGCGCGGGCTGGTGTAGTTTTCGGAGGCGATCAGTTCGATGTGCTCTTCCTGACGTACTTTTTCCTGCTCCATAGCCTGCCACAGTTCGGCATCATAATCGGCAATGTTCATTTCACGCTTTAACATCCGCATCTCCTGACTCAGCTAACAAGTAAATTTTGGCCTGAAAAGGCAGTCCTGTTGGACGACGGGCAACAGTATAACTGATTAGTTCTGTGATAACAGGTCTTGACAAACGATTTTACGCAAACGTTTTCCTACCCGCCACGCAAGGGTTTGAGGAATAAAGCTCTCGCCCTTTCCAGCGGATTTCTTTTCAGGTTTGTGATGCATATTTTTCATCTTGCAAAGAGCCATTTACAACGCAGGGGTATTTTTTATAAGATGCATTTAAAATACATCATTAAAGTGACATCAAAAGGACGCGCTCATGCTCGACGCTCAAACCATCGCTACCGTAAAAGCCACCATTCCCCTGCTGGTGCAAACCGGCCCTAAACTCACCGCTCATTTCTACGATCGCATGTTCACGCACAACCCGGAGCTCAAAGAGATTTTCAACATGAGCAACCAGCGTAACGGCGATCAGCGTGAAGCGCTGTTCAACGCCATCGCGGCCTACGCCAGCAATATTGAAAACCTGGCTGCACTGCTGCCCGCGGTGGAAAAAATCGCGCAGAAGCACACCAGCTTCCAGATCCAACCCGAGCAGTACAACATTGTGGGCGGCCACCTGCTGGCCACGCTGGACGAGATGTTCAGCCCGGGCCAGGAGGTGCTGGACGCGTGGGGTAAAGCCTACGGCGTGCTGGCAAACGTGTTTATCAACCGTGAAGCACAGATCTACAGTGAAAACGCCAGCAAGAACGGTGGCTGGGAAGGCACGCGGGCGTTCCGCATCGTCGAGAAAACCCCGCGCAGCGCATTGATTACCAGCTTTGAGTTTGAGCCGGTGGACGGACAGCCGGTGGCCGATTACCAGCCAGGGCAGTATCTGGGCGTGTGGCTGAAGCCAGAAGGCTTCCCGCATCAGGAGATCCGTCAGTATTCTCTTACCCGCAAGCCAAACGGCCAAGGCTACCGCATTGCGGTGAAGCGTGAGGACGGCGGTCAGGTTTCCAGCTGGCTGCACAACGAAGCGAACGTGGGCGACGTGGTCCATCTGGCCGCGCCGGCGGGCGACTTCTTTATGGCCGTTGAAGCAAACACCCCGGTTACGCTGATCTCTGCGGGCGTCGGCCAAACGCCAATGCTGGCGATGCTCGATACGCTGGCAAAATCACACCACGGTGCGCAGGTAAACTGGTTCCACGCTGCGGAAAACGGCGACGTGCACGCCTTTGCGGATGAGGTGAAAACGCTCGGGGCCTCCCTGCCGCGCTTTACCGCGCACACCTGGTATCGCCTGCCGACGGAGGCAGACCGCGCAGCTGCACGCTTTGACAGCGAAGGTCTGATGAATTTAAGCCAGATGGAAGGGGCGTTTAGCGCGCCGGACATGCAGTTCTACGTCTGTGGGCCGGTGGCGTTTATGCAGTATGCCGCGCAGCAGCTGGTGGGGCTGGGCGTGAACAAAGACAGCATTCATTACGAGTGCTTCGGCCCGCATAAGGTGCTGTAATGCAAAAAGCCCCTCGGTCGAGGGGCTTTTTTTTCGCCGGGTGGCGGCTGCGCCTTACCCGGCCAGGAAAATGTTTAAATCGCCGCGTCGTCTTCTTCGCCGGTACGGATACGGATCACGCGCGCCACGTCAAAGACGAAGATTTTACCGTCGCCAATTTTGCCCGTCTGCGCGGTGCGGATGATGGTATCCACGCAGGTATCGACGATATCGTCGCTGACCACGATTTCAATTTTTACTTTCGGCAGAAAGTCGACCATGTACTCTGCGCCACGGTAAAGCTCGGTGTGGCCCTTCTGACGACCAAAACCTTTCACTTCCGTCACGGTCATCCCGGTGATGCCAACTTCCGCCAGCGCTTCACGCACATCATCCAGTTTGAAAGGTTTAATAATCGCATCAATCTTTTTCATGGTGGGTCCTTAAACTCTTGCCTGTAAGCTGCCTCGTAATCGATTGCTCACAGTACCATACGGCATTACTCTTTAAAATCGTTTGCTTCCAGCTCGTGGCGCGACAGCAGCTTGTAGAACTCGGTGCGGTTGCGTCCGGCCATGCGCGCGGCGTGGGTCACATTGCCTTTGGTGATCTGCAATAGCTTGCGCAGATAGTTGAGCTCAAACTGATTCCGCGCTTCGGCAAACGTCGGCAGCGCCGTGTTTTCCCCTTCCAGCGCCTGCTCCACCAGCGCGTCGCTGATGACCGGTGAAGAGGTCAGCGCCACGCACTGCTCAATCACGTTGACCAGCTGACGCACGTTGCCCGGCCAGCTTGCGGCCATCAGCCGCTTCATCGCATCGGTGGAAAACGCGCGCACGAACGGTTTATGACGATCGGCCGCCTGGCGTAAAAGGTGGTTCGCCAGCAGCGGAATGTCTTCCGCACGTTCGGCCAGCGCCGGGATCTTCAGGTTGACCACGTTCAGACGGTAGTAGAGATCTTCGCGGAACTCGTTGCGGGCCATCACTTTTGGCAGATCGCGGTGGGTAGCGGAGATAATTCGCACGTTAATATCGATATCGCGGTTGCTGCCCAGCGGGCGCACTTTGCGCTCCTGCAACACGCGCAGCAGCTTAACCTGCAGCGGCGCGGGCATATCGCCAATCTCGTCCAGGAACAGCGTGCCGCCTTCCGCGGCCTGGAACAGCCCTTCCCGGCTGCTTACCGCCCCGGTGAATGCCCCGCGGGCGTGACCAAACAGTTCAGATTCAAGCAGCTGTTCCGGAAGCGCGCCGCAGTTAATGGCGATAAAGGCGTTTTTACTTCGCGGGCTGGCGTTATGGATCGCCTGGGCCAGGATCTCTTTCCCGGTGCCGCTCTGGCCGTTGATGAGCACGCTGACGTCGGACTGCGCCACCATCCGGGCCTGTTCAAGCAGACGCAGCATCACGGGGCTGCGGGTGACGATGGACTCCCGCCACGCTTCATCCCCCGCCGGGACGGCGTGTTCCAGCGCGCTGTCGATTGCCTTATACAGCGCGTCTTTATCTACCGGCTTGGTCAGGAAGCTGAATACTCCCTGCTGCGTCGCGGCAACCGCATCCGGGATCGACCCGTGCGCCGTCAGGATAATCACGGGCATACCCGGCTGCTGCTTCTGGATCTCCGCGAACAGCTGCAGGCCATCCATTTCGTCCATCCGCAGGTCGCTTATCACCAGATCGATTTTCTCGCGGCTGAGGATCTTAAGCCCCTCCATCCCGCTTTCCGCGGTCACGACGCTGTAGCCTTCACTCACCAGACGCATGCCCAGCAGCTTTAACAGCCCGGGATCGTCATCCACCAGTAACAGATGGGCAGGTTTACGGCTCGTCATGCTTCACATCCTCTTGTTTCGGCGTATCGCTGTCCGGTGCCGCAGATGAACTCCCCGGCTGATATTTGCGCGACGAGAGCTGCCTTTCGATATCGGTCAGGTTTTCCAGCTTACGCGTTGTGGTATCGAGCTGCGTACGTAAATGTTGCTGCTGCTGACGCAGCGTATCAAGCTCGCTGTCGGTTGACTGTTGCAGCTTGCTGTAGCGGGAGCGCTCTTCAGACAGCTGAAGCTGTAATGTCTGCCCATCGCGCCAGAGCTGGTATACCGGGCGTACCTGCACGGGAAGATTGACCACGAACGTGTCCAGTCGGGTCACGTTGGCGCGCCGTTCGACGGGGGTGATTTTCGCATCAGCCAGCAAAATGCCGCGCTTGAAAGCGTCCTGCCAGGTGTCGTCATCCAGCATCGCCGCCTTCGAGCGAGCGTCTACCGGGGCCAGACGCTGGGCGCAATCTATTCCACGCAGCCAGAACAGCGGGTTGCTTTCAACGTCATGACCTGACAGGTTCCAGATATCGTCACAGCGGGTTGAGAGGAAATCGGCCAGCTGGTTATCAGGCCATTTATCTTCTTGTTTATCGCTAATTGCACTTTGTGGCGCATGGGAAACACACCCTGCCAGAAATAAACAGGGCAGGCTCAGGCGAAGCGTGTTGCGGGAAAACACCGCGCGTACGGCGCGGGAAAAGACGTGTGACATACTCACCAGACATAGATTCATTTTATTGATTTTTCCGGCTCAGGGGCAGTTCAATACGGAAGCAAACATCCGAACGTTCGTCCGTGGCAATGTTTAGCTCACCCTGCATGCGTCGTATGCAGTCCCGGGCGATGCTCAAGCCCAGACCACTGCCTTTCACCGCACCTTTCCGCTGATGACTCCCCTGGAAAAAGGGCTCGAAGATCATGGTTTTTTCGTCATCGGGGATCGGGGTGCCGGTGTTAGCGACGTCTATAAACACCCGGGAACCCTTCGTATAACTTCGGATATAAATGTTACCGGATTCAGTACCATAGTGCACCGCATTGGAATAAAGATTATCCAGCACGCTCATTAAGAGCATGGGTTCAGCGAGACAGGTCGGCGCATTTAGTTCTACACCGGTATGCATCATTTTAGCTCTTGCTGGCAAGCTATGGGCGGATATCACCATATCCACCAGCGGCTCAATCTCAACGTTTTCCAGAACGACCGCCCCGTCAGCCAGCTTGCGGTTGTAATCCAGCAGTTGCTCAATCAGCTTTTGCAGATTGCGGCTGCTGTTATCCAGGATCTCGACAATTTCTTTCTGTTCTGGCGTAAGGGGGCCTGCCACTTCGTCCGCCAGCAGCTCCGTCCCTTCGCGCATGCTGGCCAGCGGCGTTTTAAGCTCATGGGAGATATGGCGCAGGAACTGATGGCGCTGTGATTCAAGCCACGCCAGGCGCTCGGACAGCCAGATAATGCGCTGGCCAACGGATCGCAGCTCGCGCGGACCTTTAAAGGCGACCGTATCTCCGAGCGATTTCCCCTCACCCAGGCGGTTGATCATCCGCTGAATGCCCTTCACCGGGCCGATGATCATGCGGGTAAAGAGCAGAACCAGCCCGAGGCTCACGAGGAACAGCACCAGCGCCTGCCAGCCGAAGAACTGGCCGCGCTCGGCAATCTCCTGCTGGAGCTGCTGGCCGCGAGAGAAAATGACCGTGCGCGTTGACTGCACCATCTCGGTGTTGGCGCTGGCAAAAGCTTCAAGACGCGCGGCGGCGGCGGCATCCGGGCCGCTGTTACTGCACTGTAGCTGCGCAAGATCGTTTAAATCCTGACGTAACGCCTGATAGAGCTTGTCGTCAGGCAATACGCCGGCGTGGGCATCCAGCATTTCGCTGTAGCGCTTGCGCTGACTCTGGTACACCTTTTCCAGCGTCCGATCGTCAAGCACGCAATACTGACGATAGCTACGTTCCATCTCCAGCGCGGCGTTGGTCATCGCTTCACTGCGTCTGGCGTCGATGAGCGTCGTGCGGTTGGTCAAAGCCGCCTGCGCGCTCAGCGCGTTCAGACTTTGCCACGCCTGCCAGGCAAGGATCAGCAGCGGCAGCAGGATCAGCAGGAAGGCCATCATGACAAGCTGTCGCAGGGAGCGGGGAAAAACGGGCCAGCGTTTCAACGCATTACTCTCTTAATGGGGGTTTACGCAGAGCGTAACTGAGTCTGCCCTTCAGATACAACAAAGCCGGGTAAAAACCCGGCTTTGTCATGGAATGAGGCGGTGCCTAACTCGACGTTTCGCCCTGGCCTGATAAAGCATCGCTATGATCAGTAGTTGGACGGCAGGCACCTTTTTGTGCGTCATTCGAAGTTTATGTAGCGCGTCCCGAAGGGGCTGACATAAGAAGGTGAATGAGCCACTGGTTAATATTATGCAACACCCGTGCCAGAACGCAAAACAAAATATTAACACATTGAAATATATGATTTTTACTTGTTAAACCTGTTAATTATCGGTTGAATGATTTCCAGGCTAAGTGTCGCTATTAAGCAACACCTTAATGGGAACCTTTACTGCCATATATAAATCAATAAGTTAAATGTCTCCTTTTGGAGACACTCAAACCAGAGGGTTGTCGCGATTTTGCGACAGAGACAAAAAAGCCCGGTAGCGCTCGCGCTTACCGGGCCTGCAGGTGTTGCCTAAAACTTAACCCAGCTGTTTACGCGCGTTGCGGAAGATACGCATCCACGGGCTGTCCTCGCCCCAGTTTTCAGGGTGCCAGGAGTTGCTCACGGTGCGGAACACACGTTCCGGATGCGGCATCATGATGGTTGCACGACCGCTTTCGCTGGTCACCGCGGTAATACCGTTGGCGGAGCCGTTCGGGTTGGCCGGGTAGGTTTCCGTGACCTTGCCGAAGTTATCGACAAAGCGCAGCGCCACCAGACCTTTGCTCTCCAGCTGAGCCAGATGCGCGGCATCACGCACTTCTACCTGACCTTCGCCGTGGGAGACCGCGATTGGCATCTGTGAACCGACCATTCCCTGCAGCAGCAGAGACGGGCTTTGGGTCACTTCCACCAGGCTGAAGCGCGCTTCGAAGCGGTCAGACTGGTTACGCACAAAGCGCGGCCAGGCTTCGCTGCCCGGGATCAGCTCGCGCAGGTTGGACATCATCTGACAACCGTTACACACGCCCAGCGCCAGGGTCTGCGGACGGTGGAAGAAGGTTTCGAACTCGTCACGCACGCGGCTGTTGAACAGGATGGACTTCGCCCAGCCCTCGCCCGCGCCCAGCACGTCGCCGTAGGAGAAGCCGCCGCACGCCACCAGCGCCTGGAAATCTTCCAGACCGGTACGTCCGGCCAGCAGGTCGCTCATGTGAACGTCGATAGCGTCAAAGCCCGCGCGGTGGAAGGCAGCCGCCATCTCAACGTGGGAGTTAACGCCCTGCTCGCGCAGCACGGCCACTTTCGGACGCGCGCCGGTCGCAATGTACGGCGCGGCAATGTCTTCGTTGATGTCGAAGGAGAGCTTCACGTTCAGGCCAGGATCCTGGTCATTGGCCTTCGCGTTGTGCTCCTGATCGGCACATTCCGGGTTATCACGCAGGCGCTGCATCTGCCAGGTGGTTTCCGCCCACCACATACGCAGCGTGGTGCGGCTTTCGCTGAACACGGCGTGACCGTCTGCTTCAATGACGAAGCGGTCGCCCTGAACGGCTTTACCCAGATAGTGCACGCAGTCTGCCAGACCGTGCTTCGCCAGAATCGCTTCAACCGCGTCGCGATCTGCCGCGCGCACCTGAATCACGGCGCCCAGCTCTTCGTTAAACAGCGCCGCCAGACGGTCTTCGCCCAGCGTTGCAATGTTGGCTTCAACCCCACAGTGGCCGGTGAAGGCCATCTCTGCCAGCGTCACCAGCAGGCCGCCGTCGGAACGGTCATGGTAGGCCAGCAGCTTACGCTGCGCCACCAGCGCCTGGATGGCGTCGTAGAAGCCTTTCAGCTGCGCCACGTCGCGCACGTCGGCTGGCTTGTCGCCGAGCTGACGGTAAACCTGCGCCAGAGCGGTGGCACCCAGCGCGTTGTTGCCTTTACCCAGGTCAATCAGCAGCAGGGCGTTGTCTTCGGTGGAAAGCTGCGGCGTAACGGTATGACGCACGTCTTCCACGCGGGCAAACGCGGTAATCACCAGCGACAGCGGAGAGGTCATCTCGCGCTGCTCGCTGCCTTCCTGCCAGCGGGTTTTCATCGACATGGAGTCTTTACCCACCGGAATGGTCAGGCCGAGAGCAGGACACAGCTCCTCGCCCACCGCCTTCACGGCTTCATACAGGCCTGCATCTTCGCCAGGGTGACCGGCAGCGGCCATCCAGTTTGCGGAGAGTTTGATACGTTTGATGTCGCCAATCTGCGTCGCGGCGATGTTGGTCAGCGCTTCACCGACCGCCAGACGGGCAGAGGCCGCGAAGTCCAGCAGCGCCACCGGGGTGCGTTCGCCCAGCGCCATCGCTTCGCCGTAGTAGCTGTCGAGGCTCGCGGTGGTCACGGCGCAGTTCGCCACCGGGATCTGCCACGGGCCAACCATCTGATCGCGCGATACCATACCGGTCACGGTGCGGTCGCCGATGGTCACCAGGAAGGTTTTCTCAGCGACTGCCGGCAGGTGCAGCACGCGATTAACGGCTTCAGCTACGGTAATGCCCTGGCGATCCAGCGCTTTGCCCGCCGCTTTACGGGTTGTTACGTCGCGGGTCATCTTCGGCGTTTTACCGAGCAGAACGTCGAGCGGCAGATCGATAGGCTGGTTGTCGAAATGGGTGTCGCTCAGAGTCAGGTGCTGCTCTTCGGTCGCTTCACCGATGACGGCATACGGCGCGCGCTCGCGGCGGCACAGCTCGTCAAACAGCGGAAGCTGGTCCGCGGCAACCGCCAGCACGTAGCGCTCCTGGGATTCGTTACACCAGATTTCCAGCGGGCTCATGCCCGGCTCATCGCTCAGGATATCGCGCAGGTTGAAACGACCACCGCGGCCGCCGTCGCTCACCAGCTCCGGCATGGCGTTAGACAGACCGCCCGCGCCCACGTCGTGGATGAAGAGGATCGGGTTAGCGTCGCCCAGCTGCCAGCAGCGGTCGATCACTTCCTGGCAGCGACGCTCCATCTCAGGGTTGTCACGCTGCACGGAGGCGAAATCGAGATCCGCGTCAGACTGGCCGGAGGCCATAGAAGAGGCTGCTCCGCCGCCCAGACCGATGTTCATCGCCGGGCCGCCGAGCACGATCAGCTTCGCGCCGACGACGATCTCGCCTTTCTGCACGTGATCGGCACGGATGTTGCCGATCCCGCCCGCCAGCATGATCGGTTTGTGGTAGCCGCGCAGCTCTTCGCCGTTGTGGCTGTCCACTTTCTCTTCATAGGTACGGAAGTAACCGTTCAGCGCCGGACGACCAAATTCGTTGTTAAACGCCGCGCCGCCCAGCGGGCCTTCGGTCATGATATCCAGCGCGGTCACAATGCGCTCTGGCTTGCCGAAATCCTCTTCCCACGGCTGTTCAAAGCCCGGGATACGCAGGTTGGAGACGGAGAAACCGACCAGACCCGCTTTTGGTTTTGCACCACGACCGGTCGCACCTTCATCACGGATTTCACCGCCGGAGCCGGTCGCCGCACCCGGCCACGGGGAGATCGCGGTCGGGTGGTTGTGGGTTTCCACTTTCATCAGGATATGCGCGGGCTCCTGATGGAAGTCATAGCGCCCTGCTTCGCGATCGGCGAAGAAGCGGCCCACCTCGGATCCTTCCATCACCGCGGCGTTGTCCTTATAGGCAGACAGAACGTGGTCAGGCGTTTGCTCCATGGTGTTTTTGATCATTTTGAACAGCGACTTCGGCTGCTGTTCGCCGTCAATAATCCAGTCGGCGTTGAAAATCTTGTGGCGGCAGTGCTCAGAGTTCGCCTGCGCGAACATGTAGAGTTCGATGTCGTTCGGGTTACGGTTGAGCTTAACGAACGCATCCTGCAGGTAGTCGATTTCGTCTTCTGCCAGCGCCAGGCCGAGACGCAGGTTGGCGTCAATCAGCGCCTGACGGCCCTGCCCCAGCAGGTCTACGCTCTGTACCGGCGCAGGCTGATGGTGAGAGAAAAGCTTCTGCGCGTCATCGAGAGAGGCAAATACGCTCTCCATCATGCGGTCGTGCAGTTCAGCCGCAACCGCCTGCCACTGTGCTTCGCTCAGGGTAGAGGCTTCCACGTAGTACGCCACGCCGCGTTCCAGACGGTTAATCTGGCTCAGGCCACAGTTGTGGGCGATGTCGGTGGCTTTGGAAGACCAGGGGGAGATGGTGCCCGGACGAGGCGTCGCAAGGATCAGTTTGCCGGTTGGCGTATGGCTGCTCAGGCTTGGGCCATACTTGAGCAGGCGTTCCAGCTGTACGCGCTCCTCTGCATTCAGGGGGGCATTCAGGTCAGCAAAATGGACATACTCAGCGTAAATATTGCTTACCGGAAGGTCGGCCGCCTGAAAACGTGCCAGCAGTTTAGTGATACGGAAGGCAGACAGTGCAGGCGAACCACGCAGAATTTCCATCATAAGTCTCTCGTCTTCGAAGCGCCGGGGCGCTTACAGTGTGCGCAAGGGGGGAAAACGGGCGTCATTATAGAGAATCCTGAGCGCCGACGAAACCGTTTGCGTCGAAATAAAATTTGCACAGAGATTTAACAATAGATGTGACCAGTCTCTCTAATTGGTTGCCAAGTGGCGCAAGTTTACGCAAAATGCCGCTCATTCAATGGCAAACCTTATGATTAACATGGCTACAGCAGACTGAGGCAACCGGCGTCGCAGAGAATTAACTAATTGAAAAAATTAAAGATTAATTATCTGCTCATCGGCATTGTAACGTTGCTGCTGGCAGTGGCCCTCTGGCCTTCCATCCCCTGGTTCGGCAAAGCCGAAAACCGTATCGCCGCCATTCAGGAGCGGGGGGAATTGCGCGTCAGTACCCTCAACTCTCCGCTGATTTACAGCGACATCAACGGTAAAATCATTGGTCTGGATTACGAGCTGGCACAACAGTTCGCCGATTATCTTGGCGTGAAGCTTAAAATCACCGTCCGCCAGAATATCAACCAGCTGTTTGACGACCTCGATAACGACGATGCCGATATGCTTGCCGCCGGGCTGGTGTATAACAGCGAGCGCAGCAAGAACTACCAGCCAGGCCCGACCTACTACTCCGTTTCGCAGCAGCTGGTTTACCGCGTCGGGGGCCTGCGCCCGCGTTCGCTGGCCTCGATTGACGATCGGCAGCTGACGATTGCGCCTGGCCACGTGGTGATTGACGATCTGCGTGAGCTCAAGGAGAAGAAATATCCCGACCTGAGCTGGACGGTGGATCCGAAACTCGGCACGACGGAGCTGCTGGAGCAGGTAAAAGACCAGAAAGTGCCCTACACCATCGCCGATTCGGTCGCGATCAGCCTGTTCCAGCGGGTGCATCCTGAAATCGCCGTGGCGCTGGACGTCACCGACGAGCAGCCCGTGACCTGGTTTAGCCAGCTTGATGACGATCAGACCTTCTCTGCCGCGATGCTTGATTTCTTCAACACCATCAATGAAGACGGTACCCTGGCGCGCCTGGAGGAGAAGTACCTCGGTCACGGTGACGACTTTGACTACGTTGACACCCGCAGCTTCCTGCGCGCGGTAGACAGCGTCCTGCCAGATCTGCAGCCGCTGTTCGAAAAATACGCCCAGGAGATTGACTGGAAACTGCTGGCGGCTATTTCGTATCAGGAATCCCACTGGGATACCCAGGCCACGTCTCCGACTGGCGTACGTGGTTTGATGATGTTAACCAAAAATACCGCGCTGAGCCTGGGCGTCAATGACCGTACCGATGCCGAACAGAGCATCAGCGGCGGTGCGCGCTATCTGCAGGATATGATGGCCAAAGTCCCGGAAACGGTGCCGGAAGAGGAGCGGATCTGGTTCGCGCTGGCGGCCTACAATATGGGCTACGCACATATGCTGGATGCGCGGGCGTTGACGGCCAAAACGAAAGGTAACCCGGACAGCTGGTCAGACGTTAAGCAGCGCCTGCCGCTGCTGAGCCAGAAGCCATGGTATAACAAGCTGACTTACGGCTACGCGCGCGGACATGAAGCCTACGCCTACGTGGAAAATATCCGTAAATATCAAATTAGCCTGGTCGGGTATCTGCTGGAGAAAGAGAAAGAGGCAACGGAGGCCAAACAGTTGGCCCAAAGTTACCCGGTCGTGGCGCCGGACGAGCTTAATCGTCCGACAGCTTCAATTCTGCCTTTTGCTGCTTTTTCTGCTGACGGCGCATTCGAAAGAAATCGCTTAATAGCCCCGAACACTCTGGTGCAAGCACCCCGCCGATAGTCTTCACCTGGTGGTTCATCCCCGGGTGACCCAGCACGTCCATCAGCGAACCGGCCGCACCGGTTTTTTCATCCCGCGCACCGAAGACCAGAGTCCCGATCCGGCTGTGTACCATCGCGCCGGAGCACATCACGCACGGCTCCAGCGTCACATACAACGTAGTATCAAGCAGGCGATAATTTTGCAGCACCAGACCGCCCTGGCGAAGCGCCATGATTTCGGCATGTGCAGTAGGATCGTGGCGGCCAATCGGACGGTTCCACCCTTCACCAATCACCTGGTTATTGTGGACCAGCACGGCGCCTACGGGCACTTCGCCCTCGTCCCAGGCACGCTGAGCCAGCGTCAGCGCATGGCGCATCCAGTATTCATGGTCGAGTTCAGGGTTGGACAACGGTTGATACTCCAGTCGAAAAGCGGGCGGCATTATACACGCCCATTATGGATAAGACTATTCGAGTTGCTGGAGTTCACCTGATGGCGTGACGCGCCAGCGATGCTGGCAAAAATAGAGCAGCGGGTTGTCCTGTTTACTGTCGCTGTAGCCGCTGTACAGGCGCAGCGGCGTACCGATGCGTTTCTCCAGCTGGACCACTTTTTCATGCCCCAGGCAGCGCATCGTCAGCACCCAACCGCCGTAACCGCGGGCAATTTGCGTGGCAATAAGATTCACGCGCGGAAGCCAGGGGGTATCAAAATAGACCTGCTCCACCAGCGTCTGCGGGGAGCCGGTAATCAGCCAGATGTCGGCATCGTTCGCGTCGAGGTAGCCGGTCAGGCGCGCCTGCACCACCGGAAAGGCGGCGACGTGGCCGCGGAACCAGTGCGCAAAATCCTTTTCGAGCTGTTTGAGGCGCGCTTCGCTGTGCCCAAAGGTACATCCCCACAGCAGCAGACTCATCGGCCATCGCGCCGCACGGCCTTTCACCAGCAGCGCGATACCGATAACCGGTAAGAGCGGTAGCACGAGCAACGCATTCAGGGGCTGACGCCGCAGCAGGTAACGCATAAACGTACCAAACATATCCTGCTGATGCAGCGTTCCATCCAGGTCGAAAAAGACAACGCGACGCGCGTGATTTGCCAAACCTTACTCCTCTGGATCGTTGAAACCTAACAGCCAGGTAAACAGGAACCCGGCTATCACCGCTACTAAATAGCCTAACAGATAGAGCATCACTTTTCCGGTCACGATGGTTAATGCCAGCGGTAAACCGGAAAGCCCAAAGGTGATCACGGTGGCGACCTTCCAGTAGCTAATAAGCGCCCCGCCTACCGCGCCGCCCAGACAGGCGGCGAGGAACGGTTTACCCAGCGGCAGCGTAACGCCGAAAATCAGCGGCTCGCCAATGCCGAGCAGTCCAACCGGGAGTGCGCCTTTAATCACTTTCTTCAGTCGCGCGTTGCGGGTTTTCATCAGTACGGCAATCGCCGCGCCGACCTGCCCCACGCCCGCCATCGACAGGATAGGCAGCAGCGCGTTATAGCCGTGCGACTGCACCAGCTCGACGTGGATCGGCACCAGCCCCTGGTGCAGGCCCGTCAGCACCAGCGGCAGGAAGGTACCCGACAGCACCGCCCCCACTAACAGGCCGCCGCGATCAATCGCCAGCGACGCGCCGTGGGCGATGGCTTCAGAGATCCCCCCGCCTAACGGCTGGAGGGCCACAATCGCTACGCTACCGGTAATCAGCGTGGTCAGCAGCGGGTTGAGGATAAGCTCAATCGAGCCGGGCAGAACCGCGCGCAGCCTTTTCTCGATCCAGCACATCAGGATGACCACCAGCAGCACGGCGATCACCCCACCGCGGCCCGGCTGGAGCGCCTCACCAAACAGCGTGATCTGCGCCAGCTGCGGGCTGGACAAGATGCCCGCCATCACGCCGCCCATGGCCAGCGATCCGCCAAACACCTTCGCGGTATTGACCCCAACCAGAATGTTCATAATGGCGAACACCGCGCTGCCGAAGATCCCGAGAATCCCCAGCAGGTTCGGATACTGCGTGGCGAAATCCCCCACAATATCCGGCCGCTTGAGAATATTGATGATCCCGGTGATTAGGCCTGAGGCAATAAACGCCGGGATCAGCGGAATGAAGACGTTTGCCAGCTGACGCAGCGCATCGCTCATCGGGGCTTTGTATTTGGCCTTCGCCTGCGCTTTGGTGCGCTCCGCATCGTCAATCGACACGCTCGCGCTAACGCCCATCAGCGCCCGCATGGCATCGACAACCTGCGCCGCTTTCCCCGGCCCGACGATCAGCTGATGCTGCTGGCCCTGTTTCACGTAGCCGCTGACGCCGGACAGTTGCTTCAGGCGCGGCACGTCAAGCTGGTCGTCGTTATGCACCTCGACGCGCACGCGCGTCATGCAGTTTTCGAGACGCTGAATATTTTGTTCCCCACCGATCCCCTGCAGGATATCGCTGGCGAGCGCTGCTGTTTTGTCCATACACGCCTCTGTTAGTTTTCTAATGCCGCCCGTAAGAAGCCGTTATGCGCATCGAGTTTGGCTCTGGCGCTTGCCGCATCCAGCCCGCTTAAGATCATCAGAATGGCAGGCTTAACATCGTGATCGGTCTGCTTGAGTACCGCTTCTGCCTCTTCACGTCCTGCGCCCGTCGCCTCCATCACCATGCGGCAGGCTCTGTCCACCAGCTTGACGTTGGTGGCCTGCATATCCACCATCAGGTTCTGATACACCTTCCCAAACTTCACCATCGCGCCGGTGGAGATCATATTGAGCACCAGCTTTTGCGCGGTCCCGGATTTCAGGCGCGTGGAGCCGGTGAGCGCTTCCGGCCCAACCACCGGAGAGATAGCGATAGCGGCCACCTGTGCAATCGGTGAGCCTGGGTTACAGGAGATGGCGACCGTCGTGCAGCCGGTCTGGTTAGCGTATTCCAGCCCGCCAATCACGTACGGCGTGCGCCCGGATGCCGCCAGCCCGACCACCAGATCCTTTGCCGTCAGATTCAGCGCCTTCAGGTCATCCTCGCCCAGCTGTTTGTTATCTTCCGCCCCTTCAACGGCTTTCAGCAGCGCACCGGGTCCACCGGCAATCAGCCCAACCACCAGACCATGCGGCACCCCAAAGGTTGGCGGGCATTCTGACGCGTCCAGGACCCCAAGACGCCCGCTGGTGCCCGCGCCCATGTAAATAATGCGTCCACCGGCCTTGAGGGATTTCGCCGCCGCATCGACCGCTTTCGCCACCTCGGGTAATGTCTCTTTCACAGCCTGCGCGACCAGCGTATCCTGTTGATTAAAGCGGTGAACCAGCTCCAGGGTGGAGAGCGCATCCAGATCCATGGTTTGCGGGTTACGCGTTTCAGAAACAAGTGAGCCAAGATTCATTTTTGTACCTCAAGAATTTTTAATTCATAATAATCACACTATAATGGAATATAAAATTCATTCAGGCGAGCAAAATCCGTATTTGCGCAGATAATCACATTTTCGCCAGGAGACCGTATGAACTGTTTAATTCGCATTCGCCAGCGCTACGCAGGCTTTGCCCAAAGCGACAAGAAGCTGGCGGATTTTCTGCTTTCTCAACCCGATCGCGCGCGCCATCTCAGCTCGCAGCAGCTGGCGAGTGAGGCCGGCGTGAGCCAGTCCAGCGTAGTGAAATTTGCGCAGAAGATTGGCTTTAAAGGGTTCCCCGCCCTCAAGCTGGCGATCAGTGAAGCGCTGGTCAGTAACCCCAATCCGCAGTCCATGCCGGTGCATAATCAGATCCGCGGAGACGATCCGATGCGGCTGGTCGGCGAAAAGCTGATCAAAGAGAACGTGGCGGCCATGCATGCGACGCTGGATGTGAATACGGAAGAGAAGCTGCTGGAGAGCGTTGCGATGCTGCGCGGCGCGCGGCGGATCATTCTGACCGGCATCGGCGCGTCCGGGCTTGTGGCGCGTAACTTTGGCTGGAAGCTGACAAAAATTGGGCTTAACGCCATCGTCGAGCAGGATATGCATGCCCTGCTGGCGACCGTACAGGCGATGGATCCTGACGATCTGCTGCTGGCGATCTCCTATTCCGGCGAGCGCCGCGAGATCAACATGGCCACCGATGAAGCGCTGCGCGTCGGCGGTAAAATTCTGGCGATCACCGGTTTTACGCCGAATGCCCTGCAGCAGCGGGCCACGCGCTGTTTATATACCATTGCCGAGGAGCAGGCCACGCGCAGCGCGGCTATCTCGTCCACCAGCGCACAAATGATGCTGACGGACCTGCTGTTTATGGCGCTGGTGCAGCAGGATCTGGAGCGTGCGCCAGAACGTATTCGCCACAGCGAAGAACTGGTAAAGAAACTGGTTTGACGCGTATAATGCCCGCCCAGTTTGTGTTGTTTCTGAGAATTTCCTGATGGCGCTGTTAATTACCAAAAAATGCATTAATTGCGATATGTGCGAGCCCGAATGCCCAAACCAGGCGATTTCGATGGGCGACAGCATTTATGAGATTAACAGCGACCGCTGCACGGAATGCATCGGCCACTATGAAACGCCGACCTGTCAAAAAGTGTGCCCGATCCCGAATACCATCCTGAAGGATCCGGCACACGTCGAGAGCGAAGAACAGCTGTGGGATAAATTTGTCCTGATGCACCACGCGGACAAGCTTTAACTTTCGATGATCACCGTTGCGCTGGCATAGTGGCGTTCATCGGCGATCGTCACGTGCACGTGATTCACCCCCAGCTTTTCTGCCAGCTTTTGCGCCTCACCCCATAAGCGCAGGCTTGGTTTACCCAGCTCATCGTTAAACACTTCAAACTGGTTGAACGCCAGACCGTTACGAATGCCGGTCCCGAAGGCTTTGGCGGCCGCCTCTTTTACCGCAAAGCGCTTTGCCAGAAAGCGCACCGGCTGCTGATGCGCTTCCCAGATGGCCCATTCGTTATCGCTCAGCACGCGTCTCGCCAGGCGATCGCCGCTACGGGCGATCACCGCTTCTATGCGGGCTATTTCAACGATATCGGTGCCTAAGCCCAGAATGGCCATTACTGACGCGCTTCCTGCATCAGGCGTTTCATTTCTGAAACCGCCTCTTTCAGGCCGCTCATCACCGCGCGGCCAATGATGGCGTGGCCGATGTTCAGCTCGTGCATTTCAGGCAGGGCGGCAATGGCCTTCACGTTGTGGTAGGTCAGACCGTGACCGGCGTTAACCTTCAGACCCAGGCTTGAGGCATACGTAGCCGCTTTAGCAATACGCTCCAGCTCTTTGGCCTGCTCTTCATCGTTTTTGGCATCGGCATAGCAGCCGGTGTGAATTTCGATATACGGCGCGCCCACGTCGGCTGCCGCTTTAATCTGGGTGAAATCGGCGTCAATAAACAGCGAAACCAGGATACCGGCATCCGCCAGGCGCTTGCAGGCATCGCGCATTTTGTCGAGCTGACCGGCCACATCCAGACCGCCTTCGGTCGTGACTTCCTGGCGTTTTTCCGGCACCAGGCAGCAGAAGTGCGGCTGGGTCTCACAGGCAATCGCCAGCATCTCTTCGGTGACCGCCATCTCCAGATTCATACGGGTATCCAGCGTCTTGCGCAGAATGCGCACGTCGCGGTCGGTGATGTGGCGACGGTCTTCACGCAGGTGAACGGTAATGCCGTCGGCGCCAGCCTGTTCAGCGATAAACGCCGCCTGAACCGGATCGGGATACGCCGTACCGCGCGCATTACGCAGCGTGGCGATGTGATCGATGTTGACGCCTAACAGTAATTCAGCCATGACAATCCTCGGTTTTCTTTTCGATTCTGTGGTCTAACGTTTCGGCACAAACTGCCTGAATAATTCGCGGCTCTTTAAGGGCTTGCCGCCAAGATACGGCTTGAGGGCAATCCGGGTAAAGCGTTTTGCTGCGCGCAGGGTATCCTGATCGGGAAACTCGCGCTCATACAGCGCCCGGAGCTGGCGCCCGGTAAAGGTGCTGTTGTCGATCACGATGCTGGCAATAAAGCCCTTTTCTTCGCGGTAGCGGTAGGTCATGGTGTCTTCAACTTCGTCACCGCTGCCCGCACAGTGCAGAAAATCGACCCCGTACCCAAGATGGCCCAGCAGCGCCAGTTCAAAACGCCGCAGCGCAGGCTCGGGCGTACCGGTTGCGCCAGCCAGCGCCTGGATACAGTGCAGATAATCAAAGAAAAGTTCAGAGAAGCGCGTCTCATGTTCAAGAACGCGTGAGATGAGTTCATTGACATACAGGCCGCTGTAGAGCGTGATGCCTGAGAGAGGAAGCGCCAGGGAGACGGCTTCGGCGCTGCGCAGGGTTTTAACTTCCCCTCGCCCACCAAAACGTACCAGCAGCGGCGTGAAAGGCTGTAGGGCGCCTTTCAGATTAGAACGTTTGGAACGTGCGCCTTTCGCAACAAGGCGCACGCGGCCCGACTCTTCCGTGAAGACGTCCAGCATCAGGCTGGTTTCGCTCCAGGGACGACTATGCAGGACGAAAGCACGCTGCCATCCATCCATATGCTCGTCGTCTTGAGTTACTGGTCTTCGCCGTAACCGAGGCTGCGCAGAGCACGCTCATCATCGGCCCAGCCAGATTTCACTTTCACCCAGAGTTCGAGGTGAACCGGCGCTTCGAACATCTCCTGCATGTCCTTACGGGCTTCAATGCCGATGGTTTTGATCTTGGCGCCTTTGTTGCCGATCACCATCTTCTTCTGCCCTTCGCGCTCAACGAGGATCAGGCCGTTGATGTCGTAGCCGCCACGCTCGTTGCTCTGGAAACGCTCGATCTCCACCGTCACAGAGTACGGCAGTTCAGCACCCAGGAAACGCATCAGCTTTTCACGGATGATTTCTGACGCCATAAAACGCTGAGAACGATCGGTGATGTACTCTTCCGGGAAGTGATGAATCGCTTCCGGCAGATGCTTACGCACGATGTCCGCGATGGTGTCCACGTTCAGCCCCGTCTCCGCAGACAGCGGGACGATATCAAGGAAGTTCATCTGGCTACCGAGCCACTGCAGATGCGGCAGCAAATCGGCCTTTTCCTGCACGTTGTCAACTTTGTTGACGGCGAGGATGACCGGCGTTTTGCCGTCGCGCAGCTTGTTCAGCACCATCTCGTCGTCCGGCGTCCAGCGGGTGCCTTCCACAACGAAAATCACCAGCTCTACGTCGCCAATCGAGCTGCTCGCCGCCTTGTTCATCAGGCGGTTGATGGCACGCTTCTCTTCCATGTGCAGGCCCGGGGTATCGACGTAGATCGCCTGATACGCGCCTTCAGTATGGATACCGACGATGCGGTGACGCGTGGTCTGCGCCTTACGCGAGGTGATAGAAATCTTCTGCCCAAGCAGATTATTCAGCAGAGTAGATTTGCCAACGTTCGGACGTCCGACGATGGCAATAAATCCGCAATAGGTCTTTTCTTCGCTCATTCCAGCTCCAGCATTTTTAACGCCTGTTCGGCGGCAGCCTGTTCAGCCTTACGACGGCTTGAACCTGTGCCCACCACCGGTTCACTCAGGCCACTGACCTGGCAATGGATGGTAAATTCCTGATCGTGCGCTTCGCCACGAACCTGCACCACCAGATAAGATGGCAGCGGCAGATGACGACCCTGCAAATATTCCTGCAGACGCGTTTTCGGATCTTTTTGTTTATCGCCCGGGCTGATTTCGTCCAGACGGGTCTGATACCAGTTCAGGATCAGCTTTTCTACGGTCTGGATATCGCTGTCCAGGAACACACCACCAATTAATGCTTCGACCGTATCGGCAAGAATAGATTCACGACGGAAGCCGCCGCTTTTCAGTTCACCCGGTCCAAGACGCAGACATTCGCCCAGTTCAAATTCGCGCGCGATTTCCGCAAGGGTATTACCCCGAACCAGCGTGGCACGCATGCGGCTCATATCACCTTCATCCACGCGCGGGAAACGATGATAAAGCGCATTCGCAATCACGAAACTTAAAATAGAGTCGCCTAAAAACTCGAGACGCTCATTATGTTTGCTGCTGGCACTGCGGTGGGTTAATGCCTGTTGCAACAACTCCTGATGATGAAAAGTGTAGCCCAGCTTCCGTTGAAGCCGATTAATTACGATGGGGTTCATGCGATACCAATAAATGAATGCGTCAAAAATGCAGCACACGAAACCGACCTGAGAAAACCAACGCGGTTTCGTGTGCCGTGGCACCCTTGCAGGGCCAACCTTAAACTTCGGGGGAATATTCTATACACAACGACAGGGGATGTCGTTAGTTCGAAGAGATTTATCGGTGAAATAATTCGTGTAGCCGCTTTAATTAGCGGCTACACGTTCATTTAGTGAGAATTAATGGATTCCGCCGATACGACTCAGGCGAACACCGGTCGGCCATTCGCCTTCCTGTTTCTCAAAACTCATCCAGATGGCGGTGGCTTTACCGACCAGATTCGCTTCCGGCACAAAGCCCCAGTAACGGCTGTCCGCAGAGTTATCGCGGTTGTCACCCATCATGAAGTAATGTCCTGGCGGTACAATCCAGCTCGCCAGCTGCTGGCCCGGCTGACGATAGTACATACCCAGCTGATCCTGCGCGATTGGCACGGTGAGGATCCGGTGCGTCACATCGCCCAGCGTCTCTTTGCGCTCAACCAGACGGATGCCGTCCTCTTTGGTTTCACCTTTCGGTACCTGGAAGAATCCGCTGGTCGCTTCGCCGCCGTTACGACGGGCGAAAGTCTGCACAAAATCACTTGGCTCAACGTTTGAGTAGGTGATTGGCAGCGCGTTTTCACATGCGGTACCGGAGCTGCAGCCCGGCTGAACGGTGACTTCTTTCGCAACCGGATCGTAAGTCACTTTATCACCCGGCAGACCTACCGCGCGCTTGATGTAGTCCAGGCGCGGATCTTCCGGATATTTGAACACCACAATGTCGCCACGTTTCGGATGACCGGTTTCGATCAGCGTTTTCTGGTAGATCGGGTCTTTAATGCCGTAGGCAAACTTCTCTACCAGAATAAAATCACCAATCAGCAGCGTTGGCATCATTGAACCTGATGGGATCTGGAACGGCTCGTAAATAAACGAACGTACCACCAGCACAATCGCCAGCACCGGAAATACCGAGGCGCCCGTTTCCAGCCAGCCCGGTTTCGGGCCGACTTTCTTCAGGGTTTTTGCGTCAATCCCATCGCCAGTGGCTGCCTGTGCGGCAGCCTGACGTTCGCGACGTTTTGGAGCGAAGATAAACTTATCCAGACACCACAGCAGACCTGTCACCAGGGTAGCAATGACCAGGATCAGGGCAAACATGTTCGCCATGCCAACTCCTTAGGGTTATTTGCCGTCTTTACCAACATGAAGGATGGCAAGGAATGCTTCCTGCGGCAGCTCGACGTTACCGACCTGCTTCATACGCTTCTTACCTTCTTTCTGCTTCTGCAGCAGCTTTTTCTTACGGCTGACGTCACCGCCATAGCACTTCGCCAGAACGTTTTTACGCAGCTGTTTCACGGTGGAACGTGCGATAATATGGTTGCCAATGGCCGCCTGAATCGCGATATCGAACTGCTGACGCGGGATCAGATCTTTCATCTTCTCAACCAGCTCGCGGCCACGGTACGGCGCATTGTCGTTGTGGGTGATCAGCGCCAGCGCATCCACACGCTCGCCGTTGATCAGCACGTCCACACGCACCATGTTGGAGGCCTGGAAGCGTTTGAAGTTGTAATCCAGCGACGCATAGCCACGGGAGGTGGACTTCAGACGGTCGAAGAAGTCGAGTACCACTTCCGCCATCGGGATTTCGTAGGTCAATGCGACCTGGTTACCGTGGTAAACCATGTTGGTCTGCACGCCACGCTTCTCAATACACAGCGTAATAACGTTACCCAGGAATTCCTGCGGCAGCAGCATGTGACACTCTGCAATAGGCTCACGCAGTTCCTGAATGTTGTTCAGCGGCGGCAGCTTGGACGGGCTATCGACGTAGATCACTTCTTTCGAGGTGGTTTCAACTTCATAGACTACGGTCGGTGCCGTGGTGATCAGGTCCAGATCGTATTCACGCTCCAGACGCTCCTGAATGATCTCCATGTGCAGCAGACCGAGGAAGCCACAGCGGAAGCCGAAGCCCAGCGCCGTTGAGCTTTCTGGCTCGTAGAACAGGGACGCATCGTTCAGGCTCAGTTTACCGAGCGCATCACGGAAGTTTTCGTAGTCGTCAGAGCTAACCGGGAACAGACCCGCGTAAACCTGCGGTTTTACCTTTTTAAAGCCTGGCAGCGCTTTATCTGCCGGGTTACGCGCACCGGTCAGGGTATCGCCCACCGGCGCGCCGAGGATGTCTTTGATGGCGCATACCAGCCAGCCTACCTCGCCGCATGTCAGCTCGGTACGGTCAACCTGTTTTGGCGTGAAGATGCCCAGACGGTCGGCGTTGTAGACCTGTCCGGTACTCATAACCTTGATTTTGTCGCCTTTGCGCATGGTGCCGTTTTTAATACGCACCAGGGAGACAACGCCCAGATAGTTATCGAACCAGGAGTCGATAATCAGCGCCTGCAGCGGCGCATCCGGATCGCCTTCCGGGGCCGGAATGTCACGCACCAGGCGTTCCAGCACGTCGGTCACGCCCACACCGGTTTTCGCGGAGCAGCGCACGGCATCGGTCGCGTCAATGCCGACAATATCTTCAATCTCTTCCGCAACGCGCTCAGGATCGGCGGCTGGCAGGTCGATCTTGTTCAGAACCGGCACAACTTCGAGATCCATTTCCATCGCGGTGTAGCAGTTTGCCAGGGTCTGGGCTTCTACGCCCTGCCCGGCATCCACCACCAGCAGCGCGCCTTCACAGGCCGCGAGCGAACGTGAAACCTCATAGGAGAAGTCAACGTGGCCTGGGGTGTCGATAAAGTTCAGTTGATAGGTTTCACCATCAGCCGCTTTATAATCAAGCGTAACGCTCTGCGCTTTGATAGTGATACCGCGTTCGCGTTCCAGGTCCATGGAGTCCAGAACCTGGGCTTCCATTTCACGATCAGACAGGCCACCGCAAATCTGGATAATACGGTCAGACAGCGTCGACTTACCGTGGTCAATGTGAGCAATGATCGAAAAGTTACGTATGTTCTTCATATAGTTAAATAATTATGCCTTACGAATTCCTGGAGGCCGCTGTTCTTAGCCTGACGTTTTTCAGTGCGAAAACGCAGCATTCTACACTACATCCACGCTACCTGGAAATGCACTTAGAGGCAGCTATAGCGTGAAGAAAGGACGTTTTCTGTTATGGAACGTAAAAAATGATAAAGCCCGATGGATCACCGGGCCTCAGAAGAGAGTGTTTCAACACGAAGCTGGTCTGGCGCCAGCCCAACGCTGAGAATGACAGGCTGCCACTCCTCGCGTGCGGCGAGCGTCGGTGATAGGCCTTTGGCGAGCCAGAATCCCCCCAGACCACCTAATGCGGCACCGCACATGGCGGCTCCGTCGGTGCCAAACAGCATCTGGAAAACGCCGCCCATGATAAACAGACCGACCAGCGGAGAGAGATACACCAGCATGGCGGAGCTGAGCAGACTGCCTTCCGCGATGCCCAGCTCTACCTTTTGCCCCGCCATCAGCGGCTGTTCACTTGGCACAGAAATCGTGTGCGATGTCTGCGGCCCGAGCTTATTCAGCACGCGGCTACCGCAGCCGGCGCGGGATGCACAGCTATTACATGAGGCTTTTACATCGCAGCTCACCAGCGCAATGCCGTTCTGCCACGAGACAACCGTCGCCCACTCTTTGATCATTGTGCGGCCCTGAATTTAATGCTGTCGGAGATGCGCTTCGCCGTTTGCGGAGGAAGTTCACCCACAATGGTGATCTCCGCGTTATCGCGTACCGTTGTACTTACCGTACGACGACCGGTACGCAGCATTTGTTCGGCGCTGTTTGCCGTTGCGCGATTAATATTCACCGAGAAACTGAACAAACCATCGGAATAGAGGCGCGATTCCACCGGCGTTTCAATCGTTGGAAGCTGACGACGGCTGCTGGACACTTCGCTAAACCCTTGCGGGATCCAGGCAGGTACCCAGTTGAAATTAACGGAGTCTCCTGCCGGAACAGAAAGCAGCGGCGGCAGGCTGGCCTTAGCCAGGTTCTGCATGCTGTTACCAACCTGATTGTTCACGCTGAAGGAGATCACCCGGAACTGTTCCAGCGTTTCACCGTCACGGTCGAGGAGATCAACACGCATGGGGAGTTTGGTTTCCGCGTCGATCCAGACAATATAGCTGTAGCGCGTTCCGTCCCGGGCAACAACCCGAATCACCTCGCACAGTCTGTCCGCGATGCGGGTACGCCCTACCGAAATAAAATCGTAGTAAGGGGCAAGCCGTTTGAAATCGGTGTAAATGAGTGACGGCAGAGAATCAACGATATAATCGCCATTCAGCGTGAAAGGTTCCAGGCCTGGCTCGAAATAGCTGATTTCATTACCACGCTGGACAACTTCCCGACGCGGGCCATCCATCTGTAAAAGCTGGGCGAGCGGCTGGTTATCAAGACGGGCATGACGATAGCGTAACGACTCGACGCCCTGCTTATTGATGCTGATAAATGCCAACTCGTAATTGAGTGACTGGCTGGCCAGATTCATTTGCTGCAACAACGCCCCGGATGATACATCAGCCGAGGCGTTGGCAGAGAAGAACAGGCTACCCGCCATCAGAGACATGGCGAACCAAAGTTGCTTCATTACTGCGATTGCGTTCCTAAAGTTTGGTTTCCGGGCACCTGCACAGCAGCTTGCTGTGTCTGGGCCTGCTCAAACTGAAGCTGTTCAGAGTGCAGGCGACGCTGCAACTCGTAATCCTGCAACATCGCATTAATGCGACGGCGCTGCTCCTGAACCTGCTGCTGCTGACCGCCGCTGGCGGAAGCATCAGCCGGTACGCCCAGGCTTACCGGGCTGGCTTTGCCCATCATCGGCAGTGTGTTAAACACTGGCGCTTCTGGCTGCTGATTAGTTTCAGACTGAGTATTATAGTGCTGGACGCCAACGATAACTGCAAGCGATACGCATGCAGCCACACCCATTTGGGTAAGCTGGCTGGCCCACGGACGCACCTTTTGCCAGAACGGCATTTTCTGCCACTGGTGAGGTGCGGGTTGAGCTTCAGGAATCAGCGGAGTGGTCTGATGAACAGGCTCATTCTCAATCGCCGCCATGACGCGGGCTGAGATATCGAAATGGAGAACCTCGCCGGTGTCACCGCGAAGGGTGTCACGGATGAGATGGTAACTCTCCCAGGTCTCTTGCATTTCGGGAGAATGAGACAGCTCGTTGAGCAGCTCACTATCAACCGTTTCACCATCCATTAAAGCGGAAAGTTTTTCTTTCTGCATGCCTAATACCTTTTCCAGTATCCCGCTATCGTCAACGCCTGATAAGCGGTTGAACTTTATTATCAATAGCTTCTCGCGCACGGAAAATTCGTGAACGTACCGTGCCGACCGGACAATCCATGATAGCGGCTATCTCTTCATAGCTCAGACCATCAAGCTCCCGTAACGTAATTGCCATGCGTAAATCTTCCGGGAGCGACTCGATCGTGCGAAAAACGATTTGTCTCAGTTCTTCTGACAACATTAAGTTCTCAGGGTTCGAAATTTCTTTCAATGCGCCGCCACTTTCGAAGTTTTCGGCGTCGATTGCGTCCACATCACTAGAAGGCGGACGACGGCCCTGAGCGACCAGATAATTCTTTGCCGTATTGACCGCAATACGGTACAGCCAGGTATAAAAAGCACTATCTCCCCGGAACGAATCCAGCGCGCGATAGGCCTTAATAAAAGACTCTTGCACCACATCAGGCACATCGCCTGACGGTACATAGCGGGAAACCAGGCTCGCCACCTTATGCTGGTAGCGCACCACCAGTAAGTTAAAGGCTTTCTGATCTCCCTTCTGGACCCGTTCAACCAGGACCTGGTCCGTTAACTGCTCGCTCATCCGAGGTAATGTCTCCCCAAACCTAAATTCCACGCGTTATCGAAACGCCACTCTAAAAATACCGCACTTTGAGCAAGCACCGAATTAGAGTGTCTGATCTTCAATAAGTTCCGTAACGCCTTTGTTTTTGTTCATCGCGCCGCAGACTGTTCATTTTCTCTCATTATAAGTCTGTTCACGATACGCACCACTTTCTGACAAGAAACATCTTTTTCCCGCCAGAAGAGTAACGCAACACAGGCTTTATTTCACCACAAAATCTGACGCTAACGATCTGCTTCGCAAAATAATTTCACTCATTTACCCTCCGTTTACCTCCGCTTACGCGTTTAGCCATTGCAACATCCGCTAAAAAAAACGTGCGATATATCGCATTCGAGTGCTATTCTGACTCAACACTGTTTAGTAAATTAAACAACAATCATGAACACAACACCTGAACTCCATTGTGATGTACTGATCATCGGCAGCGGCGCTGCCGGTCTCTCTCTGGCGCTGCGCCTGGCCGAGCATCAAAACGTTATCGTTCTGAGTAAAGGACCGATAAGTGAAGGTTCCACGTTTTATGCCCAGGGTGGCATTGCCGCCGTGTTTGATGAGACAGACAGCATTGCTTCCCACGTCGACGATACGCTGATTGCCGGGGCCGGGATCGTGGATGCGCATGCCGCAGAGTTTGTCGCCAGCAATGCCCGCCACTGCGTGCAGTGGCTCATCGACCAGGGCGTATTGTTCGATACGCAGGTTCAACCCAATGGTGAAGAGAGCTACCACCTGACGCGCGAAGGCGGCCATAGCCACCGCCGCATCCTGCACGCAGCGGATGCCACCGGTAAAGAAGTGGAAACGACGCTGGTCAGTAAAGCGCTGAACCATCCTAATATTCGGGTGCTCGAGCGAAGTAACGCCGTCGACCTGATTATCTCCGACAAGATTGGCCTGCCGGGCACGCGTCGCGTGGTGGGCGCCTGGGTCTGGAACCGCAATAAAGAGAAGGTGGAAACCTGCCGGGCGAAGGCCGTGGTGCTGGCCACGGGCGGCGCCTCTAAAGTGTATCAGTACACCACGAACCCGGACATTGCCTCCGGAGACGGTATCGCGATGGCCTGGCGCGCCGGCTGCCGGGTGGCGAACCTCGAGTTTAATCAGTTTCACCCAACCGCCCTGTTCCACCCTCAGGCGCGCAACTTCCTGCTGACGGAAGCCCTGCGCGGTGAAGGCGCTTATCTGAAACGCCCTGACGGCACCCGCTTTATGCCGGACTTTGACTCTCGTGGCGAACTGGCTCCGCGCGATATCGTTGCCCGCGCCATCGACCATGAAATGAAGCGTCTTGGCGTGGATTGCATGTATCTTGATATCAGCCACAAGCCTGCAGAGTTTATTCGCCAGCACTTCCCGATGATTTACGAAAAGTTGCTCAACCTTGGCATCGATTTAACGCGCGATCCGGTGCCGATTGTGCCAGCCGCCCACTATACCTGCGGTGGGGTCATGGTTGACGATCATGGGCGTACCGATGTCGATGGCCTGTATGCTATCGGTGAGGTCAGCTATACCGGGCTACACGGCGCGAACCGTATGGCCTCTAACTCACTGCTTGAGTGCCTGGTGTACGGCTGGTCAGCAGCGGAAGACATCGCGAAGCGCATGCCTTATGCCCGTGAAACAGAGCATCTGCCTGCCTGGGATGAAAGTCGGGTGGATAATCCGGACGAGCTGGTCGTGATCCAGCATAACTGGCATGAGCTACGGCTGTTTATGTGGGACTACGTGGGGATTGTGCGCACCACGAAACGCCTGGAGCGCGCCTTGCGCCGCATCACCATGCTGCAGCAGGAAATTGATGAGTATTATGCCAATTTCCGCGTATCCAATAACCTGCTGGAGCTGCGCAATCTGGTGCAGGTTGCCGAGCTGATCGTTCGCTGCGCGATGATGCGTAAAGAGAGCCGTGGACTGCACTATACGCTGGACTACCCGGATCAGCTTGCTGAATCCGGCCCCTCGATCCTCGCCCCTCAGGTTTACATAAACAGATAAAACGCCTGGGTCAGAGCAGTGTAATCTTCGGAATAACGCTGGTCTGGCCCACGGATCACCATTCGGTCATTAAAGCATTCACCCTCTTTTGGCGAGAGCGCCAGCAGCACGCGGTGCGGCAGTCGTCCTTCCGTATCCGAAATATCGGTACGCAGACGTAACGTCCAGCCGATCTCCTGCGCGATACCGATGAACGTGTTGCCGGTACTCTCAGGCAGGACCACGCAGAAAAAACCTTCTTCGGAGATGAGTTCCGCCGCACTGGTGAGCAGCGCTTTATGATCGAGGGAGCCGGTATAACGCGCCTGTTCACGCTCGGGTGTCCCGCACTCAACGCCGGGCTCGTAGTAGGGAGGGTTGCTGACGATCAGATCGTAACGCGCGGTTTGTTCAGGCGCCCAGGCGAGCACATCGGCGCAGTCCACTTTCATGCGGGCAGCCCAGGGGGATTCGGCCACATTTTCACTTGCCTGCTCTGCCGCCTGCGCATCCAGTTCGACGGCATCGATGGTGACATGTTCTTCCGTGCGCTGCGCCAGCATTAACGCCACCAGCCCGCTGCCGGTACCGATATCAAGAATACGCTTAACCCCTGCGACAGGCGCCCACGCGCCCAGTAAAATACCGTCCGTACCGACCTTCATGGCACAGCGATCGTGAGCGACAAAAAATTGTTTAAACGTAAAACCATCGCGGCGCAGCTGCGCTTTGAGTTGAGACATGTCGGAGCAACCTTCTAAGTGAAACTGGAGTAGCATAGGGGAAAGCGAAGTGGCCGAAAAGCGATATCCATACAAACAGATGAAGATTACAGCCGTAACGTCTATAATCAGCGCCCCACACAGAGGTAGAACATGACTGTAACGACTTTTTCCGAACTTGAACTCGATGAAAGCCTGCTCAATGCACTTGAGAGCAAAGGCTTTACACGCCCGACCGCCATTCAGGCAGCGGCCATTCCGCCTGCGCTTGAGGGCCGCGATGTGCTCGGTTCTGCGCCAACCGGCACGGGGAAGACAGCAGCCTATTTGCTGCCTGTGTTGCAGCATCTGCTCGATTTTCCACGTAAAAAATCTGGCCCGCCGCGTATTTTAATCCTGACGCCGACGCGCGAACTGGCCATGCAGGTGGCCGAGCACGCGCGTGAACTCGCGGCAAATACCCATCTGGATATCGCGACCATCACCGGCGGCGTTGCGTATATGAACCACGCCGAAGTGTTCAGCGAAAACCAGGACATCGTCGTTGCGACGACGGGCCGCCTGCTGCAGTATATTAAAGAAGAGAACTTCGACTGCCGCGCGGTTGAAACGCTGATCCTCGACGAAGCCGACCGTATGCTGGACATGGGCTTCGCACAGGATATCGAGCACATTGCCGGGGAAACGCGCTGGCGTAACCAGACGATGCTGTTCTCTGCCACCCTCGAAGGGGAAGCGATTAAAGACTTCGCAGAGCGTCTGCTGGAAGATCCGGTGGAAGTGTCGGCGACGCCGTCCACCCGTGAGCGTAAGAAGATCCACCAGTGGTACTACCGCGCGGACAACCTTGAGCACAAGGTCGAATTGCTCAAACACCTGCTGAAGCAGGAAGATGCGCTGCGCACAATCGTGTTTGTCCGTAAGCGCGAGCGCGTGCATGAGCTGGCAGAAATGCTACGTAACGCCGGGATCAACAACTGCTATCTCGAAGGCGAGATGGCGCAGATCAAGCGTACCGAAGGCATTAAGCGCCTGACCGATGGCCGCGTTAACGTGCTGGTTGCCACAGACGTGGCCGCTCGCGGGATCGACATTCCGGACGTCAGCCACGTCATTAACTTCGATATGCCGCGCAGCGGCGATACCTATCTACACCGTATTGGCCGTACCGGCCGCGCGGGCCGCAAAGGGATTGCTATCTCACTGGTCGAAGCGCATGACTACCTGCTGCTGCAGAAAATTGGCCGCTATGTTGACGAGCCGCTGAAAGCGCGGGTTATTGACGGCTTGCGCCCAACCACACGTGCGCCGAGTGAAAAAATGACGGGTAAGCCGTCCAAGAAAGCGCTCGCGAAACGTGCTGAGAGAAAAGAGAAAGAAAAAGAGAAACCGCGCGTGAAGCAGCGCCACCGCGATACCAAAAATATTGGTAAGCGCCGTAAGCCAAGCTCTGCCGCACCAGAGACAAAAACGGAAGAGTAAAAAAAGCCGGGGAAATCCCCGGCTTTTTTATTCCCCCCGTCGCTGAAGCCTTACAGGCTTTCAGTAAAGGTACGCGCGATAACGTCGCGCTGCTGTTCTGGGGTCAGAGAGTTGAAGCGTACCGCATAGCCGGACACGCGAATGGTCAGCTGTGGGTATTTTTCTGGGTGCTCAACCGCGTCCATCAGCGTTTCGCGACGCAGTACGTTTACGTTCAGGTGCTGACCACCTTCCACGCGCACTTCCGGTTTCACTTCCATTGGAATTTCACGGTACTCGATTTCGCCCAGTTTGCTCACCGGCACGATTTCATCTTCAGCAAAACCCGCTTTCGCGACGACACAGCGCGCTTCGTTTTTCTCGCTGTCCAGCAGCCAGAAAGAGTTGAGCAGATCGTCATTTGCAGCTTTAGTAATCTGGATACCTGTAATCATGTGTTGCCTCCCTTAGGCTACATTAACTGATGTCGGCCTCTCGCGGCCAATTGGTAAAACCATTGTTTCTTGTGTGTATATATATCATTCACACCCCGGTGATTTATTGATTTAAATCAACAAAAACACCAACCACATAAAGAGTGTGGTTTGAATTTATTGCTTTAGATCAATTTCACGACCTTACCAATTCAATTTAACCTGCACATTTTCAACATAAATTTAGCCACTTAGCGCGCATTTCAGTGTGCTATTTTGCTCACCGGGCTTTAACAGGTAAGCTAGTCAAAGATTGAAATTCGCAGGAGAGCGAGATGACGACACCTTTAACCTGGCATGACGTGCTGGCAGAAGAAAAGCAGCAGCCCTATTTTATCAATACGCTCAGCACCGTTGCGGCTGAGCGCCAGTCCGGACAGACGATTTACCCGCCGCAGAAAGATGTGTTCAACGCCTTTCGCTACACCGAACTGAGCGATGTGAAAGTGGTCATTCTGGGTCAGGATCCCTATCACGGCCCGGGTCAGGCGCATGGGCTGGCGTTTTCCGTACGTCCCGGCGTGGCGATCCCCCCTTCTCTGCTCAACATGTATAAAGAGCTTGAGGGAACCGTGCCCGGGTTTACCCGGCCAAACCATGGCTACCTGGAAAGCTGGGCGCGTCAGGGCGTGCTGTTATTGAACACGGTACTCACCGTTCGGGCCGGCCAGGCGCACTCGCACGCCAGCCTGGGCTGGGAGACGTTCACCGATAAAGTCATCAGCCTGATCAACGAACACCGTGAAGGGGTCGTGTTTTTACTCTGGGGATCGCATGCGCAGAAGAAAGGGGCGATTATTGACCGTCAGCGTCATCACGTGTTGAAAGCGCCGCACCCGTCACCGCTGTCTGCACATCGCGGTTTCTTTGGCAGTAATCATTTTGTTCTGGCGAACGAATGGCTGGAAAAACGTGGCGAAACGCCCATTGACTGGATGCCTGTGTTACCGGCAGAGAGCGAATAGTATTTGAATGTGCCGGGTCTGACCCGGCACATGAAGGGGCTTATGCCTTATTCTGACGCCACCATTCGGCCAGCAGCACGCCGGTCGCAACGGATACGTTCAGACTTTCCACATTGCCTGTCCCATCAATAGAGACGCTCAGATCCGCACTGGAGAGCGCCGCATCAGACAGACCATCGCGTTCCTGACCTAATACCAGCACCATTTTACGCGGCAGCGTCGCTTTAAACAGCGGCGTACCGGCATGGCTCGAGGTGGTCACGATGGAATAACCCGCTTTACGGAACTGCTCAAGAGCATCCAGCACGCTGTCGCCGGTGATCGGCTGTACGTGCTCGGCTCCGCCTTCCGCAGTACGGATCGCGGCACCGGACTCCAGCAGCGCGGCATCCTGCAACAGCACGCCTTTCACGCCAAAGTGCGCGCAGCTGCGCATCATTGCGCCCAGGTTGTGCGGGTTACCCACATCTTCCAGCGCCAGCACGCAGTCATCGGCATCCGCCTGGCTGACCCACTGCTGTACGGTCGTGCCGTTACGTTTTTTGATCAGGAAGCAGACGCCGCCGTGGTGTTCAGTACCGGAGGCTTTGGTCAGCTCGGCATCATCCACAACGTGGTAGGCTTTACGGTTCGCGGCCATCCAGCGCAGCGCTTCTTTAAAGCGCGGAGTCACGCTCTGGATGAACCAGGCGCGGACGATACACTCAGGACGGCTCTGGAACAGCGCCTGGCAAGCATTCTCGCCGTACACGCGGGTCTCTTCCGCACGCTGACGGCGCAGCACTTCCGGATCGATAAAGCTTTTACCGCTGATACCGCCGTGATCGGCTTTTTCCGGCGTCTCATCGCCAGGGGCGCGAGAAACGGTGCGCCACGGGGAGCCGTTATCACGCGAGAAGTCATCACGCGGACGATCGTCGCGTGGACGGTCACTACGTGGGCGGTCGGAACGCGGACGGTCATCGCGTTTGCGATCGTCACGTTTGCGGTCATCACCGCGGGAATTTCTGTCATCGCGGGCGGGGCGACGGCCACCGTCTGCACGAGAAGACGCCGGACGCCCGCCACCTTTTCCGGTACGCGGATTTTGGGTGCGTTTATCAGAGTCATCATCACTGCGGACATACATCACTTTGACCTTGCCGCTTTTGTTTTTCATTTCGTCGTTCATGCTTTTCTCCACCAGCGCTGCGCGAAGCGCGCAGATTACCCGATGTGCCAGCGCATAGCCATAATTTCGTACAAAAGCCTGTGACTATTGTTCTCATTGAATAAAACGCATTGTTGTTTCAAACAGGCTCATTGATAATATGTAACATATTAGAAACATTATCGGCGTTCTGCCGCTGTCCCACGGCTCTATCAGAGGTTAGTTATGAATACCGTATGTGCCAACTGTCAGGCTCTTAACCGCATTCCGGACGATCGGATGGAAGATGGTGCGAAATGCGGACGTTGTGGCCATGAATTATTTGATGGCGAGGTCATTAATGCGACGGGTGCTACGCTGGACAAACTCCTCAAGGACGATCTTCCTGTCGTGATCGATTTCTGGGCGCCATGGTGCGGCCCATGCCGTAGCTTCGCGCCAATCTTCGAAGACGTGGCCGAAGAGCGCAGCGGAAAAATACGCTTCGTGAAGGTCAATACCGAAGCCGAACCCGAACTGAGCGCCCGTTTTCGTATTCGCAGCATCCCGACCATCATGATTTTCAAAAATGGTGAAGTGATCGATATGCTTAACGGTGCGGTTCCAAAAGCACCTTTTGAAAGCTGGTTAAACGAGTCGCTTTAACATTCACGGGGCACATCTTGTGCCCCGCTCCCGCCTCTGCGAAAATAGTGTTTTTCCTGCATTTCGCCCATGACTGATAACGCTGTTCTTCAATTACGCGCCGAACGCCTTGCGCGCGCTACCCGACCGTTCCTCGCCCGAGGCAACCGTATTCGCCGCTGTCAGCGCTGCCTGCTGCCGCTGAAGGTTTGTCTGTGCGAGACGCTGGCCCCGAGTACGGCGGAGAGTCGTTTTTGTCTGGTCATGTTCGATACCGAGCCGATGAAACCCAGCAATACGGGGCGTCTTATCGCCGATATTCTGCCGGATACCGCCGCGTTTCAGTGGTCCCGCACGGAGCCGCCTCAGGCCCTGCTCGACTTAGTGGCAAGCCCGGACTATCAGCCGATGGTCGTTTTCCCCGCGTCATACGCAGGTGCGGATCGCCAGGTGCTTTCAGTGCCGCCATCCGGTAAACCACCGCTGTTTATTATGCTGGACGGCACCTGGACCGAAGCGCGAAAAATGTTTCGCAAAAGCCCGTATCTCGACGCACTGCCGGTGATTTCTGTCGATCTTTCCCGCGTCTCCGCCTACCGCCTGCGTGAAGCGCATGCTGACGGGCAATACTGCACCGCTGAAGTAGCCATTGCGCTTCTGGATTTAGCGGGAGATACCGCTGCGGCTGGGGCTCTTGGTAACCATTTCTCATGCTTCCGGGAGCGCTATCTGGCGGGAAAAACCGTTCATAAGGGCAGCGTCACAGCAGCCGAGACGGAAAGCGTTTAAAATCATCAGGTCGCTTGCATTCACAGGAGGCCTGCATGAGCCAGCGAGGGTTAGAAGCGCTACTTCGTCCTAAATCCATTGCCGTCATTGGCGCATCAATGAAACCGGATCGTGCTGGCTATCTGATGATGCGTAACCTGCTGGCCGGGGGGTTTAATGGCCCCGTCATGCCCGTCACGCCGGCGTATAAGGCGGTTCAGGGAGTGCTTGCATGGCCCGATGTACGGAGCCTGCCTTTCGTGCCGGATCTTGCCGTACTGTGTACAAACGCGAAGCGTAATCCGGAACTGCTGGAATCGCTCGGCAAGAAAGGCTGTAAAACCTGTATTATTCTCTCGTCTCCGCCTGAACAGAAAGCCGAGCTTCTGGCCTGCGCCAGCCGCTATCAAATGCGTATTCTTGGGCCAAACAGTCTTGGACTGCTCGCCCCCTGGCAGGGGCTGAACGCCAGTTTCTCTCCGGTTCCGATCCGCAAAGGCAAACTCGCGTTTATCTCGCAGTCGGCTGCGGTATCGAACACCATCCTTGACTGGGCGCAGCAGCGCGAAATGGGATTTTCCTATTTCATTGCCCTTGGCGACAGTCTGGATATCGACGTTGATGAGCTCCTGGATTTTCTGGCGCGCGACGGTAAAACCAGTGCGATCCTGCTTTATCTTGAGCACCTCAGCGACGCGCGTCGTTTTGTCTCGGCTTCGCGAAGCGCGTCGCGCAATAAGCCGATCCTGGTGATCAAAAGCGGACGCAGCCCTGCGGCACAGCGTCTGCTGCATTCGCATTCCGGCATGGATCCCGCCTGGGACGCCGCCATCCAGCGCGCGGGGTTGCTGCGGGTACAGGATACGCACGAGCTTTTTTCCGCCGTTGAGACCTTAAGCCATATGCGCCCGTTGCGCGGCGAGAAGTTAATGATTGTCAGTAACGGTGCAGCCCCTGCGGCACTCGCCCTGGATGAGCTGTGGCGGCGCTTCGGCAAGCTGGCAACGCTGAGTGAAGAGACGCTGCAGCGCCTGAAAGACGCGCTTCCGACCAGCGTGACGCCCGGCAATCCGCTTGATTTGCGCGATGATGCCAGCAGCGAGCGCTATATCAAGGCAATTTCCATTTTGCTGGATAGCCAGGATTTCGATGCGCTGATGATTATCCACTCCCCCAGCGCGGTCGCGCCTGGCAGCGAAAGCGCGCGCGCGCTCATTGACGCCGTGCACAATCATCCACGAGGCAAATATGTCACCCTGCTGACCAACTGGTGCGGTGAGTTTTCTTCGCAGGAGGCTCGGCGTTTGTTCAGCGAGGCCGGGCTGCCAACCTACCGCACGCCGGAAGGCACCATCACCGCCTTTATGCATATGGTGGAATATCGCCGCAACCAGAAACAGCTGCGTGAGACGCCGGCTTTGCCGGGAAATCTAACGGCGAACACCGTCGACGTTCACCGGCTGTTGCAGCAGGCCATTGAAGAAGGCGCGACGTCGCTGGATACGCATGAGGTCCAGCCCATTCTGGGCAGCTACGGGATGCAAACCCTGCCGACCTGGATCGCCAGCGACAGCGCTGAGGCCGTGCATATTGCCGAGCAAATTGGCTATCCGGTTGCCCTGAAGCTGCGCTCCCCGGATATCCCGCATAAGTCTGATGTTCAGGGGGTGATGTTATACCTGCGTACGGCGACTGAGGTGCAGCAGGCCGCCGATGCCATTTTCGATCGGGTCAAAATGGCCTGGCCGCAGGCAAGGATCCACGGATTGCTGGTGCAAAGCATGGCCAACCGCGCAGGCGCTCAGGAATTACGGGTGGTGGTCGAACACGATCCCGTCTTCGGCCCGCTCATCATGCTGGGAGAAGGTGGCGTGGAGTGGCGTCCGGAGGAGCAGGCCGTGGTCGCATTACCGCCGCTGAACATGAACCTGGCGCGTTATCTGATCATTCAGGCGATAAAAAGTAAAAAGATCCGTGGCCGGAGTGCGCTGCGTCCGCTTGATATTGCCGGGTTAAGTCAGTTCCTGGTGCAGGTCTCTAACCTGATTGTGGACTGTGCCGAGATCCAGCGGCTGGACATTCATCCGCTTCTCGCCTCCGGCAATGAGTTTACGGCGCTGGACGTGACCCTGGATATCGCGCCCTTCGAAGGAGACAGAGAGAGCCGTCTGGCGATCCGCCCGTATCCCCTGCAGCTGGAGGAGTGGGTTGAGATGAAGAATGGGGAACGCGCCTTGTTCCGCCCTATCCTGCCGGAAGATGAGCCCCAGCTGCGGGCTTTTATCTCTCAGGTCACGAAAGAGGATCTTTATTATCGCTATTTTAGCGAAATCAACGAATTTACCCACGATGATTTAGCCAATATGACCCAGATCGACTACGATCGAGAAATGGCGTTTGTTGCCGTTCGCCGCTCCGAAAAGGGAGATGAGATCCTCGGCGTCACGCGTGCTATTTCTGACCCGGATAACGTCGATGCAGAGTTTGCGGTGCTGGTGCGCTCCGATCTTAAAGGCCTGGGTCTGGGAAGACGGCTGCTGGAAAAACTCATCAGTTATACGCGAGATCACGGATTGTTACGCCTCAATGGCATTACTATGCCTAACAATCGCGGTATGGTGACCCTGGCGCGAAAACTTGGGTTTGACGTTGATATTCAGCTGGACGAAGGTATTGTGGCTTTGTCCCTCAGTCTGACATCAGCAGACAAACGCGAGTAAGCTACTGGAAATGTTACCCACTTTGGACGGGACTGGTGGTATCATTGTCCGCTTATGTTGTTTGCATGGTACAGACAACCCTTCAATGAACAGAGAAGAAACGCACTGTGATGTTGTCAAAATTTAAGCGTAATAAACATCAACAACACCTTGCTCAACTACCGAAGATTTCTCAGTCAGTTGATGATGTAGAGTTCTTTTACGCTCCCGCTCATTTTCGGGAGACGCTTCTGGAAAAGATTGCCAGCGCCACGCGACGCATTTGCATTGTGGCGCTTTATCTTGAACAGGATGAAGGCGGGCGCGCGATCCTGAACGCGCTCTATGAAGCCAAACGTCAGCGGCCGGAACTTGATGTTCGCGTGCTGGTCGACTGGCATCGCGCTCAGCGTGGCCGTATTGGCGCTGCCGCGTCAAACACCAATGCCGACTGGTATTGCCGCACGGCGCAGGAAAATCCTGGCGTTGATGTGCCTGTTTATGGCGTCCCGGTGAATACCCGTGAAGCGCTCGGCGTTCTTCATTTTAAGGGGTTTATCATTGATGACAGCGTGCTTTACAGCGGCGCAAGTCTGAATGATGTTTACCTTCATCAGCTCGATAAATATCGCTACGACCGCTACCATCTGATCCGTAATCCGCAGATGGCCGATATCATGTTCAACTGGGTTGATAAAAATCTGGTCCATGGCCGCGGCGTTAATCGCCTTGACGATCCCGAGCGCCCTAAAAGCCCGGAAATCAAAAATGATGTTCGCGCCTTCCGCCAGGAGCTGCGTGATGCGGTGTATCATTTCCAGGGTGATGCGAACAACGAAGAGTTATCCGTTACCCCGCTGGTAGGGCTCGGCAAATCGAGCCTGCTGAACAAAACGATTTTTCATCTGATGCCGTGCGCGGAGCAGAAACTCACCATCTGTACGCCGTACTTCAACCTTCCTGCCGTGCTGGTGCGTAATATCATTCAGCTGCTGCGCGACGGTAAAAAAGTGGAAATCATCGTGGGTGATAAAACGGCAAACGACTTCTTCATTCCTGAAGATCAGCCGTTCAAAATCATCGGTGCGCTGCCTTATCTCTATGAGATTAACCTGCGCCGTTTCCTGAGCCGTTTACAGTATTACGTCAATACTGACCAGCTGGTTGTGCGTCTCTGGAAAGATGAAGACAACACATACCATCTGAAAGGAATGTGGGTCGACGATGAGTGGATGCTGCTGACCGGTAACAACCTGAACCCACGCGCGTGGCGACTGGATCTGGAAAACGCTATCCTGATCCATGACCCGCAGCATGAGTTAGCCGCAAAACGTGAACGTGAGCTGGAGCTGATTCGCACCCACACGACAGTGGTTAATCATTACCGAGAACTGCAGAGCATTGCCGATTATCCGGTGAAAGTCCGCAAGCTTATCCGCCGCTTACGTCGTATCCGTATCGACCGACTTATCAGCCGTATTCTGTAATATCCAGGCCCTGCCACCCGCAGGGCTTTTTTATGGGGCCCGTGGATGCGTATTCCTCTGTTACTGAGCGTCTTCTTCCTGAGCGGCTGTAGCCATATGGCCAACGATAACTGGTCCGGACAGGATAAAGCACAGCATTTCCTCGCTTCTGCGATGTTGTCCGCAGCCGGTAATGAATATGCGCAGCATCAGGGATACAGTCGGGATCGTAGCGCGGCGATAGGGCTGATGTTCTCAGTGGGTCTTGGGGCATCAAAAGAACTGTGGGATAGCCGCCCCGCAGGGAGCGGCTGGAGCTGGAAAGATTTCGCCTGGGATGTCGCCGGCGCAACGACCGGCTATGCCGTGTGGCAGATGGCGCGCTATTAAAGTCGAATACCTTTCCCTTTGCGATGCAGCATCAGGGAAACAACAAAGGCCAGTGCACCCATTATCGTTACGTACCAGAAGAATGTCGTTTCACTTCCCCATGATTTAAGCGACAACGCAACGTACTCCGCCGATCCGCCAAATAGCGCATTAGCCACCGCATAAGAGAGCCCTACCCCTAAAGCACGTACCTGCGCCGGGAACATTTCAGCTTTCAGTATCCCGCTGATAGAGGTATAGAAACTGACAATCACCATCGCCAGCATCACCAGTGCAAACGCGGCATAGGGCGAAGTCACATGCTGAAGGGCAGACAGAATAGGTACGGTACATAATGCCGACAGCCCGCCAAAAATCAGCATCGACGTACGTCGACCGATTTTATCCGAGAGCGCACCGATAACGGGTTGTATGAGCATAAAGACAAACAGCGCAACGGTCATGACTACGCTGGCGACATTTGCGTGCATGCCGGTAGTGTTCACCAGGTACTTCTGCATATAGGTGGTGAACGTGTAGAAACTGAGAGAGCCGCCCGCAGTAAAGCCAAGCACCATAAGGAAAGCTTTGCGGTTACGCCATAACCCTTTGAATGTTCCCGCCTCCTTCAGCATCCTGACCTCTTTCTGAGAGGTTTCATCTAGCTGACGGCGTAGCCAAAGTGCAACGACCGCCAGTACAGCGCCCATTGCGAAAGGAATTCGCCATCCCCAGGCATGAAGTTGTTCGTCCGTCAGAATCTGCTGCAGGATCACCACCACAAGAATGGCCAGCAGTTGACCGCCAATCAGCGTGACGTACTGGAATGAGGCGTAAAAACCTTTACGGCCCTCGAGGGCAATCTCACTCATGTAGGTCGCACTGGTACCGTATTCACCACCCACCGATAATCCCTGGAACAAGCGGGCCAGTAAAAGTAGCGCCGGTGCCCAGGTGCCAATTGATTCATATCCCGGTAAGCAGGCGATCACCAGAGAGCCAAAGCACATCATACAGACCGAGATCAGCATTGAAGCCTTACGCCCGCGACGATCCGCAATGCGACCGAACAGCCAGCCTCCGATGGGGCGCATTAAAAACCCTGCGGCAAAAACCCCCGCCGTTTGCAGCAGTTGCGTTGTGGTGTTGCCGGATGGGAAGAAAATATGTGCGAAGTAGAGTGAACAGAATGAGTAGACGTAAAAGTCGAACCATTCAACCAGATTCCCTGAAGAGGCGCTGATGATTGCCCATACCCTTCTTCGGGTATCACTGTGAGCCAGCGTCCCGTTTGATGTCATGCTTTCTGTCATTGTGATTATGCTCCTGCCATAAACTGCGGCGTATTGAGCCAGAAGACTCAACAACCTCGTAAATGAAATGTTATAATTTTGTTATAAATCACATTGAGACAGAGATCACACATTCCATTAGCAGGATAAGGGATTAGGAGAAAGGCCAGAGTGGGAAAGCACAAAGCAAAAAACCCCGCACCTTTCGGTACGGGGTTCTTCTTAATTGATGCCTGGCAGTTCCCTACTCTCACATGGGGAGACCCCACACTACCATCGGCGCTACGGCGTTTCACTTCTGAGTTCGGCATGGGGTCAGGT